>NZ_JNWZ01000004.1 GCF_000716545.1 Kitasatospora phosalacinea
GACCCCCGCCACCCCCGAAACCTGGACCGCCTCCGCCTTCGCCCTCCCCACCACCCGCGCCCTCGCCGCCCGCGGCTCCTTCTGACCGGCGGAGGACCGCGCCGAAGGGCCGGCACCGAGAGGCTCCGCCGGCGGGTCGGTCACGTGGTCGAAGCTCCCGGCGTCGACCACGTGACCCGAACCGTCGGGAGCCCTCAGAGCGCCCCGCCGAAGGCCCCCCGCACCGCCCGCGTCCGCCGCAGGTCGTCCGTCGAGTCGGCCAGGTTCCGCCGCAGCGCCGGCGTCAGCGCCGGGTCCGCGAGGACCGCCTCCGCCGCCGCGACCACCTCGGGGGTGGCCTGGGCGACGGGGTAGAGCGTCTGGCCGAGCAGGCGGGTGACGGTGTCGCTGCGGTCGGCGGCCTCGGTGATCCGCTCGAAGAAGCGCAGCGCGTACGCGTTCTGCCGGTCGGGCTCGCCGGAGGCCCAGAAGCCGCGGGCGGTGGCCTCCAGGATGCGGTTGGACGCCGCGTCGGGGGTGAACAGGAGGTCCCAGGCGCGGGCCTTGGCCTCCTCCCCGAGCCGGGCGGCCAGTGCGCGCGCCGCGCCGAACTCGGCCTCGCTGCCCGGCTCCCGGGCCTCCTGCGCGGCGATCTCGTCCGCGTCGAGTTCGCCGAGCGCGGCCAGCCGGGCCAGCCCGGCCCAGCGCAGCTCCGGCCCGACGGCCAGCCCGTCCGGAACCCCCTCGCCCGCCAACCAGCCGCGCAGCTCCGCGAGTTGCTCCTCGCCGCCGCTGCTCTCGACCGCCGCGCGCAGCGCGGCCAGCCGGATGCCGCGGCCGCTCTCGCTCTCGCGGCCGCCGTCCGCCAGCAGGGCGCGGGCGGTGCGGCTGACGGCGGCCAGCCCCTCGGCCCGGCGCGCGGCGGGCAGGTAGCGGCCAGCCACGTGGGTGCGGGCGAAGGTGAGGACGGTCTCGACGATGCTGTCGGAGGTCTCGGCGGGCAGGTGGCGTTCCATCAGGTCGAGGTACGCGGCGGGGTCGAGTTCGGCGTCCCGGACGAGGTCGCGGGCGTGTTCCCACAGCACGGCGCGGGTGACGTCGTCCTCGATGGTGGACAGCGATTCGCGCACGGCCCGCCAGGAGTCCCCGTCGAGGCGGATCTTGGCCCAGGTGAGGTCGCCGTCATTGGGGACGACGAGCGTCGCCCCGGCTTCGACCAGGGCGGGGACGGCGGCCCGGCGGCCGGGACCGAGTTCGACGGGGACGCGGCCGACCGGGACGAGGCGGCCGTCCTCGGCGCGGTAGCCGCCGACCTCGATCAGGTGCGGCCGGCTGCCCTCGTTGACGACGGTCAGCGCGGTCAGGGTGCCGTCGGCGGCGCGCTCGGTCTCGGCGCGCAGCGTGTCGACGCCGCTGGTGCGCAGCCAGGCGTCCGCCCAGCCGGGCACGTCGCGGCCGCTGCTGGCGCTCAACGCGGCCAGGAAGTCCGGGAGTTCGGCGTTGCCGTAGAGGTGGTCGGCGAAGTACGCGTTCAGTCCGGCGAAGAAGGCCTCGTCGCCGAGCCAGGCGACGAGCTGGCGCAGCGCGGAGGCGCCCTTGGCGTAGGAGATGCCGTCGAAGTTGACCATCGCCTCGGCGACCGAGCGGGTGCCGTTGCCGGCCACGGGGTGGGTGGAGCCGCGCTGGTCGGCGTCGTAGCCCCAGCCCTTGCGCTGGACGGAGAAGCCGGTCCAGGCGCCGGTGAAGCGGGTGGCTTCGGCGGCGATCCGGTAGCCGAGCATCTCGGCGAACGACTCGTTCAGCCACAGGTCGTCCCACCAGCGCATGGTGACCAGGTCGCCGAACCACATGTGGGCCATCTCGTGGCAGACCACCATGGCGCGGCGTTCGCGCTCGGAGGCGGTGGCCGGGGAGCGGAACAGCATCTCGTCCCGGAAGACCACGCAGCCGGGGTTCTCCATCGCGCCCCAGTTGAACTCGGGGACGAACGCCTGGTGGTACTCGCCGAACGGGTAGCGCTCGTCGAAGAGTTCGTGCAGCCGGTCCAGCGAGGCGGCCGTCACCTCGAACAACTCGGGCGCCTCGCGGTCGAGTTCGGCGGCCAGCGAGCGGCGGGCGTGCAGGCCGAGCGGGATGCCGTCGTGCTCGCCGCGCACCGAGTGCAGCGGGCCGCCGACCACGGTGAACAGGTAGGTGGAGATCGGCTTGGTCGGGGCGAACTCCCAGCGCCCGTCCGCCCCGCGGACCTGGGCGCCGTTGCCCACCACGGTCCACTCCCCGGGGGCGGTGGCGGTCAGCGTGATCGGCGCCTTCAGGTCGGGCTGGTCGAAGCAGGCGAACACCTTGGCCGCCAGGTCGGGCCCGCAGGTGGCGTACACGTACACCGCGCCGTCGGCCGGGTCGGTGTAGCGGTGCAGGCCCTCGCCGGTGCGCGAGTAGCGCATCTCGGCCTCGACGAGCAGTTCGTTCTCGGCGCGCAGGCCGGGCAGCGCGAGCCGGTTGCCGTCCAGGGCGGCGACGTCCAGCGGCTTCCCGTTCAGGACGGCGCGCCGCAGGACGGCGGGGTCGACGTCGACGAAGCTGTCGGCGCCGGGTTCGGCGCACCGGAACCGGATCTCGGTGGTGCTGACGAACCGGTCCGGGCCGCCGGTGAGGTCGAGGTCGACGGTGTAGCCGTCGACCTCCAGCAGTCGGGCACGGACGGTTGCCTCGGATCGTTGTAGTGCTGGCATGCCCGCATGCTCGCCGAGGCTCCCCGGGCCGGGCAAGCGCGCGGGGGCCGGATTCGCTCGCGGCGTACCCGGGCGGGCGGGACGGCACGGCCGGTGCGGAGAGCGGGCGTGCCGGGCGTTGCGACGGGCGGGGGTTGCCTGACGCGGCATTAGGCTGGGAACGGCGGCGATTCGAGGAGGAGCACGTGACGACGGTTCTGGTGCAGGGCGCGAACGCGTCCCTGGGGTCGGCCCGGGTCGTGGTCGAGGTCGGCGCGCCCAAGCGGCTGGACGTGTCGGGGCTGCTGCTGACCGCGGCCGGCAAGGTCCGTTCCGACGCCGACTTCGTCTTCTTCAACGCCCCGCAGGGGCCGGGCGTGTCGCACCGCCCGGCGGCCGGCGGCACGCCGGACGCCATCGCCGTCGACACCGCGGCGGTGCCCGGCGAGATCACCCGGATCGTGGTGACCGCCTCGCTCGACGACCAGCAGGCCACTTTCGCCGGCACCGAGCCCACCGCGACGGTCCGGGACGCCGACACCGGCCGCGAACTGTTCACCTTCACCCCGCCGCAGCTGACCCGGGAGACCGCGCTGGTCGTCGTCGAGGTCTACCGGCGCGGCGCCGAGTGGAAGATCCGCGCCGTCGGCCAGGGGTACGCCGACGGGCTGGCCGGGATCGCCACCGACTTCGGCGTCTCGGTCGAGGACGCGCCCCCGGCCGCCACCGCTGCCGCGCCCGCCGCCCCGACGGCCCCGCCCACGGCCGCACCGGCCGCGCCCACCGCCCCGCCGATGCCCGGCGCGGCCCCCCAGGCGCCGGCCGCCCCGACCGCCCCGTCGACGCCGCCGATGCCCTCCGGCTCGCCCGCCGTCGGCAAGATCACCCTCGACAAGGGCCGGGTCAACCTGGTCAAGGGCGGCTCGGTCTCGCTGGAGAAGGCGGGCAAGCCCTTCCTCGCCTCGGTCCGGATGGGCCTCGGCTGGGAGCCCGCCGGGCGCGGCCGCAACATCGACCTCGACGCCTCGGTGATCGCCTTCGACGCCCAGCGCAAGAAGATCGACACCGCCTGGTTCATGAAGCTCGCCATCTTCAACGGCGCGATCGCGCACTCGGGCGACAACCTCACCGGCAAGGGCGGCGGCGACGACGAGGCGATCACCGTCCACCTCGGCGGCCTGCCCGCCGAGGTCTGCGGCCTGGTCTTCGTGGTCAACTCCTTCTCCGGGCAGAAGTTCACCGACATCAAGAACGCCTACTGCCGCCTGGTCGACACCGCCACCGAACAGGAACTGGTCCGCTTCGACCTGGCCCAGTCCGAACCGCACACCGGCGTCGCCATGTGCAAGCTGGTCCGCCAGTTCTCCGGCGAGTGGGTGATGACCGCCCTCGGCGAGTACGTCGACGCCAAGACCGCCCGCAGCATGGTCAAGCCCGCCGCCGCGATGCTCTGACGCACCACCGGAAGCCCGGAACCGCCGGCAGCCGAGCAGGCACGACCGGGGGCCCGAAAACGCGCCGGGGCCGCGGCGACCGCGCGGGCGGGCACGCTCAGGCGCCGTCAGCGCCGAAGCCCGCCACGGCGAGCCGGAAGGCGCGGTCCGCCCGGGGCGCCGGGTCGCTGTAGTGCTCGGTGGCCAGGGCGATTCCGACGATCAGCACGAGCAGGTCGTCGATGGTGATGTCGGCCCGGACGGTCCGGTCGTCGATGGCCCTGCGCAGCAGCAGGGCGCCGGCCGCGCTGATGGCCGGCGCGCAGGAGTCCTGGACGGCCTCGCCCTGGACGGCCTCGCCCTGGACGGCCTCGCCGTGGACGGGCCGGTCCTGGAGGGGCTGGTAGGAGAGGACGTCCGCCAGGCCGCGCGCGGCGAGTGAGTAGGCGAGCAGCTCGCGCAGCCATTCCACCAGCGCGGAGCGGCTGTCGCGCTCGCCGCGGAGCACGTGCGCGCGCTCGCACAGGTCGTGGACCCGCTGCTTGAAGACGGCTTCGAGCAGGGCCCGGCGGGTGGGGAAGTGGCGCCTCACGGTGGCCGACCCGACGCCCGCGACGCGGGCGATCTGCTCCAGGGACGCCTGGGCCCCGCGGGCCGCCACCTCGGCCTCGGCCACGGCGAGGATGTGCGCGCGGTTGCGGCGGGCGTCCGAGCGCTGGCCGGTCATGGTCTCTCCAACGTTGATTGGCGGCGGGCCCCGCCGTATCGTAGCGAACACAAAACGGCGGGCCCCGCCGTTTCCGGTGCGCACGACTGCCGAGGAGATGTCACATGACCATCGCCGCACTGCCGGTTCTCGTCACCGGTGCCACCGGCCGCCAAGGCGGTGCCGCCGCCCGCGCCCTGCTCGCACGGGGGGTACCGGTGCGCGCCCTGGTGCGCGACCCGGACGCGCCGCGCGCACGGGCCGTCGAGGAACTCGGCGCCCGCCTGTTCGTCGGCGACCTCACCGAGCCCGCGACCCTCGCGGCCGCCGTGGACGGCGTGCGGGCCGTCTTCTCCGTGCAGATGCCCGCGCACACCGGGCAGGGGTTCGACTTCGCCGGCGAGGTCAGCCAGGCGGACAACCTCATGACGGCCGCACGGGCCGCCGGCGTGGAGCAGTTCGTCCAGTCCTCCACCAGCGGCGCGGGACAGCACACCGAGGCCCCGGGCTGGCACGAAGGACGGTGGGCGGCGCTGGAGGCCCCGCTCGGCACGAAGGCCGCGATCCAGGACCGGCTGCGCGAACTCGACTTCCCCTACTGGACGTTGCTCAAGCCGGCGTTCTTCATGGAGAACTTCGAGCCGGCCATGCGGTTCTACTTCCCCCGCGGCGTCGAAGGGGGGCTGGTCACCGTCGTCAAACCCGGCACGCACCTGGCACTCGTCGCGGCCCGGGACGTGGGCCGGGCCGTGGCGGCCGCCGTGTCCGCCCCCGCCGAGTTCCACCGGGTGGAACTCGAACTCGCCGGCGACTACCTGACCATGACCGAGATCGCCGAGATCCTCTCCCGCGCCGCGGGCGTCCCGCTGTCGGCTCCGGACATGACCGAGGAGCAGGCCCGCGCCGCCGGGATGGGGGACGCGGGCGCCACCCACGCGTTCCTGGAGGTGGTCGGCCACCCGGCCCGGCCGCGGTTCGCCCGTGCGCTGGGCATCGACCTGACCGGCTTCGAGGAGTGGGCGCACGAACACCTGCGGACCGCCGCCTGAGCCGGTCCCGGCTCAGGCGGCGGTCCCACCGGCCCGCGGTCAGCCGCGGGTGGCCATGGCGCGCAGGAAGAAGGTCAGGTTCGCGGGGCGCTCCGCGAGGCGGCGCATGAAGTACCCGTACCACTCCTGGCCGTAGGGCAGGTAGACCCGCATGGTGTTGCCGGCCTCGGCGAGGCGCAGCTGCTCCTCGGGGCGGATGCCGTAGAGCATCTGGTACTCGAAGGAGGAGACGTCGCGCTTGTTCCACTCGGCGAGCTGCCCGGCGATCTTGATCATGTTGGGGTCGTGCGAGGCCACCATCGGGTAGCCCTCGCCGGCCATCAGGACCTTGAGCGCGCGGACGTAGGCGAGGTCGACGTCCCGCTTGCCCTGGAAGGCGACCGACTCGGGCTCCTTGTAGGCGCCCTTGCAGATGCGCACCCGGGAGCCCGCGTGGGCGAGGTCGCGGCAGTCGGCCTCGGTGCGGCGCAGGTACGCCTGGAGGACGACGCCCAGCCAGGGGAAGTCGGCGCGCAGCTCGCGGGCGATGGCCAGGGTGGAGTCGGTGGTGGTGTGGTCCTCCATGTCGAGGGTCACCGTGGTGCCGGCGTCGGCGGCGGCCTCGCAGATCCGGCGGGCGTTCTCCAGGGCGATCTTCTCGCCGTCCACGGGGAGGAACTGGCCGACGGCGGAGAGCTTGACCGAGACCTCGGCGTCCGCGGCGAGGCCGGTCTCCTTGAGGGCGGTCAGCAGGTGCTCGTAGGCGAGCGCGGTGTCGGCGGCCTGGTCGGCGTCCTTGGTGTCCTCGCCGAGGTGGTCGAGGGTGACCTTGCGGCCGCTGTCCACCAGCTTCTCGGTGGCGCTCACGCCCTGGTCGAGCCGGTCGCCGGCGACGAAGCGCTCGACGATCGCGTGGGTGGGCGGGAACTTCTCGACCATGGTGCGCACCTGCGGGGAGCGCGAGGCGGCGAGGAGGGCGGAACGGAGCATCGTGGACTCCCGGCGAAGCGGATCAGCTGAAGGAGAAGGGGGACGGCCGGCCGGGGGTGGTGGCCGGCCGTCGGGGGGCCTGGTCAGCCCATGTGCGGGTAGCGGTAGTCCGTCGGCGGGACGAACGTCTCCTTGATGGAGCGGGTGGACGTCCAGCGCATCAGGTTCTGCTTGGCACCGGCCTTGTCGTTGGTGCCGGAGGCCCGGCCGCCGCCGAAGGGCTGCTGGCCGACGACGGCGCCGGTCGGCTTGTCGTTGATGTAGAAGTTGCCGGCGGCGTTGCGCAGCACGTGCATGGCGTGCTGCACGGCCTCGCGGTCCTGGGCGATGATCGAGCCGGTCAGGCCGTAGGACGACACCGACTCCATCTGCGCGAGCATCTCGTCGTACTGCTCGTCCTGGTAGACGTGCACGGCGAGGATCGGGCCGAAGTACTCGTCCTTGAAGTACTCGGCCGCCGGGTCCTGGCAGACCAGCACGGTCGGGCGGACGAACCAGCCCACCGAGTCGTCGTACGTGCCGCCGGCCAGCACCTCGACCTGCGGGTCGGCCTTGGCGCGGTCGATCGCGGCCTTGTTCTTGGCGAAGGAGCGCTCGTCGATGACGGCGCCCATGAAGTTGGCCAGGTCGGTGACGTCGCCCATGGTGAGCCACTCGACCTCGTCGCGGAAGTCGTCCTTGATCTCGGCCCAGATCGAGGCCGGGACGTACGCGCGGGACAGCGCCGAGCACTTCTGGCCCTGGAACTCGAAGGCGCCGCGGGTCATCGCGGTCTTCAGCACGGCCGGGTCGGCGGACGGGTGCGCGACCAGGAAGTCCTTGCCGCCGGTCTCGCCGACGATCCGCGGGTAGGTGCGGTAGCCGGCGATGTTCTCGCCGACGGTGCGCCACAGGTGCTGGAAGGTGGCGGTGGAGCCGGTGAAGTGGATGCCGGCCAGCGCGGGGTGCTTCAGGGCGACCTCGGAGACGGCCAGGCCGTCGCCGGTGACCATGTTGATGACGCCCTTGGGCAGGCCCGCGGCCTCCAGCAGCCGCATCAGGTAGTGCGCGGCGAACTGCTGGGTGGGGGACGGCTTCCAGATCACCACGTTGCCCATCAGCGCGGGCGCGGTCGGCAGGTTGCCGGCGATCGCGGTGAAGTTGAACGGGGTGATCGCGTAGACGAAGCCCTCCAGCGGGCGGTGGTCGGTGCGGTTCCACACGCCGTCCGAGGAGATCGGCTGCTCGGCGAGGATCTGCCGGGCGAAGTGCACGTTGAAGCGCAGGAAGTCGACCAGCTCGCAGGGGGTGTCGATCTCCGCCTGCTGGGCGGTCTTCGACTGGCCGAGCATGGTGGCCGCGGCGAGGGTCTCCCGCCACGGGCCGGCCAGCAGGTCCGCGGCGCGCAGGAAGATCGCGGCGCGGGAGTCGAAGGAGAGCGCCTGCCAGGCCGGCGCGGCGGCCAGCGCGGTGTCGATGGCCTCGCGCGCGTCGTCCTGGGTGGCGTTGCGCAGGGTGCCGAGCTTGGCCGCGTGGTGGTGCGGCTGCACGACGTCGATCTCGGAGCCGCCGCCGAGGCGCTGCTCACCGTTGATCGTCATGGTCAGCTGGATCGGCCCCTGGCCGCCCAGCTCCTTCAGCTTGGCCTCCAGCCGGGCCCGTTCGGGGCTGCCGGGGGCGTAGCTGTGGACCGGCTCGTTCACCGGCGCGGGGACCTGGGTCACAGCATCCATGGCGCGCACGCTCTCCTTCTCGTCATGGGGGCCGGTGGGGGTCGCACACCGGCCATGCAGAAACGCTATTCCCCGCTCCTGCCCGCTTCTGTTGGCCGCACCGCCAAATTCCCCCGCTCGCCGTTGTCCGCCCGGACGAAGACCGTCACACCCCGGTCACGGCCGCCGCCTCCTGTCCGTCTCGCTAAACTCGGCCCCCGGATCTTGTCCGACCCGACGAACCCGCCCCGACCTGCGCCGCCCGCCCCGGCACCCGCGCCCGCCCCGACGAAGGACCCGCCGATGACCGGCCTCCCGCTCCGCCAACTGCTGATGTCGCTCGGCGAACCCCTGGTGGAGCTGCAGGCCGCGCCCGCCGGGCTGGACGTCCCGGTGCGGCACGTGTCGATCCTGGACCCGGAGGACCCGCCCACCGCGGCCCCGGGCGAACTCGTCCTGGCCATCGGCGCCCGCGGCCGGGCCGCGCTGCCCGCGCTGCGCGCCGCCGGCCGGGCCAGGGCCGCCGCCGTCGCCGTGAAGCTGGACGGGCCGGGGCAGGCCGACGCGCTGCGCGAGGCCGCCACCGAGGCCGGAGTGGCGCTGCTGTCGGTACGCCGGGAGACCCGCTGGGAGCACCTGGACTCGCTGGCCCGCACCCTGCTGTCCGGCGCGGAGGACCCCGAGGGCACCGTCGGCCCCGGCGCGCCCGCCACCGGCGACCTGTTCTCGCTGGCCCAGACCGTCGCCGTCCTCACCGGCGGCATCGTCTCGATCGAGGACACCTCCAGCCGGGTGCTGGCGTACTCGCGCACCTCGGAGACCGACGAGGTGGACGACCTGCGCCGGCTGTCCATCCTGGGCCGGCAGGGCCCGGAGCCGTACCTCGCCAAGCTCCGCGAGTGGGGCGTCTTCTCGCACCTGCGCGGTTCCGAGGGCGCGATCGAGATCGCCGCCCACCCGGAGCTGGGCATCCGCCGCCGGCTGGCCATCGCGATCCGCTCCGGCGCGCAGCCGCTCGGGACGATCTGGGTGCAGGAGGGGTCCGCCCCGCTGGCCGGCACCGCCGAGCAGGCCCTGATCGGTGCCGCCCGGGTGGCGGCCGGCCAACTGGTCCGCCGCCGCAGGGAGTTGTCGGCCGACACCCGGCTCACCCAGACCCTGCTGACCGGCCTGCTGGAGGGCTCCACCGGCCCGCAGTCACTGGCCACCCACCTCGGCCTCGACCTGCGCCGCCCGGCCACCGTCCTCGCCTACGCCCCCGCCGCCACCGACGGCCGGGACGCCGAACTCTCCCGCGACGAGGTCACCGGCCTGATCTCGGTGCACACCGCCGCCCGGCACCGCGGCGCGCTGCTCGCCCCCGTCGACTCCCGGGTCTACGTCCTGCTGCCCGAACTCCCGCCCGGCCTGCCGCCGGCGACCCTGCGCGAGTGGACCCGGGAGACCGTGGACGCCGCCCGCGGCCACCTCTCCATCCCGCTGCGGGCCGCGATCGGCCCCACCGTCCCCGGCCTCGCGGACGTCCCCGCCTCCCGCGCCCAGGCCGACCGGATCCTCGACGCGATGGGCCGCGGCGGCGTCGTCCCGGACGTCGCCGCGCTCCAGGACGTCCAGGCCGAGGTGCTGGTCTCCGAGGTGCTCGCCCTGCTCCAGGACCGCCCCGAGCTCCGCGACCCCCGGCTGACCGCCCTCACCGCCTACGACGCCCGCCACCACACCCGCCTCGCCGAGTCCGTCCTCGCCTACCTCGACGCCCTCGGCGAGGTCCGCACCGCCGCGGACGCCCTGCACATCCACCCCAACACCCTCCGCTACCGGGTGAGGAGGGCCGAACGGCTCACCGGCCTCGACCTCTCCCAGCCCCAGCAGCGCCTGCTGGCCATGCTCCAACTCCGGCTTCCCGACTGACGACCGGCGCCCCGCCGACGGCGGGGTCCGCCCGCGGGGAGCAGAACCCTCCCCGGGCGGACCCGACTACCGGTCGACGCGTCACATGCGGTGCCAGGGCCCCGTGATCGCCAGCATGATCCCCGGCTCCTGGATGTTCGCGAACAGCGTCCGCCCGTCGTGCGAGAAGGTCACGCCGGTGAACTCGCTGTACTCCGGCGCCTCCTCCGTCCCGTTGTTGAGCTCGTTGCGCGCCAGCGCGTACGTCCGCCCGTCCGTGGTGGTGCCGAACAGGTGCTGCAGGCCGTTGCCGTCCTCGGCGATGATCAGGCCGCCGTGGGGCGAGACGGTGATGTTGTCGGGGCCGTCGAAGTTGCCCTTGTCGGTCCAGACGTCCTCGTTGACGCCGAGGATGACCTTCAGGGTCAGCGTGCGCCGGGTCGGGTTGTAGAACCAGACCTGCCCGTCGTGCTGGAGCGGCGACTCCTCGCGGGCGAAGGAGGAGACGAAGTAGATGCCGTTGTCGCCCCACCACATGCCCTCGAGCTTGCGGGCCCGGGTGATCTCGCCGTCCTTGAACTGCTTGCGGATCGAGGTGGTGCGGGCGTCGCGGTCCTGGACCTTGACCCAGTCGGCGCCGTACGTGGTGCCGGGCTTGGTGGCCCGGGACAGGTCGTCGACCAGCTTGCCCTGCGCGTCGAAGGCCTTCAGCGCCTCCAGCGCGCCGGCGTCGGCGGCCAGGGTGCGCAGCTTGCCCTTGCCGTGCCGGAAGCCGGCCGGCGGGGTCCAGCGGTAGAGCAGGCCGTTGGGCTTGGACGCGTCCTCGGTCAGGTAGGCGTGGCCGCGCTTCTCGTCGATGACGACCGCCTCGTGCGCGAACCGGCCGAAGGCCTTGATCGGCTGCGGGTCACGGTTGGCGTCCTGGTCGTGCGGGTCGACCTCGAAGACGTAGCCGTGGTCCTTGGTGAAGCCGTTGGTGCCGGCCTTGTCCTCGGTCTCCTCGCAGGTCAGCCAGGTGTCCCACGGGGTGGCGCCGCCGGCGCAGTTGGTGGCGGTGCCGGCGATGCCGACCCACTCGCGGACCTGGCGCCGGCCGTGGCCCTTGCCCTTGCCGTGGTCGTCGCCGCGGCCGTGGCCGGAGACCTCGACGACGGTGCAGCCGCCGGCCGCGGCCGGGTCGTAGACGTGGCCCTCCAGCAGCGGCACGGGGTGCGGCCACTTGGAGCGCGGGCCGGCCAGCTCGTGGTTGTTGACCAGCAGGGTCGCACCGTGGCGGCCCTCGAACGCGGCGGTGCCGTCGTGGTTGCTGGGGGTGGACTCGCCGGTGACCAGGGTGGTCTGGCCGGTCCGGGTGATGATCTCGTACGAGAAGCCCTTCGGCAGCGCCAGGACGCCCTCGGGGTCGGAGACCAGTTCGCCGTAGCCGACCGCGGTGTGGCCGCCCTTGGCGAGGGCGGCGTCCCCGCCCGCCGGGGCGGCGATCGCGCCGGGGGCGGTGGCGAGCACCTCGGCGCTGCCGGCGATCAGGACGCCTGCCCCGAGCACGGTCGAACGGTTCACGAAGTCCCGGCGGGACAGCGACATGGCGGTCACTCCTGAAGGAGAGGATGAGCTTCGGTGATCGACAGATTCCGGGCCGCACGTGAACCGCGCGTGAATCGGACGCTGCGTCAGCGTGCCGATTTACCGACCATAGAACGTCCGATGACCATGCCTTTACCGCGCACCGCCCCGCCCCCGCCGCCTACCGCCGCGCCCGGTGCTGGGTCCGCTCGACCCGCCACTGCTCCCAGGCGGTCAGCCAGGCGTCCTCGGTCCCGGACGGCAGCTCGGGCGTGCCCCCGGCCCACAGCCGCTCCCAGGCGCGCTGCGCGGGCAGGCTCGGCACCTCGCTGGCGAACGCCGTGTACCGGACGACCTCCTCCACGGCGGCCGCGCCCTCCGCGGTGCCGCTCACCCAATCCGCGTGGTGGGCCAGCCGGCTCAGGTGGTTGACCATCGAGGTGACCGCCTCGTCGGCCTCCTCGCGGGTCTCCGACGCCAGCCGCATCTGCTGCCGCACCGCCGTCTCCCACTGGTTCTGCCGCTGCTCACCGCGCAGGTGCCGGGGCAGCCGGACGGAGCGCCCGGCCCGCAGCTGCGCGATCACGGCCACCGCCCGGGCGATCGCCTGCTCGACCAGTTCGCGGTGCGCCAGCAGGCCCAGCTCGGCCGGCTCCGGCTCCGGCTCGGCGGGCCGGCGGCCCGCCCGCAGCGCGGCGACCTGCCGCAGCATCGCCGTCCGGCCGACGATGTACCGCTCGAAGTCGGAGATCCGGCGCAGTTCCACCGACCCGGGCAGCAGGCCGCGCCCGGTCACCGTCACCGTGGTGACGCCGACCCGCAGCCGGCCCGCCCACACGGTGCCGTGCCCGGTCGCGGCCCGCGAGTCCTCGTGGACCTGCACCGGGTGCGGCTCGCCGTCCACCGTGATCCACTCGCGCAGCACCCGCACGCCCCCGGCGGTGTCGCCCTCGTCGACCCCCAGGTGCTCGTAGACCCGGTCGCGCTCGTCCTCGACCACGTCCTCCAGGTCGGGCAGCAGGGCGGTCGCTTCGGCCCCGGCCCAGTGGGTGCGGACCGTCACGTACGGTCCGTGCACCGAGCTCCAGTCGCCCGAGCGGACCTCCACCGACTCCAGCTCGCCGTTGGCGATCCCGTACTCGGCCAGCACGTCCCAGCCCGGCACCTCGCCGGCCCCGTGCACCCAGCCGAACACCGGGAACCCCGCGCCCGCCAGCACCTGCCGGCCGTGCGCCTCCTGATCCGAGTACACCGCTTCGAGGTCCCAAGCCCCGCCCGTGCGCTGCCACTTCATCCCTCGCCGCACCCCCGGCCGCTCGCCACTCCAACGCCGCCTTACCTTACGGCCCAGCGAACCTGTCGAGCCATCAGGTGGGCGCGGCCGGGCCTCCTCCCCTACCCTTGCGCCCGCAGCGAGCGGGCCTTGACCGCGGCGCGCCTGGCCTCCTTGGCGACCTTGCGGTCCAGGTGCAGTTCGCCGACCGCGTCCAGCACCTCCACCGTCATGGGGTGCGGCACCCGCCAGAGCTCGCCGAAGTAGCTGGCCGGGTTGTCGGTGACCGGCAGGTCGGCGACCAGTGACTGGAGCCGGCCGCCGCCCTCGCCGGCGGTGAGCAGCATGACGGCGGCCATCGAGTCGACCACCCGCCAGAGCGCGACCTCCCGCTCGGCCGCGGGAACGTCCGCGCCGCGGGCGCGCAGCCACTCGCGGGCCAGGCCGCCCAGCTCGGGGTCGTCGACGGCCTCCAGCACCGCGGGCACGGCCTCCTCGCCGATCTCGCCGAGGCCGAGCACGCAGTAGTAGCGGCGGACGGGCGACTGCGCGTCGCGGCCGCGGGCACCGGCCAGCAGCTCGCGGGCGGCGTCCTGCGGGGCCCGGGCGGCGGCCCAGGCCTTGAGCTCGGGTTCGGCGAACAGCTGGGCGCTCTCGGCGAGGGAGCGCAGCAGCTCGGCCCCGTCCTGGTCGGCGAGGTCGCCGACGAGCGGGGCGTCGTAGCCCTCGGCGAGCAGCCACTCGCGCACCGCGTACTGCCCGAGCGGGGTGAGCCGGACGGTGCCGAAGCGGGCGGCGTCCTCGTCGGTGAGCGGCCGGTCGGTGTCCACCGGTTCGGCCGCCTCCGCGCCCTCCGCGCCCTCCTCGCCCTCCTCGAACAGGTCGGGGTCGATCGGGCGGTGTTCGAGCAGGCCGAGTTCGGCGAGGTCGCCGAGCATCGGGTCGAGGACGACCATCAGGTCGGTGATCTCGCCGAGCATCTCCTCGTCCGGCTCCTGCCCGTCGGGGACGACCAGCAGCGCGGCCAGCACGCCCAGCGGGACGGTCTCGGCGCCGGGCTCGGCGAACGCGGTGGTCTCGTACAGGACGTGCAGCGCCTCGTCGAGGATCTCGGCGGCCTGCTCGCGGGCGTCCTCGACCTCGGCCAGGGCCTCGGGATCGTCGCTCGCGCCGCCCTCGACCACCTCGGGGTCGACCGACTCGGCCTCGGCGGCCAGCTCGCGCACCAGCTCCGCGGCCTCGAACCACAGGCCCAGGACGGCGGCGGGCTCGCCGGCCTCGATCGCGTCCAGGTCGGGGCCGGGGATGGCGACGTGCGCGCCGTCGTCGGTGGTGCCGGTCTCCACCAGGTCGAGGTCGCAGGCCAGTGCCCAGGCCCGCATCGCCTCGACCACGTCGCCCTCGTCCGGGTCCTCGGCGCCGAGCATCCGGGCGGCCCGGACGCGGTCGTCCTCGCCGAGGTCGCCGTGCTCGTCGACCTCGCGGTGCGGGGCGATCCAGCGGGCCAGCGCGACGACCTTGGAGATCAGCGGGACGGCGAGCGCGGCGGCGGCCAGCTCGGCGTCCTCGGGGAGGGCGATCGGCGGGATCAGGACGGCCGTGTCGTCCGGGTCCTCGTCGCCGCTCTGCGCGCCGTACAGGTCGGCGAGGTCGTAGTCGGCGGGCAGCAGGCCTTCGGTCTCGGACGGCTGCTGGTCAGGGGTGTTACGGCTACGTCCGGCCATCGCGCGCGTTCTCCCGGGTGCGTCGCAGGGCACCGCCGTCCGGTGGGCGGCCCGCCCGGGGGGCGGCGGACGCGGGGAGCGGCGGCGCGGGCCGTGCGTGTCGGCCCGTCAACCCAGCGTATCGGCCGCCAGGAAGGAACGCCTGAGCTGCGGTGTCGTCCGCCCGAACGAGTGGGGCGGTGCGTCCGAACGAGTGTCCGCCGGGACGTATCCTTCGGTGGGCGACGCGCACCACCCCCGCGCGCACGCCCCGGGACCCGGAGCGACGGCGCTCCGCGCTCCACGTACCACGTGCACACCCGCACCGTCCGGTCCGCGCCGCCGCACCCCTGGCCCGGCCGTGCCCGACGGCGCCCGGCCACCCCAGGAGACCCCTGCCATGGCGGACCTCTCCCCCGCCGGCCCCGGCCTGAGCACCGCTCAGTACGCCGGCCGCCGACTGTCGGAGGCCCTGCTTCCGCTGGAACTCGCGCCCCGCAAGCAGCTCCAGCTCGCCGCGATCAGCCGCTGGAACGCACTGCGCGGCATCCGCGTCGGCCTGGTGGCCGCCGCCCTGCTGCTGATGCTGGTCGGCGCGAACCTCGCCACCCCGCTCTACCCGGTGCTCCAGCAGCGCTTGGGCCTGAACCCGCTGGACACCACGGTCCTGTTCACGGTCTACGTGTTCGCGCTGGTCCCGGTGCTGGCCGCGGTCGGCCACTGGTCGGACCACCTCGGGCGGCGCGCCCTGATCCTGCCCGCGGTGGCGCTGGCCGCCGCCGGGGACGCGGTGTTCGCCACCGCCGGCTCGTTCTGGCAGCTGGCCGCCGGACGGGCCGTGCAGGGCATCGCGGTCGGCCTGTCCACCGGCGCGGCGGGCGCCGCCCTCGGCGACCTGCTGCCGGACCGGCCCACGCTGGCCGCCAAGCTCACCCTGGCCTGCTCGGCGGGCGGCGTCGCGCTCGGCCCGCTGGTCGGCGCCGCGCTCACCAGCGACGCGAAGCCGCTGCTCGGCCCGTTCCTGCCGCACGCCGTCGCGCTGCTCGCGCTGTGCGTGCCGCTGGCCCTGGTGCACCCGCGGATGCCCGGCTCGGTGCGTCCCCCGGCCTCCCCGCCGCGCGTCACCACCCCCGCCCACCTGCGGCCCCGGCGGCTGCGGCTGCCGCGCACCGGGCGCCGCGAGTTCCTGCTCGCGGCCGCCGCGGGCTTCGTCTCGTACGCGGTCTTCGGCGTCTACCTGGCGCTCGCCCCGGCGTTCTCCGCCTCCCTGCTGCACACCCGCTCCCCGATGGCGGGCGCGGCCGTCGCCGCCCTGCTGCTGGGCTCCTCGGCGGCCGCCCAACTGCTCGTCCCGCCGACCTCCGACCGGGTGGTGGTCGCCGCCGGCCTGGTCGGCCTGGGCGCGGGCCTGGGCCTGCTGACCGCGGCCGCCGCCACCGGCACCCCGGCGCTGCTGTTCGTCGGCAGCGTGCTGGCCGGCGTCAGCCAGGGCGTCGCCTTCCGCTCGCTGTTCACCGCCGCCGTCGCCGCCCTCGACCCGGCCCGGCGCGGCAGCGAGCTCTCCGCCCTCTGGGTGGTCGTCTACCTGGGCTCCTCCGCCCCGATCATCGCCGTCGGCGCCCTGGTCCGCGCCTACGGCCTGCTCCCCGCCGTCACCGCCTTCGCCCTGGCCGCCGCCCTCGCCGCCCTCGCCCTGGCGGCGACCGTGCTGCGCCGCCCCCGCTGACCCCCGCCCGCCCGGGGTGCGCGGCCGGACGGCCGACCGGGCCGGACGACGGCGGAACGCCGTTCCGGCGCGCCCCGGCCGTTCACCCGTCAGTGGCGGAAGCCGGGTTGACGCCAGGCCGGATCCCCCGGCCGCCCCTGCCGCGGGGCGTCACCCACCGCGTGGCGGGGTTCGAGGAGCAGCCCCAGCGCGGAGTCGGCGATCTCCAGCGCCGCGCCGCCGTCCGCGCCCAGGACGCCGCCCGGCGGGGCGGCGGGCGGGCCGGCGGGCGGGGCCGGGCTCGCCGCCCCGGCGGGCGGGTCGGCGGTCGCGGCGGTGACCGTTGCGGTCGCGGCGGGGCGGGGACGGGTACCGGTCCGCTTCCCGGCCGGAGCCGGGGCCGCCACCGGAGCCGGGGCCGACGCGGCGGGCGGCCCCGGAGCCACCGGCGCAGCCGGAACGTCCGCAGCGGGCGGCCCCTCCGGCGCGGCGGAGCCGGTGGCCGCCGGGGCCCCGGTCGCGGCGGCCGCCACCGCCGGATCACCGCCCGTCCCGCCGCCCGCACCGCCCGCACCGCCCAGGCCGGCCACGGCCGCGCCGCCCCCGCCGATCAGGGCGACCGCCCCGGCCACCGCCCCGGCGATCCGCAGCCGCCCGCGCCGCCGCTGCGCGCGCTCGTGCCGCTCGGCCAGCGCGGCCCAGTCCGGCCGCCCGCCGCCTGCCCCGAAACCCATGGCCCCGCAGTGTAGTTCGGCCCGGAACCACGGAACTCACGACGAAGGGGCGGGAACCCGGAGGTTCCCGCCCCTTCGTCGACCGCTACCGGCCGCTCAGACGTTGAAGCCGAGCGCGCGGAGCTGGTCGCGACCTTCGTCGGTGATCTTGTCGGGGCCCCACGGCGGCATCCAGACCCAGTTGATCCGCAGGTCCTTGACCAGGCCGTCGGTGGCGGTGCGGGCCTGGTCCTCGATGACGTCGGTGAGGGGGCAGGCCGCGGAGGTCAGCGTCATGTCGACGGTGGCGGTGTCGTCCTCGTCGATGTGCAGGCCGTAGATCAGGCCGAGGTTGACGACGTCGATGCCCAGCTCGGGGTCGACGACGTCCATCAGGGCCTCCATGAGGTCCTCGGTGGAGACCGTCCCGGTGCTGGTGAACGCGCCCGGGCTGTCGGACGCCGCGGCCTCGGCCGCGGGAGCCCCGGCCTCCGCGGCCGTCTCGTTCTCGCTCATGAATCCAATGTCCTAACGGGCGTCAGTCGGTGAGGGGGGGCTGGCCGCCGAGCGCCTTGGCGGTGGCGTCCTTCCAGGCCATCCAGCTGAGCAGGGCGCACTTGACCCGGGCCGGGTACTTGGAGACCCCGGCGAAGGCCACGGCGTCCTCCAGCAGGTCCTCGTCGCCCTCGGACTGGCCCCTGCTCTGCATCAGTTCGAGGAAGGCCTCCTGGATCTGCTGGGCCTCGCCGACCTGCTTGCCGACCACCAGGTCGTTGAGCACGGAGGCGGAGGCCTGGCTGATCGAGCAGCCCTGCGAGTCGTAGGAGACGTCGGCGACGACCGCGCCGTCGAGCCGCACCCGCAGGGTGATCTCGTCGCCGCAGGTCGGGTTGACGTGGTGGACCTCGGCGTCACCGTCCCGCAGCCCCTTGCCGTGGGGGTTGCGGTAGTGGTCCAGGATGATCTCCTGGTACATCGAGTCGAGCTTCATGGCAGCCACCTCAGCCGAAGAAGTTGCGGACGTGGTGGAGGCCGTCGATCAGCGCGTCCACCTCGCCGGGCGTGGAGTACAGGTAGAACGACGCCCTGGTGGTCGCCGGAATTCCGTACCGCAGGCAGACCGGCCGTGCGCAGTGGTGGCCGACCCGGACCGCGATGCCCTGCTCGTCGAGGACCTGGCCGACGTCGTGCGGGTGGATGTCGCCGAGCGTGAAGGAGATCGCCGCGCCGCGGTCGACGGCCGTGCGCGGGCCGATGATCCGCAGGTCGGGCACCTCGGCGAGGCGCTCGATGGCGTACGCGGTGATCGCGTGCTCGTGCGCGGCGACCTTGTCCATGCCGATCGCCGACAGGTAGTCGATGGCGGCGCCGAGGCCGACGGCCTGGGCGATCGGCGGGGTCCCGGCCTCGAACTTGTGCGGCGCGGGGGCGTAGGTGGACGAGCCCATGGTGACGGTCTCGATCATCTCGCCGCCGCCGAGGAACGGCGGGAGGTCCTCCAGCAGCTCCTGGCGGCCCCAGAGCACGCCGATGCCGGTGGGGCCGAGCATCTTGTGGCCGGTGAAGGCGACGAAGTCGGCCTCCAGCGCCTGCACGTCGAGCACGGCGTGCGGGGCGGCCTGCGAGGCGTCGATGGCGACCAGCGCGCCGACCGACTGCGCCTTGCGGACGATGGCGTCCACCGGGTTGACGGTGCCCAGCAGGTTGGAGACCAGGGTGACCGAGACGATCTTCGTCTTCTCGGTGATCAGCTCGTCCATGTTCGACAGGTCGAGCCGGCCCTCGTCGGTGAGCGAGAACCACTTCAGCTTCGCGCCGGTGCGCTGCGCGAGCAGCTGCCACGGCACGATGTTGGAGTGGTGCTCCATCTCGGTGATGACGATCTCCGAGTCGGCGTCGACCCGGTACGGCTCCTCGGCCCAGCCCAGCATGTTGGCGACCAGGTTGAGCGACTCGGAGGCGTTCTTGGTGAAGATCACCTCGTTGCGGCTGGGCGCGTTGATGAAGGACGCGACCTTGTCCCGGGCGCCCTCGTACAGCGCGGTGGCCTCCTCGGCGAGCACGTGCACGCCGCGGTGGACGTTGGCGTTGTGCTGCTCGTAGTAGGCGTTGAGCGCGTCCAGCACCTGGCGCGGCTTCTGCGAGGTCGCCGCGTTGTCCAGGTACACCAGGGGCTTGCCGTCGTGCAGCTGCCGCGACAGGACCGGGAAGTCCTTGCGGATGGCGTCGGTGTCGAGGAGTCCGGTCAGATGGGAATGGGTCACTCGGAAGCGCCGCCCTTCACGTAGCTCTCGTAGCCCTCTTCCTCCAGCTTGTCGGCGAGTTCGGCGCCGCCGGACTCGACGATCCTGCCGCTCGCGAAGACGTGCACGTAGTCGGGCTTGATGTAGCGCAGGATGCGGGTGTAGTGGGTGACCAGCAGGGTGCCGACCTCACCGGTCGAGCGGACCCGGTTGATGCCCTCGGAGACGACCCGCAGCGCGTCGACGTCGAGGCCGGAGTCGGTCTCGTCGAGGATGGCGACCTTCGGCTTGAGCAGCTCCAGCTGGAGGATCTCGTGGCGCTTCTTCTCGCCGCCGGAGAAGCCCTCGTTGACGTTGCGCTCGGCGAACGCCGGGTCCATCTGCAGGGCGGCCATCGCCTCCTTGACCTCCTTGACCCACAGCCGCAGCTTGGGGGCCTCGCCGCGGACGGCGGTGGCGGCGGTGCGCAGGAAGTTGGAGACCGAGACGCCGGGCACCTCGACCGGGTACTGCATGGCCAGGAAGAGGCCGGCCCGGGCGCGCTCGTCGACGGACATCTCCAGCACGTCCTCGCCGTCCAGCAGCACCTGGCCGCCGGTGACGGTGTACTTGGGGTGGCCGGCCAGCGAGTAGGCCAGGGTGGACTTGCCGGAGCCGTTCGGACCCATGATCGCGTGGGTCTCGCCCTGCTTGACGGTCAGGTCGACGCCCTTGAGGATCTCGCGGGGGCCGCCCTCAGCCTCGACGGAGACGTGCAGGTCGCGGATTTCAAGCGTTGCCATGGGGTACTCAGTTCTCCTGGTTGACGGAGACGAGCACATCGTCCCCTTCGATCTTTACGGGGTAGACGGCGACCGGCCTGGTCGCGGGCAGCCCGGACGGCTTGCCGGTGCGCAGGTCGAAGCTGGAGCCGTGCAGCCAGCACTCGATCCTGCAGTCCTCGACCTCGCCCTCGGACAGCGAGACGTTGGCGTGCGAGCAGGTGTCGTTGATGGCGAACACGCCCTCGTCGGTGCGGACGATCGCCACCGGGACGCCGTTCAGCTCCACCTTCTTGGGCACGTCCTCCTGCAGGACGCTCAGCGCGCAGGCCCGGACGTAGCTCATGCCACGGTCTCTTCCAGCTCGGCCTCGATCTTCTCCAGCAGCCGGTCCTGGATCTCGGCGACGCCGATCTGCTGGACCAGCTCGGCGAAGAAGCCGCGCACCACCAGGCGGCGGGCCTCGTCGGCCGGGACGCCGCGGGACTGCAGGTAGAACAGCTGCTCGTCGTCGAAGCGGCCGGTCGCGGAGGCGTGGCCGGCGCCGACGATCTCGCCGGTCTCGATCTCCAGGTTGGGCACGGAGTCGACCCGGGCGCCGTCGGTGAGCACCAGGTTGCGGTTGAGCTCGTAGGTGTCGGTGCCGAGCGCGGCGGCCCGGATCAGCACGTCGCCGATCCACACCGCGTGCGCGTCCTGGCCCTGCAGCGCGCCCTTGTAGGCGACGTTGGAGCGGCAGTGCGGGGTGTCGTGGTCGATCACCAGGCGGTGCTCCAGGTGCTGACCGGCGTCCGCGAAGTACAGGCCGAACAGCTCGGCCTCGCCGCCGGGGGCCGCGTAGTTGACCCGCGGGTGCAGGCGCACCACGTCGCCGCCGAAGGTGACGACCACCGACTTGAAGGTGGCGTCCCGGCCGACCAGCGCGTTCTGCTGGGCGACGTGCACCG
Source organism: Kitasatospora phosalacinea (assembly GCF_000716545.1). GTDB lineage: Bacteria > Actinomycetota > Actinomycetes > Streptomycetales > Streptomycetaceae > Kitasatospora > Kitasatospora phosalacinea. Next base: position 21,334 of record NZ_JNWZ01000004.1, read on the forward strand.
CGTCGCGCTCCCAGTCCTGGACGGAGACGAAGGTCAGCTTGGCGCCGTCGCCGACCAGCAGGTCGACGTTGGCGGCGCGGGTGCCGGTGCCGGTGTGGTTGAGCACCACGACGGCCTCGGCGAACGGCTTGACCTCGATCACCAGGTGGGCGAAGCGGACGCCGCCCTCGCCGTGCACGTCGATCCGGACCGGCTCGGTGAGCACCGTCTCCTTGGGGACGGTCACCACCAGCGCCTGCTCGAAGGCGCTGAACGCCTGCGCGGCGACCCGGTCCACCGGGGTGCCGGCCTTGCCGACCCGGGCGTCCTCGCGGCCGACCAGCTCGGAGGTGACGCCCTCCGGCAGCCCCAGCTCGATCTTGTCGGAGCCCGCGCCGTCACGGACGGCACCCTCGGCGGCGTTGCCGTCGTGCAGCCCGCCGAGGCGGTGCAGCGGGGTGAACCGCCAGTCCTCCTCGCGGCCGGTGGGCACCGGGAAGTCGTTGACGTCGAAGGACGGCTTGACGGCGACCCGGGCGTCGATCGGCTGCCGGACGGTGTCGCGCCCGGTGCCCGGGCCGGCGAGCTGCTCGCCGGCGCCGGCGGTGCCGACCTCGATCGATCCGGCGGTGGTGGAGCCGGGGGTGTTCTGCTCAGCCATGGCTGTTCGTGTTGCTCTCTTTCGGGAATGGTCGGCGGGCGGCGGGTGCTGACGGCGCGTCAGCCGACCGCGCCCTCCATCTGCAGCTCGATCAGCCGGTTCAGCTCCAGCGCGTACTCCATCGGCAGCTCACGGGCGATCGGCTCGACGAAGCCGCGCACGATCATCGCCATCGCCTCGGTCTCGCTCAGGCCGCGGCTCATCAGGTAGAACAGCTGGTCCTCGGAGACCTTGGAGACGGTCGCCTCGTGGCCCATCGACACGTCGTCCTCGCGGACGTCCACGTACGGGTAGGTGTCCGAGCGGGAGACGGTGTCCACCAGCAGCGCGTCGCACAGCACGTTCGACTTGGCGCCGTGCGAACCCTCGCCGATCTCGATCAGGCCCCGGTAGGAGGTGCGGCCGCCGCCGCGCGCCACCGACTTGGAGACGATGTGCGAGGAGGTGTTCGGCGCCATGTGGACCATCTTCGCGCCGGCGTCCTGGTGCTGGCCCTCGCCCGCGAAGGCGATCGACAGGGTCTCGCCCTTGGCGTGCTCGCCCATCAGGTAGACGGCCGGGTACTTCATGGTGACCTTGGAGCCGATGTTGCCGTCGACCCACTCCATGGTCGCGCCCTCGTACGCCACGGCGCGCTTGGTGACCAGGTTGTAGACGTTGTTCGACCAGTTCTGGATGGTCGTGTAGCGGCAGCGGCCGCCCTTCTTGACGATGATCTCGACCACCGCGGAGTGCAGCGAGTCCGAGGAGTAGATCGGCGCGGTGCAGCCCTCGACGTAGTGGACGTAGGCGTCCTCGTCGACGATGATCAGCGTCCGCTCGAACTGGCCCATGTTCTCGGTGTTGATCCGGAAGTAGGCCTGCAGCGGGATGTCCACGTGCACGCCCTTCGGCACGTAGATGAACGAGCCGCCGGACCACACCGCGGTGTTCAGCGCGGCGAACTTGTTGTCGCCGGCCGGGATGACGGTGCCGAAGTACTCCTTGAAGAGCTCCGGGTGCTCCTTGAGCGCGGTGTCGGTGTCCAGGAAGATGACGCCCTGCTCCTCCAGGTCCTCGCGGATCTGGTGGTAGACGACCTCGGACTCGTACTGCGCGGCCACGCCGGCCACCAGGCGCTGCTTCTCCGCCTCCGGGATGCCCAGCTTGTCGTAGGTGGCCTTGATGTCGGCGGGCAGGTCCTCCCAGGACTCGGCCTGCTTCTCGGTGGAGCGCACGAAGTACTTGATGTTGTCGAAGTCGATGCCCGACAGGTCGGAGCCCCAGGTCGGCATGGGCTTCTTGCCGAACAGCTTGAGTCCCTTGAGGCGGAGGTCGAGCATCCACTCGGACTCGCTCTTCTTCGCCGAGATGTCGCGGACCACGTCCTCGCTCAGGCCGCGCTTGGCGGTGGCGCCGGCGGTGTCCGAGTCGGCCCAGCCGTACTCGTACGTGCCGATGCCTTCGAGCTCGGGGTGTGCGATGTCAGTCATGCGAGGTTCCTCCGCGCGGACGAGCCGTTTTCGATGGGGGACGTACCGGCAGTCGGCACGGCACCGGGCGCCCCGGCGGGCGACGGTGCGGCACCGGATGCCGGCACATACGTGGTGCAGACCCCGTCGCCGTGGGCGATGGTGGCCAGCCGTTGCACATGGGTACCCAGGAGCTGCGAGAAGACCTCGGTCTCCGCCTCGCAGAGCTGCGGGAACTGCTCGGCGATGTGCGCGACCGGGCAGTGGTGCTGGCAGAGCTGCGCGCCGGCCGGTGCGGCGGGCGCAGCGGCGGCGGGCGGGACGCGCCGCACCGTGGCAGCGTACCCGTCGGCGCTGAGCGCCTCGGCCAGCGCCTCGGCGCGCTGCCCGGCGGCGGCCGCCGCCAGGGCGTCCTGGTACTTCAGGCCCTGCTTGGCGAGCCGGGCCCGGGCGAAGGCGGCGACCGCCTCCTCGCCCGCCTTGCCGCCGCCGGCCGCGTCCGAGATCCAGCGCAGCGCGTCGGCGGCGAGCTGGTCGTAGGCCTGGTAGAAGGCGCTGCGGCCGCTGTCGGTGAGCGCGAACACCTTGGCCGGGCGGCCGCGGCCGCGGCTGCCGTAGACCCGCTGCTCGCGGGCGTCGACCAGCCCGGCGGCGGCCAGGCCGTCCAGGTGGCGGCGGACCGCGGCGGGGGTCAGGCCGAGGCGGCTGGCCAGGTCGGCGGCCGAGGACGGGCCGTGGTCCAGGATCGAACGGGCGACCCGGTCCCGGGTCGCCGGGTGGCCCTCGGCGAGGGCCTCCGCCGCCGTCGCGGGCACGGCACAGCCGGGAGCGTCGGGCTCCCGGTGCTGGGCGTCGTGCTCGCGGATGTTTTTCACAACACGATTGTTGCGTAATTCGTCCGACGGAGACAAGCCGTGACCCACGCCTCATCGGTGTCGTCCGTCACGAAAGGCAAGCCTTACCCGAAACGGGTCGTGAGCTGCTCCTAGACTCGCCGGTATGCATGCAGACCCCGCCGTCGAGGTGACCGCACTGGTCAAGCGGTACGGCGACAAGACCGCCGTGGACGGGCTGAGCCTGGCCATCGCCCGGGGCACCGTCACCGCGGTGCTGGGGCCCAACGGCGCGGGCAAGACCACCACGATCGAGACCTGCGAGGGCTACCGCCGCCCCGACGCGGGCACCGTCCGGGTCCTCGGCCTGGACCCGGTGGCGCAGGCCGCCCGGCTCAAGCCGCGGATCGGCGTGATGCTCCAATCGGGGGGCGTGTACGCCGGTGCGCGCGCCCTCGAAATGCTCCACCACACCGCCAGGCTGTACGCCGACCCGCTGCCCGTCGGCCCGCTCGCCGAGCGCCTGGGCCTGGACTCCTGCGGCCGCACTCCCTACCGCCGGCTCTCCGGCGGCCAGCAGCAGCGCCTCGCCCTGGCGATGGCCGTGGTCGGCCGTCCCGAGCTGGTCTTCCTGGACGAGCCCACCGCCGGCCTCGACCCGCAGGCCCGCCGCGCCACCTGGGACCTGGTCACCGAGCTGCGCGCCGCCGGCGCCACCGTCGTCCTCACCACCCACCAGATGGACGAGGCCGAGCAGCTCGCCGACGACGTCGCGATCGTCGACCGGGGCCGGGTCGTCGCCCAGGGCTCCCCCGACGAGCTGCGCGGCTCCGAGGCCCTGCTGCGCTTCGACGGCCCGCCCGGCCTCGACCTGGCCGGCCTGCGCAAGGTCCTGCCCGACCGGGCCGCCGTCACCGAACCCTCCCCCGGCTCCTACCGCGTCGAGGCCGAACTCGACGCGGCCCTGCTGGCCGCCGTCACCGGCTGGTGCGCCGGGGCGGGCGTGATGCCCGACCGGCTCGCCGTGCAGCGTCGCAGCCTCGAAGACGTCTTCCTCGACCTGACCGGACGGGAACTGCGATGACCGCCACCGACCTCACCCCCCGCCCCGGCGCCGCGCCGGTCGGCCGGATGCTGCTCGCGCAGACCGCCCTGGAGACCAGGATGCTGCTGCGCAACGGCGAGCAGCTGCTGCTCACCGTGGTCATCCCGACCGTGCTGCTGGTGCTGTTCTCCGCGGTCGACGTGGTCGCCGTGGACGGCCCGGGCAAGCGGGTCGACTTCCTGGCGCCCGGCCTGCTGGCGCTGGCCGTGATGTCCACCGCGTTCACCGGGCAGGCCATCGCCACCGGCTTCGAGCGCCGCTACGGCGTGCTCAAGCGCCTGGGCGCCACGCCGCTGCCGCGCTGGGCGCTGCTGTCCGCGAAGACCGGCTGCGTGCTGGTCACCGAGCTGCTGCAGGTGCTGCTGCTGTCCGCGATCGCGCTGGCGCTGGGCTGGTCCCCGCACGGCGACCCGCTGTCGGTGCTGCTCCTGCTGGTGCTGGGCACCGCCGCGTTCTCGGGCCTGGGCCTGCTGATGGCGGGCACCCTGCGGGCGGAGGCCACGCTGGCCGGCGCCAACCTGGTGTTCGTCCTGCTGCTGCTGGCCGGCGGCGTGGTCGTCCCGCTGTCGAAGTTCCCGGACGCGGTGCGCCCGGTGCTGGAGCTGCTGCCGATCTCGGCGCTCTCCGACGGCCTGCGCTCGGTCCTCCAGCTCGGCGGCGGCGTCCCCTGGGCGGACCTGGGCGTGCTGGCCGCCTGGTCGGTGCTCGGCCTGGCCGCCGCGGCCCGGTTCTTCCGCTGGGAGTGAGCCCGCACGGCGGCGGCCCCGGGAGCGGTGCTCCCGGGGCCGTCGCTTCTCGGGCCGTCGCTTCTCGGGCCGTCGGTCAGGAGGCGTTGCCGGCCTTCTTGCGGCGCGCCGCGTAGACGATGCCGCCGCCCGCGGCGAGCACCGCGGCGCCGCCGACGGTCAGCGGCAGGATGCCGTCCGCGCCGGTGAACGCCAGGCCGCCACCGCCGCCGCTGTCCGACCCGCCGCCGGCGGAGCCGGGGTGGCCGGCAGACGGGGACGGGGACGGGGAGGCGCCGGTGGAGCCGCTCGGCTTCGGGCCGGTGGGGCCGCCGGGGGTCGGCGACCGGGTGCCGCCGGGGGTGGCGGCGCCCTCCGAGGGCTTCGGGCTCGCGGTGCCGCCCGGGGTGGTGGCGCTCTCCGAGGGCCTGGGGCTCTCGGACGGCGCGGTGGTGGTGCCGGGCAGGCAGCCGGCGAACGGGTAGTGGTGGGTCTCGGCGCCGCCGCTGCCGGTCAACGACTTCGCCCACACCGAGCCGTTGACCGGGCCGCCGGTGCCCAGGTCGAACGCCGCGTCCGGGGCCAGGACGCTGCCCGGCCAGGCGTTGCCGCTGTGCTTGGTGACCGAGGTCGCGGCCGGGAGGTTCCACAGCAGCCTGGCGCGCTCGGCGCCGCCGTCCGCGGACTGCGACTTGTCGTCCTGGACGTACTCGCCCTTGGCGTTGTCCCAGATCCAGAACCCGGTGGTCGGGCTCTTGGTCTGGTCGTAGGAGCCGCCGGCCACGTTGATGATCGTGGTGGAGCCCGCCGGGACCTTCAGGTGGACGTCGCCGGCCTTCTGCAGCACGCCGGCCGCGACGGTGAAGACGTTGACGGTCGCGTCGGTGCCGGTGAAGGTGATCGTCCGGCCGTCCACGGCGGGCGCCCCGCCGGTGGTCTTCGCCAGCTCGGTGGAGACGTGCCGCAGGTTGGCGAACTCCTTGGCGAAGTCGATCGGGGAGGCGCCCTTGGTGACGCCCTCCAGCCCGCCCTTGCCGATCCGGTTGCCGGCGTAGACGCCCTTGCCCTTCATGACCTGGACGTGGGCGTTGTTCTGGATCAGGTCGCCGCCGACCACCAGCGAGTAGCCGCCGGGCAGGGCATCGGTCTCGGCCTTGGTGAGCTCGTTGCCGACGGTGAAGCCGGACTTGCTGAAGTCGGCGTCGCCGCCGACCGCCACCGCGCCCTCCGCGTCCGGGCTGTGGGTGTCGTCGCCCTCGATGAACTCGCCGTACTTGCCGGCGACGCCGAGGTCGAAGCAGGTGCCGCCCCGCGTGGGTGAGGCGGTCGCCGTGGTCGGGACGACCAGTGCCGCGAGGGCGAGCGAGCCGCCGAGCGCCACGGCGGCGGCGGATATGGACTTGCGCATGTGCAGGACTCCGCGTGTGGGTGCGGGCAGGAGCGTGAGATGAGCCCAACCCGGAAAAAGGTATGGACCAATCCGCACTCTTTCGGCCGTTCGCGCGGCCGGTCAAGGCAGTTGACCGACACGCTCGAATTGATCCTTTTTGTCTGCGGGGCGGGACGGAGCCCTCCGCCCGGTACGGGAGTCCGGCGGCCCGCCGCGCCCGCCCGCCGCCCGGGGCCGGAGCACGGCGTAAGCCCGCCTACGATGGTCCGGTGACCAACCCGTTCTCCCTCCTCGCCGAACGCTGGCACCCCACCCCGCAGCACGTCCGCCGGGCGGCGCTGGCCGCACTGGTGATGAGCGTGGTGATCGTGGTGACCGGCGGCGCCGTCCGGCTGACCGCCTCCGGGCTGGGCTGCACCACCTGGCCGCGCTGCACCGCCGACAGCCTGACGCCGACGCCCGCGATGGGCGTCAACGGCGTCATCGAGTTCACCAACCGGATGCTCACCTACGTGCTGTGCGCGGCGATCGGCTGGGCGATCCTGGCCGCCCGCTGCGCGAAGCCGTGGCGGCGCTCGCTGACCAGGCTGGGCTGGGCCCAGTTCTGGCTGGTGATGAGCAACGCGGTGATCGGCGGCGTCACCGTCCTGACCGGCCTGAACCCGTACATCGTGGCGGTGCACATGGTGGCCGCGATGGCCCTGGTGTGGGTCGCGGTGCTGATGTGGGAGCGGAGCGCGGAGGGCGACGGCGAGCCGCGCGCCCTGGTCGCCGAGCCGATCCGGCGGCTGGCCCTGGTGCTGGTCGCGGTGATCGGCCTGCTGGTGCTGGCCGGCACCCTGGTCACCGGCGCGGGCCACCACCCGGGCGCCTCCTCCAAGGACGGCAAGCCGGTGTACCGCATCCCGATCGACTACGACCGCCTGGTCCAGGCCCACGCCGACCTGGTGTTCCTCTCGGTGGGCCTGACGCTGGCCGCGCTGCTGGTGTTCGCCGCGGTCAAGGCCCCGCCGGCCGCCCGGGCCCGGGTGCGGGAGCTGTTCGTCCTGCTGCTGCTGCAGGGCGTGCTGGGCTTCGTGCAGTACTTCACGGACGCCCCGGAGGTCATGGTCGGCCTGCACATGCTGGGCGCCGCGCTGATCTGGGGCGCCGCCCTGCGCGTCCCGCTGGCCCTGCGCGGCCGGGCCGGCATCCCGGCCCAGTCGGCCGCCCCGGCCGCCGAACTGGTCGCCTGACCGCTCCCGTCACCCCCTGCCCCGGTGCGGGACCGGCTCGCGCGGGATCCGCCGGGCCGGCCTGAAACCGGTGCCGAGGGCGTGCGCGCCCCGGCCGACCGCCGCTCCTGCGCCGTCACCCCCGCCCCCGCCGGCCGCACACCCGGTCGGCCGGGGCCGAACGGGCCGTCCCCGCCCCGCTGGACGAGGCGCCGACCGCGCGGAACGCGCGGGAGCGCGGACAGCTGTCCGCGCTCCCGCTGGAACTCGCCGTACCGGACCGGCGCGTCAGATCTGGATGCCCGCCATCCGCTTCCACTCGTACGGGCCGGTCTTCACCTTCAGGCCCAGCTCGCCGTCGAACTCCTCGCGCAGGGTGAGCCCGGCGAGCTCGGCGGCCCGGCGGCCGATCGCGTAGCTCGGCGCGACCTGGTCGCCCCAGGCGCCGTCGGCGCCGACCAGGACGATCCGGGTGCCGATGGCTCCGACGTACTCCACGACGCCCTCGGCGCTGCCGCCGTGCCGCGCGGCGAAGCTGCTCAGGTGCTTGGCAATGCGCTTGGCGCGGCGCTCGGCGCGGGCGTCCGGCGCGACGGTGGTGGCGGTGTCCGGGTTGGTCATGCCCGCATGCTACCCAGCGGTAGTGCCGGTGGCGACGGCAGCGGGCTGTGCCGGAGCCCACATCGCGCGCACCCGGCCCGCCCCGCCGGGCCCCGGGCCCACCGGGCGGGCGTGCCGGACGGGGACGGTCATCCGGGGCTCACGGCCGCGTCGGACGGCGGCGGGGCGGCGGGGCGCGGCACGGCCCCCACGGGGGCGGCGGTCAGCTGGCCGGCCCCGGCGTAGGCGCGGGCGAAGTCGGCGCCCTCCGGGCCGGGGGCAGCGATCCGGCGGATCCGCTCCAGCCGCAGCCGCAGCGCGAACTCGCGCTGCTCGGGCGGCAGCCCGGCGGGCAGGTGGAGCAGGTCGAGCAGCCGGTCGGAGAACTCCTGGGTGCGCCAGGCCGCCTCCAGCCGGCGCCGCTGGTAGCCGTCCAGCGCCCCGGTGTCGCCGCCGAGCAGGTCGGCGGTCAGCGCGCCGGCCAGGTCGGCGGCGTCGGCGACGGCCGAGTTGAGGCCCTTGGCGCCGGACGGGGTGACGGTGTGCGCGGCGTCCCCGGCCAGCAGCAGCCGCCCGTGCCGCATCCGGCGGGCGACCCGGCCGCGCATCCGCAGCACGCCGGTCTCCAGCAGCTCGCCGGGCACCGGGTCGGCGCCGCCGAGCCCGAGCCGCCGCCCCAGCTCGCCCCGGATCCGCTCCGGCGCCCACTCCTCGACCCGCTCCCCGGCGGGCACCTCCAGGTAGAACCGGCCGACGTCCGCGGTGCGCGGCATCATCCCGGCGAACCCGTCGGCGTGCACCGCGTAGCGCACCGCCGCCACCGGCCGGTCGATCCGGGCCAGCACGGTCAGCCAGTCGTACGGGTAGCGGCGGGCCGGGCCCTCCGCGCGGTCGGGGAAGGCGGCGGCGACCACGCCGTGCGCGCCCTCGCAGCCGACCGCGTACTCGGCCCGCAGCTCCCCCTCCGCGGTGCGCAGCACGGGCCGGCCCGTGCCGTCCGCCGCCACCGCCGCGACCGGCGATCCGAACGCGATCGTCCCGCCGTCCGCCTCGTAGGCGGCGATCAGGTCGCGCACCAGCGACTGCTGCGGGTACACCCAGTGCCGCGCGCCGCCGGACAGCGCCCCGTAGTCGACGGTGACCCGCTCGCCGAGGCAGACGATCTCGCACCGCCCGTGCCGCTCGCCCTCCGCGACCAGCCGGTCCGCCAGCCCCAGCCCGCGCAGGTGCTCCACCACCCGGTGCTCCAGCACCCCGGCCCGGGCGGCGCGCTCCAGTTCGGCCCGGGTGAGCCGCTCGTGGACGGCGGTGTCGACGCCGGCCCGGCGCAGCAGGTGGGCCAGCACCAGCCCGGCGGGCCCGGCGCCGACGATCGCGACGGTGGTGCTGCGGGGGCTCACCGGCGGCTCCCCACGGCGAGCGGGGCGGCGGGCGGCACCCGGACGGGCGCGACGACGGAGTGCGGTGGCATCGGTGGGCTCCCCCGGGAGGCGTCGGCGGACGACGGGGCCGCGTCCGCGCCGGTGTCCCCGGACGGCGGCGGCCGTCCCGCAACCTAGCAGTGGACGGGGGGCCGGTCCCAACGGGAAGGGGTCGCCGCTGACGGAACGTCACTCCTCCGACCGCCGTTCCCGCCGCGCGGCGTGAATACTGTCCGGGTGAACGATTTCCGTGGCTGGCCGGCCGAGGCGCTGGAGTTCTACGAGCACCTGGAGGCCGACAACTCGAAGACCTTCTGGACCGCGCACCGCGCGGTGTACGACGAGGTCGTGCGGGCACCGATGGAGGCCCTGCTGGCCCGGCTGGAGCCGGAGTTCGGGCCGGGGAAGATCTTCCGGCCGAACCGGGACGTCCGGTTCTCCGCCGACAAGTCCCCGTACAAGACGCACGTCGGCGGGTACCTGGAGTCCGGCGGCTACGTGCAGCTGTCCGCCGACGGGCTGGCCTGCGGGCTGGGCTACTACCGCCTGGCGAGCGACCAGCTGGCCCGGTACCGCGCCGCGGTGGCCGAGGACGTGCCGGGCGCCGAGCTGGAGCGGGTGGTGGCGGCCGTCCGCGCGGCCGGGCCGCAGGTGGTGGGGCGGGACAGCCTGAAGACCGCGCCGCGCGGCGTGGCCAAGGACCACCCGCGGATCGAACTGCTGCGCCACAGGGGCCTGATCGCCTGGCAGGAGTGGGAGCCCGCGGCCTGGCTGGGCACCGCCGAGGCGTACGGCCGGATCACCGGCTTCCTGCGCGCGGCGCAGCCGCTGCACGAGTGGCTGGAGAACCACGTCGGCCCCAGCGAGCTTCCGCCGCGCTGAGGCCGAGGGGTGGTGCGAGGAGGGGGCGTCAGCCCACGAAGGGGTCGATCGCGACGACCAGGAACAGCAGGGTCAGGTACGTGATCGACCAGTGGAACAGCCGCATCTCCTTGAGCTTGGCGCCCACGATGCCGGCCCTGGCGCGCGACTGGAGGGCGTACGCCTCCTTCATCCACAGCGCGCCGAGGACGGCGGCGGCGGACGGGTACAGCCAGCTGGTGTGCGCGGCGGGCCACAGCAGCAGCGAGGTCGCCACCATCACCCAGGAGTAGGCGACGACCTGCTTGGCGACGCCGATGTTGCCGCGGATCACCGGCAGCATCGGCACGCCGGCCTTGGCGTAGTCGTCGCGGACCTTCATCATCAGCACCCAGGTGTGCGGCGGCGTCCAGAAGAACACCACCAGGAACAGCACCACGGCCGCCCAGGACAGCGAGTTCGTGACCGACGACCAGCCGACCAGCACCGGCATGCAGCCGGCGATGCCGCCCCAGACGACGTTCTGCGAGGTGCGGCGCTTGAGGCCCAGGGTGTAGACGAAGACGTAGAACAGCAGGGCGCCCAGCGCGAGCGCCGAGGAGAGCCAGTTGACCAGGGTGCCGAGCCAGACGGTGGAGACCGCGGCCAGCACCACGCCGAAGACCAGCGCCTCGCGCGGGGAGACCATGCCGGTGACGATCGGGCGCCGCTCGGTGCGGGACATCACCGCGTCGATGTCGCGGTCGATGTACATGTTGAGCGCGTTGGCGCCGCCCGCCGAGAGGTAGCCGCCGACGACCACCGCGAGCACCCGCCACAGGTTGGGCACGCCGCCCTGGGCGAGGAACATCACCGGTACCGTGGAGATCAGGAGCAGTTCGATGATCCGGGGTTTGGTGAGGGCCACGAAGGCCCCGACGCGGGCCCCGAACGGCCGGGGCGCGGTCCTCGTCCCTACCACCACCCCTGCGGGGCGGGATTCGACGGCGGTCACGGACACCTCAACAGTCGATGAACTTCCACAGGCGACCCGGAGACCCGCAGGGTGCCCGCCGTCCGCTCTGCGCGTACCACGCAACCATAGACGTTCCATATCTCCCGATCCGCCCCGGGGTCCCCGGCGAGCCGCCCCCGCCACCGTCTCGCCCCTCGGAACGGGCAAACCCTCCCCGTACGGGTGAAGCTGGGACAGAGCGGTTGACGCGCGCCGGTGGAATGCGGCGCGGCGGTCTCACGTTGCCCCGGCACAGAGGGTGAGGTGCGCCGCAAACGGTAGGCTCGCACGGAGAAGCGGGATCAACCCTCCGTGATCGGCACCAGCCACAGCGGCGTGGCCGAGCAGTCCCCTTCACGGGGTCACACTTCACAGAATCCGGAAGGAGCCCTGAGTCAGGGTGAGCACCACGCCGAACGTCTTTGAGTGGAGCGAGGCGGACCAGCGGGCCGTCGACACGGCCCGGGTCCTGGCCATGGACGCCGTGCAGAAGGTCGGGAACGGGCACCCCGGAACCGCCATGTCGCTGGCTCCCGCCGCGTACCTGATCTTCCAGCGCTTCCTGCGCCACGACCCGACCGACCCGGCCTGGGTGGGTCGCGACCGCTTCGTGCTCTCCCCCGGGCACACCTCCCTCACGCTGTACACCCAGCTGTTCCTGTCCGGCTACGGACTGTCGCTGGACGACCTGAAGGCCTTCCGGGTCGCCGGCAGCCGCACCCCCGGCCACCCCGAGCACGGCCACACCGCGGGCGTGGAGACCACCACCGGCCCGCTCGGCCAGGGCATCGGCAACGCGGTCGGCATGGCGATGGCCGCCCGCTACGAGCGCGGCCTGTTCGACCCGGACGCGGCGCCCGGCACCTCGCCGTTCGACCACACCGTCTGGGCGATCGTCTCCGACGGCGACCTGGAGGAGGGCATCTCCGCGGAGGCGTCCTCGCTGGCCGGCCACCAGAAGCTGGGCAACCTGGTCGCGCTGTACGACGACAACCACATCTCGATCGAGGGCGACACCGAGACCGCCTTCTCCGAGGACGTGCTGGCCCGCTACGAGGCGTACGGCTGGCACGTGCAGCGGGTCGCCCCGAAGTCCGACGGCGACATCGACGTGGCCGCGCTGGCCGAGGCCCTGGAGGCCGCCCGGGCCGAGACCGGCAAGCCGTCGATCATCGCGATGCGCACCATCATCGCCTGGCCCGCGCCCAACGCCCAGAACACCGGCAAGGCGCACGGCTCGGCCCTCGGCGACGCCGAGATCGCCGCCACCAAGAAGGTGCTGGGCTTCAACCCGGACAAGACCTTCGAGGTCACCGACGAGGTCCTCGCCCACGCCCGCGAGGTCGTCGGGCGCGGCCAGGCCGCCCGCTCCGAGTGGGAGGGCCGGCTCGCCGAGTGGCGCGCCGCCAGCCCGGAGCGCGCCGCCGAGTTCGACCGGATCCAGTCCGGTGAGCTGCCCGCCGACTGGGAGAAGGCCGTCCCGGTCTTCCCGGCCGGCAAGGACGTCGCCACCCGCAAGGCCTCCGGCGACACCCTGAAGGCGCTCGGCGCGATCGTCCCCGAGCTGTGGGGCGGCTCCGCCGACCTCGCCGAGTCGAACCTGACCACCATCGACGAGGAGTCGTCCTTCCTGCCGGAGGGCAACCCGCTCAAGAGCGCCTCGCCGTACGGCCGGACGATCCACTTCGGCATCCGCGAGCACGCCATGGGCTCGATCATGAACGGCATCGCGCTGCACGGCGGCACCCGCGTCTACGGCGGCACCTTCCTGGTGTTCTCCGACTACATGCGCCCCGCGGTCCGGCTCGCCGCCCTGATGAAGCTGCCGGTCACCTACGTCTGGACGCACGACTCGATCGGCCTCGGCGAGGACGGCCCGACCCACCAGCCGATCGAGCACCTGGCCGCGCTGCGCGCCATCCCCGGCCTCTCCGTGGTCCGCCCGGCGGACGCCAACGAGACCGCCGTGGTGTGGCGCACCGTGCTGGAGCGGCAGACCAGCCACCCCGGCCCGGTCGGCCTGGCGCTGACCCGGCAGGGCGTGCCGACCTTCGACCGCGAGGTGTTCGGCTCCGCCGAGGGCGCGGCCAGGGGCGGCTACGTGCTGGCCGAGGCCACCGGCGGCGTGCCGAAGGTCATCCTGATCGGCACCGGCTCCGAGGTGCAGATCGCCGTGGCGGCCCGCGAGGTGCTGGAGGCCGAGGGCGTCCCGACCCGGGTGGTATCGCTGCCGTCGGTGGAGTGGTTCAACGAGCAGGACCAGGCGTACCGCGACAGCGTGCTGCCGCCGGCCGTCAGGGCCCGGGTCTCGGTCGAGGCGGGCATCGCCCAGGGCTGGCGCGAGCTGGTCGGCGACGCCGGCCGGATCATCAGCCTGGAGCACTTCGGCGCCTCCGCCGACTACAAGGTGCTGTACCAGGAGTTCGGCCTCACCGCCGAAGCGGTGACCAACGCCGCCCGTGCCTCGCTGCGCACGGTCGAGGCCGTCTCCCGCTGACGCGCTGACCCGCCCGGTCCGGGGTATCCGCACTACCCCGGACCGGCCCACCGGACTCCCACAGACGTACGAATTGAAGAAGAGGGACTGAGTACCATGACCGACGCTTTGAACCGCCTCAGCGAAGAAGGCGTGGCGATCTGGCTCGACGACCTGAGCCGGGAGCGCCTGAACTCCGGCAACCTGGCCGAGCTGGTGCAGGAGAAGCACGTCGTCGGCGTCACCACCAACCCGACCATCTTCCAGAAGGCCATCGGCGGCGGCAGCGCCGCCTACGACGGCCAGCTGACCGACCTGGCGGTGCGCGGTGTCACCACCGAAGAGGCCGTCCGCATGATCACCACTTCGGACGTGCGGGACGCCGCCGACGTGCTGCGCCCCGTCTACGACGCCTCCAACGGCCGCGACGGCCGGGTCTCCATCGAGGTCGACCCGCGCCTGGCGCACCGCACCGACGCCACCGTCGCCGAGGCCAAGCAGCTGTGGTGGCTGGTCGACCGCCCGAACGTGCTGATCAAGATCCCCGCCACCATGGGCGGCCTGCCCGCGATCAGCCAGGTCCTCGCCCGGGGCATCAGCGTCAACGTCACGCTGATCTTCTCCCTGGAGCGCTACAAGGCCGTCATCGACGCCCACCTGTCCGGCCTGGAGCAGGCCAAGGCCGCCGGCCTGGACCTCTCGCAGATCGAGTCGGTCGCCTCGTTCTTCGTCTCCCGGGTGGACACCGAGATCGACAAGCGCCTGGAGGCGGTCGGCACCCCCGAGGCCAAGGAGCTGCGCTCCAAGGCCGCGCTGGCCAACGCCCGCCTCGCCTACCAGGCGTACGAGGAGGTCTACGGCTCGGTCGACGGCTCCAAGCCGGCCTCGGCCCGCTGGGCGGCCCTGGAGGCGGCCGGCGCCAAGCCGCAGCGCCCGCTGTGGGCGTCCACCGGCGTCAAGGACCCGAACCTGCCGGACACCCTGTACGTGACCGAGCTGGTCGCCCCGGGCACCGTCAACACCATGCCCGAGGCCACCCTGGACGCCACCGACGACCACGGGCAGGTCACCGGCGACACCATCACGACGAACTACGCCGACGCCAAGGCCGTCCTCGACGCGGTCGCCGCCGCGGGCGTCGACTACGACGACGTGGTCCAGGTCCTGGAGGACGAGGGCGTCAGCAAGTTCGAGGCCTCCTGGGCCGAACTGCTCGACACCGTCACCGCGGCGCTCGAAGCCCACGCCAAGAACTGACACCTGCTCACGAACTGACGCAACGAAAGCGGAGCACACCACAGTGAGCAACACACAGCCCTACCCGGACGTGGTGGGTCCGGAGCCGAGCGAGGGCGACACCCCCGACCGGCCCGTCAACCCGCTGCGCGACCCCGCCGACCGGCGGCTGCCGAGGATCGCCGGCCCGTCCGGACTGGTGATCTTCGGTGTCACCGGCGACCTGTCGCGCAAGAAGCTGATGCCGGCGGTCTACGACCTCGCCAACCGCGGCCTGCTGCCGCCGGGCTTCTCCCTGGTGGGCTTCGCCCGCCGCGAGTGGGAGGACGAGGACTTCGCCAACGAGGTGCACGACGCCGTCAAGGAACACGCCCGCACGCCCTTCCGCGAGGAGGTCTGGCAGCAGCTCGCCAAGGGCATGCGCTTCGTCCAGGGCGACTTCGGCGACGACGAGGCGTTCGACACCCTGCGCCGCACGATCGAGGACCTCGACCGGGCGCAGGGCACCGGCGGCAACTTCGCGTTCTACCTGTCGGTGCCGCCGAAGTTCTTCCCGACCGTGGTCCAGCAGCTCAAGAAGCACGGCCTGACCGACCCGCCGGCCGGCTCCTGGCGCCGGGCGGTGATCGAGAAGCCGTTCGGCCACGACCTGGCCAGCGCCCAGGAGTTGAACCGGATCGTGCACGAGGTCTTCCCCCGTGACGAGGTCTTCCGGATCGACCACTACCTGGGCAAGGAGACCGTCCAGAACATCCTGGCGCTCCGTTTCGCCAACCAGATGTTCGAACCGATCTGGAACCGGTCGTACGTCGACCACGTGCAGATCACCATGGCCGAGGACATCGGCATCGGCGGCCGGGCCGGCTACTACGACGGCATCGGCTCCGCCCGTGACGTCATTCAGAACCACCTGCTGCAGCTGATGGCGCTGACCGCCATCGAGGAGCCGGCGTCCTTCCACCCGAAGGCGCTGGTCGCCGAGAAGCTGAAGGTGCTCAGCGCCGTCAAGCTGCCCGCCGACCTGGGCGCGCACACCGTGCGCGGCCAGTACACGGCGGGCTGGCAGGGCGGCCAGGAGGTGGTCGGGTACCTGGACGAGGACGGCATCAACCCCGAGTCCGGGACCGACACCTACGCCGCCATCAAGCTGGAGATCAACAACCGCCGCTGGGCGGGCGTCCCGTTCTACCTGCGCACCGGCAAGCGGCTGGGCCGCCGGGTCACCGAGATCGCGGTGGTCTTCCAGCGCGCCCCGTACCTGCCGTTCGACTCCTACGCCACCGAGGAACTGGGCCAGAACGCCCTGGTGATCCGCGTCCAGCCGGACGAGGGCGTCACCGTGCGGTTCGGCTCGAAGGTCCCCGGCACCGCGCTGGAGGTCCGCGACGTCACGATGGACTTCGCCTACGGCGAGTCCTTTACCGAGTCCAGCCCGGAGGCGTACGAGCGCCTCATCCTGGACGTCCTGCTCGGCGACGCGAACCTCTTCCCGCGGCACCAGGAGGTCGAGCTGTCCTGGCAGATCCTCGACCCGATCGAGCAGTACTGGGACAGCCACGGCAAGCCCGCGCAGTACCCGGCCGGCACCTGGGGGCCGGTCGAGGCGGACGAGATGCTCGCACGAGACGGCAGGAGCTGGCGTCGCCCATGAAGATCGACCTGACCGACACCACGTCCAGCAAGATCAACGCCGCCCTGATGGACGCCCGCCGGGCCAGCGGTTCGACCGCCGCCGGCATGGTGCTGACCCTGGTCATCGTGACCGACGAGGGCAGCGCCTACGACGCCCTGCGGGCCGCCAACGACGCCTCCCGCGAGCACCCCTCGCGGACGCTCGCGGTCATCAAGCGGGCCGGCCGCTCGCCCCGCGCCCGGGCCGAGACCCGGCTGGACGCGGAGATCCTGGTCGGCACCGACGCGGGCAGCGGCGAGACCGTCGTCCTGCGGATGCACGGCGAACTCGCCGCGCACGCCCAGTCCGTGGTGCTGCCGCTGCTGCTGCCGGACGCCCCCGTGGTGGTCTGGTGGCCGGACAACGCCCCGCTCAACCCGGCCCAGGACCCGCTGGGCGCGCTCGCCCAGCGCCGGATCACCGACGCGGTGACCGCCGAGTCCCCGGTCGGCCAGCTCGCCCAGCGGGCGGCCGGCTACACCCCCGGCGACACCGACCTCGCCTGGACCAGGATCACCGGCTGGCGCTCCATGCTGGCCGCCGCCCTGGACCAGCGCGACGTCGAGATCACCGGCGCCGTGGTCGAGGGCGAGTCGTACAACCCCAGCGTCGAACTGCTCGGCCTGTGGCTGCACAACCGCCTGCACGTCCAGGTCGAGCGGGTCGTCACCGGCGGCCCCGGCATCACCGCCGTCCGGCTGCGCACCGCGGACGGCGACATCACGCTCGACCGCCCCGACGGCCTGCTCGGCACGCTCTGCATGCCCGGCGCGCCCGACCGGATGGTCGCGCTCAAGCGGCGCGACACCGCCGAGCTGATCGCCGAGGAACTGCGTCGCCTCGACCCCGACGACATCTACGCCACCGCCGTCCGGACCCCGATCGACCGGCTGCGCGAGCGGATCGCCGGAGTCGAGCACGCGGGCCCCGGCGGCACCGTGGAGGCCCACGCGGCCGCCGCGGAAGCCCCGGAGCAGGACGCCCCGGAGCAGGAGGAGTCGCCCAAGGCCGTCGAGGCCGCGGTCGCCAACCCGGCCCGGGTCACCGCCAAGCCGTCGAAGAAGGCCGCCCCGGCGGCCAAGAAGAGCGCCGCCCCGCGCAAGCGGAGCGGGCAGTGAGCACCGACCGGGTCCTGGTCCACCGGGACGCCGCGCTGCTCGCCCAGGCGGCGGCCGCCCGGCTGCTCACCGCCCTGGCCGACGCCCAGTCCGCCCGCGGCACCGCACACCTGGTGCTCACCGGCGGCCGCAACGGCAACGCCCTGCTGGCCGCGCTCGCCGCCCACCCGGCGCGCGACGCGGTCGACTGGGCGCGCGTCGACCTGTGGTGGGGCGACGAGCGCTACCTGCCGGCCGGCGACCCGGAGCGCAACGCCGTCCAGGCCGCCGCGTTCCTGGACGCCGTCCGGCCGCTGGGCGCCCGGGTGCACGAGATGCCCCCGGCCGACGGCACCCCCGCCGAGACCGCCGCCGACCGGTACGCCGCCGACCTGGCCGCGGCCGCCGCCCCCGGCGAGCGGCTGCCGGTCTTCGACGTGCTGCTGCTCGGCGTCGGCCCCGACGCGCACGTCGCCTCGCTCTTCCCCGGTCACCCCGGCACCGAGCGGACCGACGGCACCGTCATCGCCGTCCACGACTCGCCCAAGCCCCCGCCCACCCGCCTCTCCCTCACCCTCCCGGCTCTCCAGCACGCCCGCCAGGTCTGGCTGCTGGCCGCCGGCGAGGACAAGGCCGAGGCGGTCGCCCTGGCCCGCACCTCCCCCGGAGCCGCCAAGGCCCCGGCCGGCGCGGTCCACGGCACCGAGCTGACCCTGTGGCTGCTGGACGGGTCGGCGGCCGCCGAACTCGCCTGAGTCCGTGACGCGGAAGGCCCGGCCCCCCACCGGGGGCCGGGCCTCTCCCGTTGCCGGCCGGGAGGCGGCGAACGGCGAACGCGAAGGGCGCCACCGGTGACCGGTGGCGCCCTTCGCGGGTCGCTCTGCTCAGATCTCGCCGCGCAGCTTGGCCAGCGCCTCGGCGAGGATCGCCTCGCCGTCGGCGTCGGTGCGGCGCTCGCGGACGTAGGCGAGGTGGGTCTTGTAGGGCTCGTTGCGGGCCGGGGCGGGCGGGTTGTGCTCGTCCTGGCCGGCCGGGAAGCCGCAGCGCGGGCAGTCCCAGGTGTCGGGGATGGCCGCCTCGGCGGCGAAACTCGGGCGCGTCTCGTGCTTGTTGGCGCACCAGAAGGAGATGCGGTTGCGCGGGGCGGACTCGCCGCGCTCCGCTTCGCCCATCGGGCCGGCGCCGACTCTGCTGCCTCGGATCGCGTTGCCACTTGCCACGGTCTGACTCCCTGCGTGCTGGTGCCGTCCGGCCGCGGCTGGGCGGACGGTGGCGAAGTCGTCCTAGTGTAAGCGGGAGTTAAGCCATCGCCACCATCGCCCGCCGACTTCGTCTCAGTTGTTCTTGAGCAGCAGCCCGAGGACCACGATGCACGCGAACCATGCGATGCCCAGGATCACCGTGATCCGGTCGAGGTTGCGCTCGGCCACCGCGGAGCCGCCACCCGTGGAGGCCGCGCCGCCACCGAACATGTCGGACAGGCCGCCGCCCTTGCCCTTGTGCAGCAGCACCATCAGGATCAGCATCAGGCTGAAGAAAATCAGAGCAATCTCGAACCCGAGAACCACGACGGACCAACTCTCTCGAATCTTCGGCGAAGGGGCCGGGCCCGCTCCACGCGGTCCGGCCCCAAAGCCTACGTTGCCGCAGGGGCGTTAGCCTACTGCCTGCTCACGGTAGCGCACGATCTTGACGAACTCGTCGGCGTCCAGCGAGGCACCGCCGATCAGGCCGCCGTCGACGTCGGGCTTGGCCATCAGACCGGCCGCCGACGAGGACTTCACCGAACCGCCGTACAGCACGCGGACCTTGTCGGCCAGCTCGGCACCGTACAGCTCGGCGAGGCGGCCCCGGATCGCGCCGCAGACCTCCTGCGCGTCCTCGGGGGTGGCGACCTCGCCGGTGCCGATCGCCCAGACCGGCTCGTACGCGACGACGATGCTCTCGGCGTCCGAGGCCGGGACGCCGTCGAGGGCGCCGTCGAGCTGGGCGAGGGTGTGCTCGACGTGGGTGCCGGCCTTGCGGATCTCCAGCGGCTCGCCGATGCACAGGATCGGGGTGATCCCGTTGCGGTAGGCGGCCTTCACCTTGGCGTTGACGATCTCCTCGTTCTCGCCGTGGTACTGGCGGCGCTCGGAGTGGCCGATCACCGCGTAGGAGACCTTCAGCTTCGCCAGCATCGGGCCGGACACCTCGCCGGTGTAGGCGCCGCCGTCGTGCTGGGAGATGTCCTGCGAGCCGTACTTGAGCTTCAGCTTGTCGCCGTCGACCAGGGTCTGCACCGAGCGCAGGTCGGTGAACGGGACCAGGACGGCGACCTCGACGGCCTCGTAGTCCTTGTCGGCCAGCGAGAACGCCAGCTTCTGGGTGTGCTGGATGGCCTCGAGGTGGTCGAGGTTCATCTTCCAGTTGCCCGCCATCAGCGGGAGACGCTCAGTCATGTCTTTCTCAGTCCTCCAGGGCGGCGAGACCGGGAAGGGTCTTGCCCTCCAGGTACTCGAGGCTCGCGCCACCGCCGGTCGAGATGTGTCCGAACTTCGTCTCGTCGAAGCCCAGGGTGCGCACCGCCGCCGCCGAGTCGCCGCCGCCGACCACGGTGAACGCGTCGGAGTCGAGCAGCGCCTGGGCGACCGCCCGGGTGCCGTCGGCGAACGCCGGGTGCTCGAAGACGCCCATCGGGCCGTTCCAGAACACGGTCCTCGCGTCGGCGATCTTCTCCGCGAACAGCTGCGCGGTCTTCGGGCCGATGTCCAGGCCGATCGCGCCGTCCGGGATCGCGTCCACGTCGACGACCGCGAAGTCGTCCACCGGGGCGCCGGTCTTGACGTCCGGGAAGCTGCCGGAGACCGCGGTGTCCAGCGGGATCACGAACTCGACGCCCTGCTCGGCGCCGCGCTTCAGGTAGTCCTGGACGACCGGGATCTGGTCCTCCTGGAGCAGCGAGGCGCCCACGCCGTGGCCCTGGGCCGCGATGAAGGTGTACATCATGCCGCCGCCGATCAGGATCCGGTCGGCCTTGCCGAGCAGGTTCTCGATCACGCCGACCTTGTCGGAGACCTTCGAGCCGCCGAGCACCACCACGTACGGGCGGGCCAGGTCCTCGGTGAGGCGCTTGAGGACGCCCACCTCGGTGGCGATCAGGTCGCCGACCGCGTGCGGCAGCCGGGCCGGGAGGTCGTAGACGGAGGCGTGCTTGCGGTGCACCGCGCCGAAGCCGTCACCGACGTACAGGTCCGCGAGGGCGGCCAGCTCGTCGGCGAACGCGCCGCGCTCGGCGTCGTCCTTGGAGGTCTCGCCGGCGTTGAAGCGCAGGTTCTCCAGCAGCGTGACCTCGCCGTCGCCGAGTCCGGCGACGGTGGCCTTCGCGCTGTCCCCGACGGTGTCGGTGGCGAACGCCACCGGGCGGCCGAGGATCTCGCCGAGGCGGACGGCCACCGGCGCGAGGGAGAACTTCGGGTCCGGCTCGCCCTTGGGGCGGCCCAGGTGGGAGGCGACGACCACGCGCGCGCCGCGCTCGACGAGCTTGGCGATGGTCGGCGCGACGGCGCGGATCCGGCCGTCGTCGGTGATGGTGTCACCGGACAGCGGCACGTTGAGGTCGGCGCGGACGAACACCCGCTTGCCGGAGACCTCCAGGTCTTCGATCGTCTTCACGGTCTTGCTCCTCAAGGGATGAAAACGGCAGACGGCGACACGACGGCGGGCCACCGGTATCGGGAGTAGGACGGACGAGGGGGCGGGCGCAGCGGGCAGGGCCCGGTCGGCGGTGACAGCCGTCCGGGCCCTGCCCCTTACGTCACGTCAGCTACCGCTGGGGTCAGAGCTGGTCGCCGACGAGGGAGACCAGGTTGACGAGGCGGTTGGAGTAGCCGAACTCGTTGTCGTACCAGCCGAGCACCTTGACCTGGTTGCCCTGGACCATCGTCAGCTGCGAGTCGAAGATGCAGGAGTGCGGGTCGTTCACGATGTCCGAGGAGACGATCGGGTCCTCGGTGTACGCCAGGTAGCCCTTGAGCGGGCCCTCCTGCGCGGCCTTCTGGAAGGCGGCGTTGACCTCGTCCTTGGTGACCTCGCGCTCGAGGGTGACCACCAGGTCGGTGATGGAGCCGGTCGGGACCGGGACGCGCAGCGAGGTGCCGTCCAGCTTGCCCTTGAGCTCCGGCAGGACCAGGGCGGTGGCCTTGGCGGCACCGGTCGAGGTCGGGATGATGTTCTGCGAGGCGGCGCGGGCGCGACGCAGGTCCTTGTGCGGGAAGTCCAGGGTGACCTGGTCGTTGGTGAAGGCGTGCACGGTGGTCATCAGGCCCTTGACGATGCCGAAGTTCTCGTGCAGGACCTTCGCCATCGGCGCCACGCAGTTGGTGGTGCAGGAGGCGTTCGAGATGATGTCGTGCGCCGCCGCGTCGTACTTGTCCTCGTTGACGCCCAGGACGATGGTGATGTCCTCGTCGCTGGCGGGCGCCGAGATGATGACCTTCTTGGCACCGGCGGTGATGTGCTTCTTCGCAGCATCGGCCTTGGTGAAGATGCCGGTGGACTCGACGACGATGTCGGCGCCCAGCTCGGCCCAGGGAAGGTTGGCGGGGTCGCGCTCGGCGGTGACCTTGAAGGTGTGACCGTCGGCGGTGATGCTGTCCTCGGTGTGCGAGACCTCGCCGGGGAAGGTACCGAGAGTGGTGTCGTACTTGAGCAGGTGAGCCAGCGTCTTGGTGTCGGTCAGGTCGTTGACACCGACGATCTCGATGTCAGCGCCCTGGGACTTGACCGCACGGAAGAAGTTGCGGCCGATGCGGCCGAACCCGTTGATGCCTACCCGGATCGTCACGAACCGATCTCCTCTTAGGTACGCCGGGCCGGAGCCCGACGGGGGTGAAATTTGGGTTGTCCCCGACCACTGCTGACCCTACCTCCCCCAAGTGTCGCAAGGCACATCGCCTCACCGGTTGGGACGGGTCGGCCCGGGTGCGCCGGAGGGGCGCGCGGGGCGGGCGCGGCGGCTGCCGCGACCTGCTCCGCACGCCCCTCCGGTGCGTCGGCGGACGGTTGACCGGCCGTCAGTTCAGGGCCATCTCCTCGGTCAGGTTGGCCTCGGTGTTCGGCAGGCCGAGTTCGGCCGCCCGCTTGTCCGCCATCGCCAGCAGCCGGCGGATCCGCCCGGCCACCGCGTCCTTGGTCAGCGGCGGGTCGGCGAGTGCGCCCAGCTCCTCCAGCGAGGCCTGCTTGTGCTGCATGCGCAGCGCGCCGGCCGCGGCCAGGTGCTCGGGCACCTCCTCGCCGAGGATCTCCAGGGCGCGCTGCACCCGGGCACCGGCGGCGACCGCGGCGCGGGCCGAGCGGCGCAGGTTGGCGTCGTCGAAGTTGGCCAGCCGGTTGGCGGTGGCCCGCACCTCGCGGCGCATCCGGCGCTCCTCCCAGGCGAGCACCGACTCGTGCGCGCCGAGGCGGGTGAGCAGCGCGCCGATCGCGTCGCCGTCGCGGATCACCACCCGGTCGACGCCGCGCACCTCGCGGGCCTTGGCCGGGATGCCGAGCCGGCGGGCCGCGCCGACCAGGGCGAGCGCCGCCTCGGAGCCGGGGCAGGTGATCTCCAGGGAGGAGGAGCGCCCGGGCTCGGTCAGCGAGCCGTGCGCGAGGAAGGCACCGCGCCAGGCCGCCTCCGCGTCGCAGGTCGCCCCGGACACCACCGCCGGGGGCAGGCCCCGGATCGGCCGTCCGCGTCCGTCCACCAGCCCGGTCTGCCGGGCCAGCAGCTCGCCGTCCTTCACCACCCGCACCACGTACCGGCTGCCGCGTCGCAGCCCGCCGGGGGCCATCACCACCAGATCCGAGGAGTGTCCGAAGATCTCCAGGAGGTCCTTGCGCAGCCGCCGTGCCGCAATGCCGGTGTCCAGCTCCGCCTCGATCACGATGCGGCCGCTCACAATGTGCAGTCCGCCCGCAAAACGCAGGATCGCCGAGACCTCCGCCTTGCGGCAGCAGGCACGGGTGACGGGAAGCCGGGAGATCTCGTCTTTCACCGCTGCCGTCATCGCCATGGGCCGATCCTTCCATGAGTCCGGAAAATCCGGTCGTACGCGGCGGCCAAGAGCTCCGCGTCGTGTCGCGGCGTCCCGTCCGCGCGGGCCACCGAGTCGAGCACCAGGGCGGCGCCCATCCGCGCGGCGGCCTGTTCCAGGCCGGCCAGGTCGGCGACCCCGAAGGCGCCGCCGCTGACCGCCCGCTCGTCCACCAGGATCGCATCCACCGCCAGGCCGGGGGCGTGGTCGGCTATCACCTCCAGGTGGCGCTGCGGGGTGAAGCCCTCGGTCTCGCCGGGCTGCGGGGCCAGGTTGAGGGTGAGCAGGCGGCGGGCCCGGGTCTCGGTGAGCGCCTTGGCCAGCTCGGGGACGAGCAGGTGCGGCAGCACGCTGGTGAACCAGGAGCCGGGGCCGAGCACCACCCAGTCCGCCTCCAGGACGGCCTGCACGGCCTCCGGGACGGCCGGCGGCTCGTCCGGGAGCAGCCGGATCGACTGCACGGTGCCGGGCGTGATCGCCACCGCGGCCTGGCCGCGCACCGCGGACACCTCGCCGGGGCGCAGCGGGTCGTGGCCGCGCACCTGGGCCTCGATGTCCAGCGGGACGGCGGACATCGGCAGCACCCGGCCCTGGACGTTCAGCAGCCGGCCGACCCAGTTCAACGCCTCCACCGGGTCGCCGAGCTTCTCCCACAGCGCCACGATCAGCAGGTTGCCCACCGCGTGGCCGCCGAGCTCGCCGGTGCCGGCGAAGCGCTGCTGGATCACCTCGGACCAGGTGCGGCCCCAGTCGTCGTCGCCGCACAGCGCGGCCAGCGCCTTGCGCAGGTCGCCGGGCGGCAGCACGCCCAGCTCGGCGCGGAGCCGGCCGCTGGAGCCGCCGTCGTCGGCGACGGTGACCACGGCGGTCAGCTCGGTGGTGAGCCGGCGCAGCGCGGACAGCGACGCGGACAGGCCCTGACCGCCGCCCAGGGCGGCGATCTTGGGCACGCCGGGGCGCGGGCTGGCGGCCCGCTCGGCGGGTCTGGTCCGGAGTTGCTGCCGCGCTGGCACGTATCCCGTCACGCCGACACCGTGTTCCTGTCTCGTGCTCGGCCGGGGCGGCGGTACGGGTGGTTCCCGGCCGCTACTCCCGGCCCATGTCCCGGTGGACCAGCACCGTCTCGACCCCGTCCGCGATCAGACGCTTCGTCAGCTGCTCGGACATCGCCACGCTGCGGTGCTTGCCTCCGGTGCAGCCTACGGCAAGCGTCATGTAACGCTTCCCTTCCCTCCGGTAGCCCTCGGTGATGATCCGCAGCAGGTCGGTGTAGCCGTCCACGAACTGCTGCGCGCCGGGCTGCTGGAAGACGTACTCGGCGACCTCCGGGTCGGTGCCGGTGCGGGCGCGCAGCTCGGGCACCCAGTGCGGGTTGGGCAGGAAGCGGCAGTCGACCACCAGGTCGGCGTCGACCGGCAGGCCGTACTTGAAGCCGAAGGACATCACGGTGGCGCGCAGTTCGGGCTCGTCCTGGCCGGCGAACTGGGCGTCCATCTTGGCGCGCAGCTGGTGCACGTTGAGGTTGGAGGTGTCGAGCACCAGGTCGGCCTCGCCGCGCAGCTCGCGCAGCAGCTCGCGCTCCCGGGCGATGCCGTCGACGATCCGGCCGTCGGCCTGGAGCGGGTGCGGGCGGCGGACCGACTCGAAGCGGCGGACCAGGGAGTCGTCGGAGGACTCCAGGAAGAGCACCCGGAGCCGGACACCGCGCTTCTCCAGCTCCTCCAGCGAGGTCAGCAGCTCGTCGAAGAAGGTGCGGCCGCGCACGTCGACCACGACGCCGATCCGCGGCACCGCGCCCTGCGAGCGGGCTCCCAGGTCGACCATGGTGGGGATCAGGGCGGGCGGCAGGTTGTCGACCACGAACCAGCCGAGGTCCTCCAGGCACTTGGCGGCGGTGGAGCGGCCCGCCCCGGACATGCCGGAGATGATCACCAGCTCGGGGGTGGTCTCTCCCCCGTTGGACACTGTCACGTCTCTTCCCCGCTTCTCGGTACTGCTGTGGCCGTGCTGTCTTCGATGATCTCGCCCGTCGCGGTGTTGACCGCGAATGCGGCGGGTGTACGGGAGGCCAAGGCCGCGACAACAGTCTCGGCCGTCCGGCGCCCGACTCCGGGGACCTCGCAGATTTCGTCGACGGTCGCCGCCCGCAGCCTCTTCAGCGAGCCGAAGTGCTTGAGCAGCGCCCGGCGGCGAGTCTCGCCCAGCCCGGGGACGGAGTCCAGTTCCCCCGCCGTGAGCCGTTTGGCGCGCTTGGCGCGCTGGTAGCCGATGGCGAAGCGGTGCGCCTCGTCGCGCACCCGCTGCAGCAGGTAGAGGCCCTCGCTGGAGCGCGGCAGCACCACCGGGTCGTCCTGGCCGGGCAGCCAGACCTCCTCCAGCCGCTTGGCCAGCCCGCACACCGCGACGTCGTCGATGCCCAGTTCGGCCAGCGCCCGGACGGCGGCGGCGACCTGCGGCTGCCCGCCGTCGACCACCAGCAGCTGCGGCGGGTAGGCGAAGCGCCTGGGGCGGCCGTTCTCGTCGAGCGGCGAGCCGTTGTCGTCCGTCGACTCCTCGGGGACCGCCCACTCGCCCGTCCGCTCGCGCTCCTGGAGGTAGCGGCGGAAGCGACGGGTGACCACCTCGTGCATCGAGCGGACGTCGTCCTGGCCCTCGAAGGTCTTGATCTGGAAGCGGCGGTACTCGCTCTTGCGGGCCAGGCCGTCCTCGAAGACCACCATGGAGGCGACCACGTCCTCGCCCTGGAGGTGCGAGACGTCGAAGCACTCGATGCGCAGCGGCACCGAGTCCAGCTCCAGGGCGTCGGCGATCTCCTGGAGGGCGCGGCTGCGGGTGGTCAGGTCGGAGGCGCGCTTGGTCTTGTGCAGCGCGAGCGCCTGCTGGGCGTTGCGCTGGACGGTCTCCATCAGGGCCTTCTTGTCGCCGCGCTGCGGGACCCGCAGGTCGACCTGGGCGCCGCGCAGGCCGGACAGCCACTCGTGGACGGCCTCGTCGGGCAGCGCGGGGACGAGCACCTCGCGCGGGACCTGCTCGTTGCCCTCGCCGTAGAGCTGCTGCAGGGCGTGCTCGACCAGGCCGGCGGTGTCCACGTCCTCGACCTTGTCGGTGACCCAGCCGCGCTGGCCGCGCACCCGGCCGCCGCGGACGTGGAAGATCTGCACGGCGGCCTCGAGTTCGTCCTCGGCCAGGGCCAGCAGGTCGGCGTCGGTGCCGTCGCCGAGGACGACCGCGTTCTTCTCCATCGCGCGCTTCAGGGCGCCCAGGTCGTCGCGCAGCCGGGCCGCCTTCTCGTACTCCATCTCGGCGGCGGCCTGCTGCATCTGCTCTTCCAGTCGGCGCAGGTGGCCGCCCGTCCGGCCGGCCATGAAGTCGCAGAACTCCTCGGCGAGTTCGCGGTGCTCCTCGGCGCTGACCTTGCCCACGCAGGGCGCCGCGCACTTGCCGATGTACCCGAGCAGGCAGGGGCGGCCGACCTGCCGGGCGCGCTTGAAGACGCCGTTGGAGCACGTCCGCACCGGGAAGACCCGCAGCAGCAGGTCGACCGTCTCGCGGATCGCCCAGGCGTGTCCGTACGGGCCGAAGTAGCGCACGCCCTTCTTGTGCGCCCCGCGCATCACCTGGACCCTGGGGTACTCCTCGTTCAGCGTGACCGCCAGCTCCGGGTAGCTCTTGTCGTCCCGGTACTTGACGTTGAACCGCGGGTCGAACTCCTTGATCCAGGAGTACTCCAGCTGCAGCGCCTCGACCTCGGTGGCCACCACCGTCCACTCCACGGAGGCCGCGGTGGTGACCATCGTCGCGGTGCGCGGGTGCAGGTTCGCCACGTCCTGGAAGTACGAGGAGAGGCGCTGGCGCAGGCTCTTGGCCTTGCCCACGTAGATGACCCGGCCGTGCGCGTCGCGGAACTTGTACACCCCGGGCGAGAGCGGGATCGCCCCCGGCGCCGGTCGGTAGGTGGACGGGTCTGCCATGCCCCTACCGTACCGACTGCCGGTGACACTCCGGCGCGGGCGCCGTCAGTCGGACACCCCCTGCGCGGCCCCGGCCGGGGTGCCGGCCCGTCAGCCCTTGGTGACCTGGAGGTTGCCGTTCTGGACCGCCACCCGGTAGGCGGGGAGGGGGGAGGGCGCCGGGCCGTCCTGCACCGCGCCGTCGGAGATCCCGAACCGGCTGCCGTGGCACAGGCACTGGATCTGCTCCTTGACCACCCCGTTGACCAGGCAGCCGGCGTGCGTGCACTTCGCGCTGAACGCCTTGTACTCGCCCGCGGCGGGCTGCGTCACCACCACGGCCTGCTCCTTGTACACCTTGCCGCCGCCGACCGGCACGTCCGCGGCCGGGCCCAGGTCGACCGGGCCGGCGGAGGTGCTCTTGCCGTCGTCCTGCTTGGACGAGGAGCAGCCGGCGGCCGTGGCCCCCGCGAGCGCGACGGCCGCGCAGCACAGCACGGTACGGCGGGAAGCGGTGGGCTCGGTCATCGGGGCTCCTCGGTGCGGGAATTGGCGCCAGCAACCTAGCACGCGGAGCCGGGCCCGCCCGGGAGGCGGATGCCCTCCCGGACGGGCCCGGCCGCGCACGGCGACGGCTGCTCCTCCCGGCGCCTACTTCTTCCTGCGCTTCGCGGGCGCCGCGTCGGAGACGCCCGGGAGGATGTCCCGCAGGAACTTGCCGGTGTGACTGGCGGTGGAGGCCGCGACCTCCTCCGGGGTGCCCTCGATGACCACGCCGCCGCCGCCGGAGCCGCCCTCGGGGCCCATGTCGACCAGCCAGTCGGCGGTCTTGATGACGTCGAGGTTGTGCTCGATGACGATGACGGTGTTGCCCTTGTCGACCAGGCCCTCCAGGACCTTGATCAGCTTGCTGATGTCCTCGAAGTGCAGGCCGGTGGTGGGCTCGTCCAGGACGTAGACCGTCCGCCCGGTGGAGCGCTTCTGGAGCTCGGCGGAGAGCTTGACGCGCTGGGCCTCGCCGCCGGAGAGGGTGGTGGCGGGCTGGCCGAGCCGGACGTAGCCGAGGCCGACCTCCTTGAGCGTCCTGAGGTGCCGGGCGATCGCGGGGACGGCCTCGAAGAAGTCGAGCGCCTCCTCGATCGGCATGTTCAGCACCTCGGCGATGGACTTGCCCTTGTAGTGGACCTCCAGCGTCTCCCGGTTGTAGCGGTCGCCGTGGCAGACCTCGCAGGGGACGTAGACGTCCGGCAGGAAGTTCATCTCGATCTTGATCGTGCCGTCGCCGGAGCAGTTCTCGCAGCGGCCGCCCTTGACGTTGAACGAGAACCGGCCGGGCAGGTAGCCGCGGACCTTGGCCTCCTGGGTCTCCGCGAACAGCTTGCGCACGTGGTCGAAGACGCCGGTGTAGGTGGCCGGGTTGGAGCGCGGGGTGCGGCCGATCGGCGACTGGTCGACGTGCACCACCTTGTCGACCAGGTCGGTGCCGGTGATCCGGGTGTGCCGGCCGGGGACGCTGCGGGCGCCGTTCAGCTCGCGGGCCAGGTGCGTGTACAGGATGTCGTTGACCAGCGTGGACTTGCCGGAGCCGGAGACGCCCGTGACGGCGGTGAAGGTGCCGAGCGGGAAGGCGACCGTGACGTCCTTCAGGTTGTGCTCGCGGGCGCCGTGCACCACGATCTGGCGCTTCTTGTCGCGCGGGCGGCGGGTCGCCGGGATCGGGATGGCGCGCTTGCCGGAGAGGTACTGGCCGGTCAGCGACTCCTCGTTGGCCAGCAGCTCCTTCAGCGAGCCGGAGTGCACCACCCTGCCGCCGTGCTCGCCGGCGCCGGGACCGATGTCGACGATCCAGTCGGCGGTCTTGATGGTGTCCTCGTCGTGCTCGACGACGATCAGCGTGTTGCCGATGTCGCGCAGCCGGACCAGGGTCTCGATCAGCCGGTGGTTGTCGCGCTGGTGCAGGCCGATGGACGGCTCGTCCAGCACGTACAGCACGCCGACCAGGCCGGAGCCGATCTGGGTGGCGAGCCGGATGCGCTGGGCCTCGCCGCCGGAGAGCGTCCCCGCGGCGCGGTTCAGCGAGAGGTAGTCCAGGCCGACGTCGACCAGGAAGCGCAGCCGCTCCAGCACCTCCTTGAGCACCCGCTCGGCGATCTGCTTGTCGCGGCGGTCCAGCCGCAGCGCGCCGAGGAAGTCCGCGCAGTCGCTGATCGACATCGCGGAGACCTCGGCGATCGACCGGTCCATCACCGTGACGGCCAGCACCACCGGCTTGAGCCGGGTGCCCTTGCAGGTCGGGCAGGGCACCTCGCGCATGTAGCCCTCGAAGCGCTCGCGCCCGGCGTCGCTCTCCGACTCGGAGTGCCGGCGGGTGACGAACGGGACGACGCCCTCGAAGGCGGTGGTGTACGAGCGCTCGCGGCCGTACCGGTTGCGGTAGCGGACCTCGACCTGGGTCTTGTGGCCGTACAGCAGCGCCTTCTTCGCCCGCACCGGCAGCCCGGCCCACGGGATGTCGGTGCGGAAGCCGAGCTCGCCGGCCAGCGCGTTGACCAGGCGCTGGAAGTACTCCTTGGTGGCGCCCTGCGACCAGGGGTGGATGGCGCCCTCGTCGAGCGACTTCTCCTCGTCGGGGACGAGCAGCTCCGGGTCGACCTCCATCCGGTTGCCCAGGCCCGAGCAGTCCGGGCAGGCGCCGAACGGCGAGTTGAAGGAGAAGGAGCGCGGCTCCAGCTCCTCGAAGGAGACGTCGTCGTACGGGCAGTAGAGGTGCTCCGAGAACATCTTCTCGCGCTCGGGGTCGTCCTCCGGCAGGTCGACGAAGTCGAGCACCACCATGCCGCCGGCCAGCTTGAGCGCGGTCTCCACCGAGTCGGTGAGCCGGCGCTTGGCGCCCGCCTTGACGGTGAGGCGGTCGATGACCACCTCGACGGTGTGCTTCTCCTGCTTCTTCAGCACCGGCGGCTCGGTCAGCTGGACGGTCTGCCCGTCCACCCGGGCCCGGGCGTAGCCCTTGGACTGCAGGTCGGCGAAGAGGTCGACGAACTCGCCCTTGCGCTCCCGGACGACCGGGCTGAGCACCTGGAACCGGGTGCCCTCGGGGAGCTCCAGCACCTTGTCGACGATGGCCTGCGGCGACTGCCGGGCGATCGGGCGGCCGCAGTGCGGGCAGTGCGGCTTGCCGATCCGGGCGAACAGCAGGCGCAGGTAGTCGTACACCTCGGTGATGGTGCCGACGGTGGAGCGGGGGTTGCGGCTGGTGGACTTCTGGTCGATCGAGACGGCCGGGGAGAGGCCCTCGATGAAGTCGACGTCCGGCTTGTCCATCTGCCCGAGGAACTGCCGGGCGTACGAGGACAGCGACTCGACGTAGCGCCGCTGGCCCTCGGCGAAGATCGTGTCGAAGGCGAGGGAGGACTTGCCGGACCCGGAGAGGCCCGTGAAGACGATGAGGGAATCCCGGGGCAGGTCGAGCGAGACGTTCTTGAGGTTGTGCTCGCGTGCACCGCGGACGACGAGGCGGTCTGCCACTGCTACTGGCGCCTTTCTCCGGGTCGAAGGAGGGGTCGAAGGAGGAGGAGTGTGGTTCTGGGTGGTTCTGCGTGCTTCTTCCAGGATGCGCCCGCCAGCGTACTGGCTCATTCGTTCGAATCTGAGCCGTCCAGCGGGGTCCACCCGTACGAGTGAAGGGCACCCTCGCTCGACGGTAGCGTCAACGACTGACAACCGGCTCGGGCAACGCCCGGACCGGCCACCGCACCGCCTCGACCCGCACCACCGACCGTCGAAAGGCACCGCCCCGATGAGCGACCCCACCACCGCCACCACCGCCGACGCCGCGGCCGCCGCGGCCGCCGAGCAGCTGCGGGCCACCGCGGAGAGCACCGAACTGCTGCTGCGCACCCTGGCCGAGCTGGAGCCCGCCGACGTGGCCGAGCCCTCCGGCCTGCCCGGCTGGACCCGCGGGCACGTGCTGACCCACATCGCCCGCAACGCGGACTCCCTGGTCAACCTGCTGACCGGGGCCCGCACCGGCGAGGACGTCCCGCAGTACCCCACCCCGGAGAGCCGGGACGCCGGCATCGAGGCCGGCGCCGGGCGCCCGCTGGCCGAGCAGGTCGCCGACGTCCGGGCCAGCCAGCAGCGCTTCCTGGACGCCGCCGCGCTGCTGGCCCCCGAGCACTGGACCGCCTCGATCACCCACCGCTCCGGCTACGTCTTCCCGGCCTGGCAGATCCCGGCGAAGCGGCTGGCCGAGCTGGAGTACCACCACGTCGACCTGAACGCCGGCTACACCCCGGCGCACTGGCCCGAGCCGTTCGCGATCGCCGAGTTCCGGCGCCTGGGCGAGCGCCTGGGCGCCGAGAAGGAGCTGCCCGGCGTGCTGCTGGTCGCCGAGGACGCCGGGCTGGAGGCCCGGATCGGCGGCGAACCGCTCGAACTGACCGCGGAGGGCCCGGTGCGGGCGCTCACCGGCTGGCTGTCCGGCCGCGCGGACGGGGACGGCCTGCAGGTCCACCGCGGCGACGAGGGCCTGGCCGACCCGCGCACCTCCCTGCCCGAGCTCCCCCCGATGGGATGATGGGGGCGGTTGACGGGGACCTTGAGCCACGAGCGAGGAGCGGTGTGATGACGTACCACGGAACGGTGAAGGTCGGCGGGGCCCCGGACGTCCGGGAGCTGGCCCACCTGATCATCACCAAGGTCGCGGTCGGCCCGCACGACAACAACGCCTACCTGCTGCGCTGCCGGGCCACCGACGAGCAGTTGCTGATCGACGCGGCGGCCGACGCGCCCGTGCTGCTGGAGACGGTCGGCCCCCGGCTGGCCGCGGTGGTCACCACCCACCGGCACCGCGACCACTGGGGCGCGCTGGCCGAGGTGGTGGCCGTCACCGGCGCCCGCACCATGGCCGGGCGGATCGACGCGGAGGGCATCGACGTGCCCACCGACCTGGCGCTGGAGGACGGCTCGGTGCTGCGCTTCGGGCAGATCGAGCTGACCGTGCGCCACCTGGTGGGCCACACCCCCGGCGCGATCGTGCTGCTCTACGACGACCCGCAGGGCCACCCGCACCTGTTCACCGGCGACTGCCTGTTCCCGGGCGGGGTGGGCAACACCTGGGGCGACCCGGCCGCGTTCGACTCCCTGTTCCGGGACGTCAACGAGAAGCTCTTCGACGTCCTCCCGGACGAGACCTGGGTCTACCCCGGCCACGGCGACGACACCACCCTGGGCGCCGAGCGCCCGCACCTGCCCGAGTGGCGCGAGCGCGGCTGGTGAACGGGCGCGGGGCCCCGCCGGACGAGTCCGGCGGGGCCCCGCGGGCGCACGGGTCAGGCGTCGACCTTCTCCGGCTCGGCGGCCTCCCCGGCCGCCTGCTTCTTCGCGGCGACCAGGCTGGTGGCGGTGGTGACCGCCAGGGTCAGCACGATGAAGGCCAGCGACACCGGGATGCTGATCTCCGGCACGTGCACACCGCTCTCGTGCAGCGCGTGCAGGACCAGCTTGACGCCGATGAAGCCGAGGATCACCGACAGGCCGTAGGAGAGGTGGACCAGCTTCTTCAGCAGGCCGCCGATCAGGAAGTACAGCTGCCGCAGGCCCATCAGCGCGAAGGCGTTGGCGGTGAAGACGATGTACGGGTCCTGGGTGAGGCCGAAGATGGCCGGGATGGAGTCCAGCGCGAACAGCACGTCGGTGGTGCCGATGGCCAGCATCACGATCAGCATCGGGGTCATCAGCCGGCGGCCGTTCTCCCGGATCAGCAGCTTGGTGCCGTGGTACCGGTCGGTGGACGGGACGCGCTTCTCGATCGACTTGAGCAGGCGGTTCTCCTCGAACTCCTCCTCCTCCTCGTCGGACCGGGCCTCCTTGATCAGCTTCCAGGCCGTCCAGACCAGGAAGGCGCCGAAGATGTAGAACACCCAGGAGAACTGGGAGACCATCGCCGCGCCGCCGGCGATGAAGACCGCCCGCAGCACCAGGGCGATGATCACGCCGAACATCAGCACGCGCTGCTGGTAGATCCTCGGCACCGCGAACTTGCCCATGATCAGGATGAACACGAACAGGTTGTCGACGCTGAGCGACTTCTCGGTGATGTAGCCCGCGAAGAACTCGCCGGCCGGCCTCCCTCCGCCGTACCACCAGAGGAAGCCTCCGAACAGCACGGCCAGGGCCACCCAGACCGCCGTCCAGATGCCGGCCTCCTTGACGGAGACCTCGTGCGGCTTGCGGCCGCCGATGAAGAAGTCGGCCACCACCAGGGCGATCAGCACCGCGATGGTGCCGCCCCACAGGGCTGCGGATACGTCCATGTCTGCTCCTCCGGCAGATAGGCGAACAATCGTCACTGCCGGAGGTCTCTTCCGCCGCGCGGCCCGCGACTCGGCGGGCACCGCACGGCCAGCGCCCCGGGGCGCCGCGATGGGCGCCCGTGATGACGGGGTCACTGAACGGGGAATACTCCCCTCCGCTCCCAGAAGGTTAACAGGAAGACCAAGGGAAGGTAAAGAAGGTAAAGGATCCCCCTTCGGGGAAGGATCAAATGACCATCGCGATGATCAGAGGAACGGCTCGATGAAGGGCAGCATGTCCCGGAAGGTGCGGCCGCTCGCGGGGGCGCCGATCGCGGTCATCCTCCAGCCGCTCTCGCCGTCCCGCTCGACCTTGGCCATGATCTGCCCGGTGTGCGGGCCGCCGCCGGTCAGCTCGTAGCGGGCCAGCTCCTTGCCGGTGGTCTCGTCGACCAGCCGGCAGTGCGCGTTCTGCACCTCCATGAAGTTCTGGCCGGTGTACGAGCTCACGGTGAAGACGATCTGGGTGACCCGGCGCGGCACCTTGGTCAGGTCGACCAGGATGCTCTCGTCGTCACCGCCCGCCCCCGCCCCGCCGACCAGGTTGTCGCCGGTGTGCTGCACCGAACCCTCGTTGCTGACCAGGTGCGAGAAGAACACCACGTCGCTCATCACCTTGCCGTCGTACAGCAGGGCGGACGCGTCGAGGTCGATCTCGCGGGGACGGCGGCTGAAGAAGCCGCGCTTGCGTGGGGCGGACCTCCAACCGAGGCCCATCCGGACCACGGTCAGAGTCTCGCCGGTGGACTTCAACAGGCTGACGCTCTGGCCCTTGGCCAGGTTCACGGACACGCTGCCGACCTCTGCTTCCTCCGGGCCCCGCCCGGCCTCCTCGTCGCACACCCGGCCGTACCCGGGGCGTTCGAACCCCGGCAGACCGCGCCCCACCCTACGCCGACGCTCCGCCGCCGCACCCCGGGAAGGAGTGGACTGTGGCCAAACTACGACACACCGGCGCCCGCCGGACGGGGATTTACCCGCCCGGCGGGCCGGGCTGACGCCGGATCAGGCCATTCCGGCCTCGCGCATCTGCCGCAGTTCGCGCTTGAGCTCCTTGACCTCGTCGCGCAGCCGGGCCGCCACCTCGAACTGCAGCTCGGCCGCGGCGGTGTGCATCCGGTCGGTCATGTCCTGGATCAGCTGGGCGAGTTCGGCCGCGGGCAGGCTCTTGGCGGGCTTGCGGTCGATGCCCAGCGCCGGGACCGGCGCCTTGCCCTTGCCCTGCTGCCGGTAGCCGGTGGCCAGCAGCTCCTCGGTGTCGACGTCCTCCCCGGCCATGGTGGAGAGCAGGTCGCCGATCTTCTTCCGGAGCGGCTGCGGGTCGATCCCGTGCTCCTCGTTGTACGCCTGCTGGACCACGCGCCGGCGGTTGGTCTCGCTGATCGCCAGCTCCATCGCCGGGGTGATCTTGTCGGCGTACATGTGCACCTGGCCGGAGACGTTCCGCGCCGCGCGGCCGATGGTCTGGATCAGCGAGGTGCCGGAGCGCAGGAAGCCCTCCTTGTCCGCGTCCAGGATCGCGACCAGCGAGACCTCGGGCAGGTCGAGGCCCTCGCGGAGCAGGTTGATGCCGACCAGCACGTCGTACTCGCCGGCCCGCAGCTCGCGCAGCAGCTCGATCCGGCGCAGCGTGTCGACGTCGCTGTGCAGGTAGCGGACCCGGATGTCGAGGCCGAGGAAGTAGTCGGTGAGGTCCTCGGCCATCTTCTTGGTGAGCGTGGTGACCAGGACCCGCTCGTCCTTCTCCACCCGCTGCCGGATCTCGTGCACCAGGTCGTCGATCTGGCCCTCGGTGGGCTTGACGACCACCTCGGGGTCGATCAGGCCGGTCGGGCGGATGATCTGCTCGACCTGGCCGTCGCCGCGGGCCAGTTCGTACTTGCCGGGGGTGGCCGAGAGGTAGACGGTCTGGCCGATCCGCTCCTGGAACTCCTCCCACTTCAGCGGCCGGTTGTCCATCGCCGAGGGCAGCCGGAAGCCGTGCTCGACCAGCGTGCGCTTGCGCGAGGCGTCTCCCTCGTACATCGCGCCGATCTGCGGGACGGTGACGTGCGACTCGTCGATGACCAGGAGGAAGTCCTCCGGGAAGTAGTCGAGCAGGGTGTTCGGCGGGGAGCCGGGCTCGCGGCCGTCGAAGTGCATCGAGTAGTTCTCCACGCCCGAGCAGGTGCCGATCTGGCGGAGCATCTCGATGTCGTACGTGGTGCGCATCCGCAGCCGCTGGGCCTCCAGCAGCTTGCCCTGCTTCTCCATCCGGGCCAGCGTCTCCTCCAGCTCCTTCTCGATGCCGGTGATGGCCCGCTCCATCCGCTCCGGGCCCGCCACGTAGTGCGAGGCCGGGAAGACGTAGACCGAGTCGTCCTGGCTGATCACCTCGCCGGTCAGCGGGTGCAGCGTGTACAGCGCCTCGATCTCGTCGCCGAACATCTCGATCCGGACGGCGAGCTCCTCGTACACCGGGAAGATCTCCACCGTGTCGCCGCGGACCCGGAAGGTGCCGCGGGTGAACGCCAGGTCGTTGCGGGTGTACTGGATGTCGACGAAGCGGCGCAGCAGGGCGTCCCGGTCGATCTCCTCGCCGACCTTCAGCCGGACCATCCGGTCCACGTACTCCTGCGGGGTGCCGAGGCCGTAGATGCAGGAGACCGAGGCCACCACCACCACGTCCCGCCGGGTGAGCAGGCTGTTGGTGGCGGAGTGGCGCAGCCGCTCGACCTCCTCGTTGATCGAGGAGTCCTTCTCGATGTAGGTGTCCGTCTGGGGGACGTACGCCTCGGGCTGGTAGTAGTCGTAGTACGAGACGAAGTACTCGACCGCGTTGTTCGGCAGCAGCTCGCGGAACTCGTTGGCCAGCTGGGCGGCCAGCGTCTTGTTCGGCGCCATCACCAGGGTGGGGCGCTGCAGCTTCTCGATCATCCAGGCCGTGGTGGCCGATTTTCCGGTGCCGGTCGCGCCGAGCAGGACGACGTCCTTCTCACCCGCGCGGACGCGGCGCTCCAGCTCGGCGATGGCCGCCGGCTGGTCGCCGTTGGGCTGGTAGGGGCTGACGACCTCGAAGGGCGCCACGGACCGCTCGATACTCGTGATGGGACGCACGCCCCCCACGGTACGACCGGGCACCGACAACGCGACGACTACTTGGCGGAGTCCCGGGCCAGCGCGACCAGGCGGGAGACCGCCCGCAGGTACTTCTTGCGGTAGCCGCCGCGCAGCATCTCCTCGGTGAACACCCGGTCGAACGGCACGCCCGAGGCGGTGAGCGGCAGCTCCCGGTCGTACATCCGGTCGGCCAGCACCACCAGCCGCAGCGCGGTCGCCTGGTCGTCCACCTGTCGCACCCCGCGCAGGAACACCGCGCCGACCTCGTCCAGCAGCGCGCCGTACCGGCTGGGGTGCACCTCCTTCAGGTGCTCCAGCAGGGTGTCGAAGTCGTCCAGCGAGGCGCCCGGGGTGCGGGCCGCGCGGGCGGTCACCTCGTCGTCGGCGTACGGCGGCGGGGCGTCGGGCAGGCCGCGGTGGCGGTAGTCCTGGCCGTCGATCCGGACCGGGCGGAAGTGCGCGGACAGGCCCTGGATCTCCCGCATGAAGTCGGCGGCGGCGAACCGCCCCTCACCGAGCTTCTCCGGCAGCGTGTTCGAGGTCGCGCACAGCTTGACGCCGTTCTCCACCAGCTTGCCCAGCAGCGTGGAGACCAGCACGGTGTCGCCCGGGTCGTCCAGTTCGAACTCGTCGATGCACAGCAGCCGGTGCGAGCCGAGCGTCCGCACCGCGCCCTGGAAGGTCAGCGCGCCCACCAGGTTGGTCAGCTCGACGAACGTCCCGAACGCCTTGGGGCCGGGCACGGCGTGCCAGAGCGAGGCCAGCAGGTGGGTCTTGCCCACGCCGTACCCGCCGTCCAGGTAGATCCCGGCAGGCCCGGCGGGCACGGGCGCCGAGCGCCGGAACCAGCCACGCCTGGGCGGCTCGGCGGCGCCGTTCAGCCCGGCGGCGAAGGACTCCAGGATCTGGACGGCCTCGTACTGGCTCGGCTGCGAGGAGTCCGGCAGGTAGCTGCCGAAGCTCACTCCGGCGAAGCGCGGCGGCGGCACCATCTCCGCCACCAGCCGCTCGGCCGGCACCACCGGGCGCCGGTCGGCCAGGGCTATCGCGGTGTGGACATCGGACTCCGAGGCAGCAGACACGAGACAACAGGGTACTCGCGCGCCGGGGGGCGCAGAGCGCGAGGCGTGCCACACCGGGACTCCTGCCAGACTCGGAACCATGAGGCGACTGATCGGCGACACCCCCGGCTCCCCCCACGACCCCGGCAGCCCGGAGTGGCTGGCGCAGGCGTACGCGTACCCCGGCGAGGGGGCCTGGCTGCGGGCGAACATGGTGGCCTCGCTGGACGGCGCGGCCCGGCTGGACGGCCTCTCGGAAGGGCTGTCCGGCGAGGCGGACAAGCGGATCTTCGGGGTGCTGCGGGCGCTGTGCGACGTGGTGCTGGTGGGGGCCGAGACCGTCCGGGCCGAGGGGTACCGGCCGGCCCGGGTCCGAGCCGACTTCGCGGCCCGGCGGGCGGCCGCCGGCCAACTGCCCGCGCCGGTGATCGCGGTGGTGTCGCGGAGCCTGGAACTGGACCTCTCGGCGCCGCTGTTCACCGAGCCGCTGGTGCCGACCGTGGTGGTCACCACGGTCGACGCGCCGGCCGCGAAGCTGGCCCGGGTCGCCGCCGCGGCCGATGTGATCACCGCAGGAACGGGCTCGGTGGACCTCCCCCGCGCGGTGGCCGCGCTCACGGAGCGTGGTTGGCGCCGGCAGCTCACGGAGGGCGGGCCCCGCCTGCTCGGTCAGCTCGCCGCGGACGGCCTGCTGGACGAGTTGTGCCTGTCGGTGGCGCCCCTGGTGACGGGCGGTGATTCACCGAGGATCGTGAACGCTCCGCGAATCCCGGACGTCCGGGCGATGCGGCTGGTGTCATTGATCGAGGAGAAAGGTTTCCTCTTCACCCGCTATCTGCGACCGACCGATCCGGACCGCTCCCCGAGCGAGACCGCCTTCACCTGAGACAGATGAGACACATCCTGACCGATGTGGATCATGTGATCCCTGTGGCGCGCGTGCAGCGTGAGGAATCCTTCCTCCGGGCACTATGAAGGAGGGGAGCAGGAGCCGGACCCGGGGGCCCGCACCAGCGAAGGGACTCACGTGTTCAAGACCGTACTGATGATCGAGAAGGCACTCTCCGACGCCGACGTGGAACTGGTCACCACGCTCCACGGCGAGGAGCAGGTGTCCTTCGTCGTCCTGATGCAACCCCGCGGCAAGCAGGACGAGTTGCTGCGCGCCCTGGACGACGTGGCCCTCGGCCATCTGGACAAGGCGGTGCACGAGCACGACGACGGCGAGGAGGCCGTGCCCACCCTTGCGGGCGAATCCCTCGAACACAGCCTGCGCCACCTCCAGCGGGCCGGGGCGGAGGCGGTCGGCGAGGTGGTCGAGGCCCACCCGCTGGTGCGGCTGCGCGAGGTGGTGGAGGAGAACAGGGCCGACGAGGTGCTGGTGCTGACCTCGCCGCACTTCGTCGAGGAGTTCTTCCACCGGGACTGGGCCTCCCGCGCCCGGCACGAGGTGGGCGTCCCGGTGCTCAAGCTGTTCGCCAGCGAATCCTGACCGGCCTCCCGGTTAGGGCAGAATCGTCCCGTAGACCCGTGAACGTCTTACGGAGCTACGGGACGATCCCGCCTCCTCACGCCCGTACGGAGCCAGCCTTGAACGACGCCGCCCACGACCTGCACGCCCCGCACTTCATCGGCATCGGCGGCGCCGGCATGTCCGGCCTGGCGAAGATCCTCGCCGTGCGCGGAGCGACCGTCTCGGGCTCCGACGCGAAGGAGTCGGAGACCGTGCGGGCACTGCGCGAGCTGGGGGCGACGGTGTTCGTCGGGCACGCCGCGGAGCACCTGCCGGCCGGGACCAGCAGCGTGGTGGTCTCCAGCGCGATCCGCGCCGACAACCCGGAGCTGGCGGCCGCCCGCGAGCGCGGCGTCCCGGTGGTGCACCGCTCGGACGCGCTGGCGGCGCTGATGGGCGGGCGCCGGGCGCTGGCGGTGGCGGGCACGCACGGCAAGACGACGACCACCTCGATGCTGGCGGTCAGCCTGGGCGAGCTGGGCCTGGAGCCCTCGTACGCGATCGGCGGCGACCTGGACGCGCCGGGGTCGAACGCCCACCACGGGGCGGGCGAGATCTTCGTCGCGGAGGCGGACGAGAGCGACCGCAGCTTCCACAAGTACGCGCCCGAGGTGGCGATCGTGCTGAACGTGGAGCTGGACCACCACGCCAACTACGCGTCGATCGAGGAGATCTACGAGTCCTTCGAGACCTTCGTCGGACGCATCCAGCCCGGCGGCACCCTGGTGGTCTCGGCCGACCACGGGGGCGCCCGCGAGCTGACCCGCCGGGTGGCGGGCCGGGAGGGGCTGAACGTGGTGACGGTCGGCGCCGCCGAGGACGCGGACGTGCGGGTGCTGGAGGTCGCGGCGCGCGGCATGACCAGCGAGGTGACGGTCGAGCTGGGCGGCGAGCGGCTGGTGTTCACCGTCTCGGTGCCCGGGCGGCACTACGCGCACAACGCGGTCGCGGCGCTGGCGGCGGGCGTCGCGCTGGGCGTCCCGGCGGAGGGGCTGGCGAAGGCGCTGGGCGCGTACACCGGGGTGCGGCGGCGGCTGCAGCTCAAGGGCGAGGCGCGCGGCGTGCAGGTGATCGACTCCTACGCGCACCACCCGACCGAGATGGCCGCCGACCTGGAGGCGATCCGGGAGGCGGCGGGCGCGGGCCGGGTGCTGGTGGTCTTCCAGCCGCACCTGTTCTCCCGCACCCAGCAGCTGGCCGAGGAGATGGGGCGGGCGCTGGCGCTGGCCGACGCCTCGGTGGTGCTGGACATCTACCCGGCGCGCGAGGACCCGATCCCGGGCGTCACCGCCGAGCTGATCATCGACGCGGCCCGCCGGGCCGGCGCGGACGTCCGGGCCGAGCACGACTTCGCGGCCGCCCCGGCGCTGCTCGCCTCGCTCTCCGCCCCCGGCGACCTGGTGCTGACCATGGGTGCCGGCGACGTCACCAACCTGGGCCCGGAAATTCTGGCCGCCCTGGCGGACGTTGCACCTGCTGTCTGACGTCCCCGTCCGAGCTGGAGATCCGCCGTGAGCTACGAGGTCCAGAAGTCCGACGCCGAATGGCGCGCCGAGCTGACCCCGGAGGAGTACCACGTGCTCCGCGAGGCCGGCACCGAACGGCCGTTCGTCGGCGAGTACACCGACACCAGGACGGTCGGCGTCTACGCCTGCCGGGCGTGCGGCGCCGAGCTGTTCAGCAGCGAGACGAAGTTCGACAGCCACTGCGGGTGGCCGTCGTACTACTCACCGCTGGCCGGTGACTCCGTGGAGTACCTGGAGGACACCAGCCTCGGCATGCGCCGGGTCGAGGTCCGCTGCAAGAAGTGCGGCAGCCACCTCGGGCACGTCTTCGAGGGCGAGGGGTACGACACCCCGACCGACCAGCGGTACTGCATCAACTCGATCTCGCTGACGCTGAAGCCCGCCGAGTAGCGCCCGCCCGCGGCACGAGGGCCCTCCCCGGCGGTCAGGCCGGGGCAGGGCCCTCCGGCTCTCCCGGGTCAGGACAGCCGGGTGCGCAGGAAGTCCAGCAGGGCGGCGTTGAACCGCTCGGGCTGTTCGGCGCCCGGGAGGTGGCCGGCGTCGTGGATGACGGCCAGGTCGGCGTGCGGGACGAGGGCGCGGATGGCCTCGGAGTCGGTGACGGGGGTGTAGACGTCGTCCGCGCCGACCAGGAGCAGGGTGGGGACGGTGACGGTGCGCAGGGTGTCGCGGTAGTCGGGGCGCTCGGCGCGGCCGCGCAGGGCCGCCGCGGCGCCGCGGGGGTCGGTGGCGCGCATCATGCCCAGGACGCGGGCGGCCGTCTCCGGCAGGGCGGTGACGTTGTAGGGGGCGAGCATCTTGTCGATCACCTCGTCCGCGTAGCCGGCCATGCCCTCGGCGAGCAGCCGGTCGGCCATCCGGTTGCGGAACTCCTTGCCCTCCTCGGTCTCGGCGGGGGCAGAGCTGTCGGACAGGACGAGCGCCAGGAGGCGTCCGGGGTGGCGGAGGTGGAACTCCATGGCGATCTGGCCGCCCATGGAGACGCCGCCCACCACCGCGCGCTCGACGCCCAGGTGGTCGAGGAGGGCGGCGGCGTCGTCGGCGAAGTCGGCCAGCAGCACCGTGCCGGGCGTCACCTCGCTCTCCCCGTAGCCGCGCAGGTCGGGGGTGATCACCCGGTACCCGGCCGCGGCCAGCGCGTCGGCCTGCGGGGCCCACAGGGTGCGGTTGAACGGGTGCCCGTGGACCAGGAGGACGGGGGTGCCATCCGCCGGGCCGGACTCGTCGTAGTGCAGCGCGGCGCCGTTCACCATCGTGTGGCTCATCGAGGACCTTCCGTCTCCCGTCCGGAACCGCGGCGCGTCCGGAGTGTCCGGTCAGGGTACGGCGGCGGGTGACGCGGGTGCCCACCGGCGTGGAAGACTGATCGTCTTCCGAACGGTCTTGGACGTGGGTGGGGCGGGCGTGGCGCGGCGGCGGTCTTCCGGGGTGTGGTCGGTGTTGGCGGAGGCGCAGCGCGAGCAGCACCGCCGGGCGGAGGCCCAGCGCAGGGCGGCGGCCGCCCGGCAGCGGGAGAACGAGCGCGCCCAGCGGGAGGCGCAGCGGGCGGCGGCGCGGGGCGAGCGCGAGGCGTTGAAGGCGTACCAGCAGGGGCGGGAGTCGGACGCCGCCCGGCGCAGCGCCGAACTGGACGCCCGGGTGGCCGAGTTGCGCGGGGTGCTGGCGGCGGGGCTGGCCGGCCCCGGGTTCTCGCTGGCCGCCGGGGGCCGCCCGGCGGTGCCGCCGTTCGACCCCGGCCCGCTGGGCGTGCCGGTGCCGATGCCGGACCAGACCTGGTACCTGGTGCCGCCCCCGGCGGGCCACCTGGCGTACGACCCGGGGGCGCGCCGGCAGTGGGAGGAGCACTCCGCCCGGGCCCGGGCCGCCTTCGAGCACGACTGGCAGGCGGCCTGGGCGGCCGAGCAGCAGCGGCAGCGCCAACTCGCCGACTACCGGGCCCAGTACGACGCCTGGGCGGCCGAGCGGCACCGGCTGCTGGCCGGGCAGTCGGCGCAGGCCGACCGGTTGGCCGCGCGGCTGCGGGCGGGCGAGGCGGCGGCGGTCGCCGAGTACTTCGAGGCGGTGGTCGACTGGCGCGAGGACTGGCCGGACGGCTTCCCCGCCGACGGCGAGACCTGGTGGGACGCCCCGGCCCGCCGGCTGGTGGTGCGCTGGGAGCTGCCGCCGTACGAGGTGGTGCCGGCGGTGGGCCGGTACCGGTACGTCCGCTCCGACGACCGCGAGGACGAGGTGGCCCGGCCCGCCGCCCAGCGCCGGGAGCTGTACCGCGAGGTGCTGGCGCAGTGCGCGCTGCGGGTGCTGGCGGAGGTGTTCCGGGCCGACGCCGGGGGGCTGCTCGCCTCGGTGGGACTGAACGGCGTGGTGGTCGCCCCCGATCCGGCGACCGGGCGGGACGGCGAGCGCTGCCTGCTCGCCGTCGAGGCCGACCGCGCCGTCTTCGAGGCGCTCGCCCTGGACCGGGTCGCCCCGCTGGACTGCTTCGTCGGGGCCCTCGGCGGACGGATCTCGGCCCGTCCGGAGAAGGCCGAGACGGTCGCGGAGGTGCCGGCCGCCGCCGGCCCCGTCCCGGCGCCCGGCTCCGCCCCCGCCCCCGCTTCCGTTCCCGGCTCCGGCTCCGGCTCCGGCTCCGGCGCGGACGGCGAGGGGCCCGACCTGTTCGAGATGGACCCGCTGGAGTTCGAGGAACTG
Organism: Kitasatospora phosalacinea; assembly: GCF_000716545.1. Lineage (GTDB taxonomy): Bacteria > Actinomycetota > Actinomycetes > Streptomycetales > Streptomycetaceae > Kitasatospora > Kitasatospora phosalacinea. The sequence continues at coordinate 65,298 of NZ_JNWZ01000004.1, forward strand.
GTCGCCGAGCTGTTCCGCCGCCGGGGCCTGCGCACCAGCACCACCGCGCGCAGCGGCGACGAGGGCGTGGACGTGCTGGCCGAGGACCCGGACCCGATCACCGGCGGGAAGATCGTCATCCAGGCCAAGCGGTACCGGAAGACCGTCCCGCCGAGCGCCGTCCGCGACCTGGAGTCGACCATGCGCCACCAGGGCGCCAACCGGGGCATCCTGGTGACCACGGCGGGCTTCGGCCCCAGCTCCCGCAAGCACGTCGAGAACAAGCCGCTCACCCTGGTCGACGGGCCGATGCTGCTGGAACTGCTCCGCGAGCAGGGCCTGCCGGGGCGGCTCGGTCCGGCGGCTCCCGCGATCCCCGTCCAGCGGAGCGTCCCGGCCGCCCCCGCCGTGTCCGCCGCCCCCGCGACGGAGTTGGTGCCGGGTCAGAACCTGGTGCTGCCCGACGGGGAGGTGCGCGTCCGGTTCCGGGCCGGCGGGGCGGCGGCCGACCTGACGCTGCTGCTGCTCGACGCGGACGGGAAGGTCCGGCGGGACGAGGACTTCGTCTTCTACCACCAGCCGAGCGCGGAGGGCGGCGCCGTGGTGCTGCGTCCCGAGGAGCGCGACGCGACCGTGCGCACCGGTGGACTCCCGGACGCGGTGCGGCGGGTGGCGATCTCGGTCAACCTGGACGCGGACGGCGACGGCACCTGCGCGGACCTGGTCGATCCGACGGTCGAACTCGTCTCCGGCACCGGCCGCTGGGTGTTCCGCCCGCCGGCCGACCCGGCGGTCTCCGCGATGCTGGTCGCCGAGGTCTACCGCCACCCCGCCGACGGCTGGAAGCTCCGCGCCGTCGGCCAGGGCTGGTCCGACGGCCTGGCCGGCCTGGCCCGCGACCACGGCGTGGACGTCGCGTGAACGCACGACCGGGGGCGGACGGGACCGCGCCCGCTACTCGCAGAGCGCCCGCGTGTGCTTCCACTCCGTCGCGCACTCGCGGTAGCCGAGCCGGGCGTTGATGGCGAGCATCGGGGCGTTGCCCGCGTCGTTCTGGGTGTACGCGACGGTGAAGCCGCGGGCCTTGGCGCGGTGCAGGGAGTGGATCTTGGCGAGTCCGGCCAGGCCGCGGCCGCGGTGGGTGGAGCGGGTGGCGGTGAACGCGGACCAGTAGGTGCGGTGGCCGTCGGTCTGGGCGGCGGAGAAGGCGACCGGTTCGCCGTCCGCCAGGACGACCGCGGTGAGGGTGTGGTCCTGGTCGGGGCGCTGCCAGATCTCGGCGAGCCAGCCCTCGTACGGCTGGTCGTCGAGGACGAGGTCGCCGGGTTCGGCGCGGGTGCCGTCGACGTCGACCAGGTAGATCGGGTACGGGTCGTCCAGGAAGTCGGCGGCGGTGCGCAGTTCGACGCCGGGCGGGGTGGGCGGCAGCGGGGGCAGCGGGGCGGTGAGGTCGAGGCCGCAGAAGCGGCCGGCCCGGCCGCGCCGGTAGCCGCGGGCGGCGGCGAAGGAGAGGGCCGCGGGGGTGTCGTCGGCCCAGCCGTGCACGTCCCTGGTGCCGAGGGCGGCGAGTTCCCGTTCGGCGGCGGTGAGCAGGGCGGTGCCGATGCCCGTGCCGCGGTGCTCGGGGAGCACGCTGACGTTGAGGAAGCCCTGGTGGGGCGTGGCGCTCTCGGTCACCGGGCCGAACCTGGCGGTGCCGACGACCCGTTCGGCCCGTTCGGCGACCAGCAGGTGGTAGTGGGGCAGACCGGCCTGCCAGGCGACCACCTCGGGGGTGGTGACCAGGTGCGGGCGACCGGCCAGGTAGGCCGCGGCGGCGTCGGCGGCGTCGGCGGGGGCGAACGGGCGGATGCGGTACGGCGTCGAAGTCATAGGCATGTCACGTTAGCCAGTAATTCGTCCGTGCGCTGCTGAATTTCCCCCCACCCGCACGGCAGTTCGTTCAGCGGTGGTGAAACCTCAAGTTCAGCTCTGAGTTTCCGTTGTCCCGCTTGGCATCGGTCCGCCGCGGATACATCCTCGGCAGCGGGGGTCGAAGCGGCCGGAAAAGCCCGCGAAGAGGGGGTGGAATATGCCTTCGTCCGATATTCCGCGATTGGGCACCGGCATCGGCTGGCGTCCCGAGATCGACACCGTGGTGGAGCGGCTGCCGGGTCTGGACTGGGTGGAGGTGGTCGCCGAGAACGTCTGCCCCGACCACCTGCCGCCCTCGCTGGCCGAGTTGCGCGCCCGCGGCACCGCCGTCGTCCCGCACGGCGTCTCGCTCGGCCTGGGGGACGCCGCCGCGCCCGACCCGGCCCGGCTGGCCCGGCTGGCCGCCGTCGCCGAGGCGCTGGGGGCGCCGCTGGTCAGCGAGCACCTGGCGTTCGTCCGGGCGGGCGGCCTGGAGGCCGGGCACCTGCTGCCGGTGCCGCGCACCCGGGAGGCGCTGCGGGTGGTGGCCGCGAACGTGCGGATCGCCCAGCAGGAGCTGCCGGTGCCGCTCGCCCTGGAGAACATCGCCGCCCAACTGGCGTGGACGGGCGACGAGTTGACGGAGGCGGAGTTCCTCGCCGAGCTGGTCGAGCGCACCGGCGTCCGGCTGCTGGTGGACGTCGCCAACCTGCACACCAACCGGGTCAACCTCGGCGTCGACCCGGCCGCCGAACTCGACCGGCTGCCGCTGGAGGCCCTCGCCTACGTACACGTCGCCGGGGGTGTCGAGCGCGACGGCGTCTGGCACGACACCCACACCCACCCCGTCACCGCGCCCGTGCTGGAGGTGCTGGCCGAGCTCTGCGCCCGGACCGACCCGCCCGGGGTGCTGCTGGAGCGGGACGGCGCGTACCCGCCGCCCGCCGAACTGTCCGCCGAACTCGACGCGATCCGCCGCGTCCAGCTCCGCCACCGCAGGGAGACCGCCCGTGTCTGAACAGCACGAGTACCTGATCCGCGACCGCGAGGACGCCGAACTCGCCCTCGCCCGCGTCCACCTGGCGCACCGCCAGGAGGAGCTGCTGGCCGCCCTGGTGGCCGGCGCCCCCTCGCCCGACGGCTTCGACCCGGAGCAGCTGCGCGTCCAGGCCGAGGGCCTGCTCGCCAAGCGCCGGGAGACCGTCGGCCACCTGGTGCCGGAGCTCCCCGAGCTGCTCGGCCCGGACTTCGCCCCGCTGTTCGCCCGCTACTGCGCCGGGCGGCCGCTCACCGGCGGCTACCGCGCCGACGCCCGGGCCTTCGCCGAATGGGCCCTGGACGCCGCGCCGGACGCCCGCTGGCACCCCGCGCTGCACCGCCTGCTGCACCCCGCCGCCTCCCGGTGGAGCCGCCTGCTGCCGCGCCGCGCCCGCACCGCCCGGGCGCACCCGTAACCGAGCCCCACCTCTGCGAAAGGAACCACGGGGGATGTGGAACCACCTGTTCGTCCTGTCGGCCGCGCTGGTCGCGCTCGCCCTCACCGCCGTCTCCGTCTTCAACCGGCGCAGCCGGCGGGTCACCGACCCGCAGGGCCTGCCCGGGCGCGGCCAGTCGCTGTTCGAGGTCGCCTTCCTGTCCGGCGGCCCGGCCCGGGTGGCCGACACCGCGCTGGTCCGGATGGAGCGCGAGGGCCGGGTGGTGGTCTCCCGGGCCCGCCGGGTCACCGTCACCGCCGACCGGACGTCCGACCCGGTCGAGCGCGTCCTGGTCACCGCCGTCGGCGGCCGGGCCGGACGCGACCTGTCCGTGCTGCGCGCCTGCGTGATGGGCAGCCCCGAGGTGCAGAAGATCGGCGACGGGCTGGCCGCCCGCGGCCTGCTGCGCGACCCGGCCGCGCTGCGGGCCGCCTGGCGGGCCCGCCGGCTGCTGGTGCTGGCGCTGCTCACCACGCTCGTGCTCGGCGCGGTCTCCACCTCCCGGTGGCTGAACGGGCCGGAGTGGGAGTCCACCGTCCCGCCGTTCTTCCCGTACGGGGTGCTGGTGCTGTTCACGCTGGTCAGCCTGGCCGCCACCAGCCCCGGGAAGAACCGGATCACCCCGGCGGGCCTGCGCCAGTTGGAGCTGGTCCGCGGCAGCGTCCCCTGGCGGCCCCGGGAGGTGGAGGCCGCGCACGCCGAGCTGGTCGGCGCGTTCGCCCTCGACGGCGTCGCCGCGCTGCGCGAGCCCGGGCACCGGGCGCTGCGCGAGGCGATCACCGGCCCGTCCGCGTCCACCCGCACCGGCCGGAGCTCCGGGCGTTCCGGTTGGAGCACCGGGACGTCCCGCCCGGAGGAGGTCGCGGCCGGGTACGGCGCCGGCGCCGTGCTCTGGTGCGGGACGCCCGCCTCCTCCTGCGGCTCGTCCGGCCACTCGGGGAGCCACTCGGGAGGGCACTCGGGGGGCTCCCACCACTCCTGCGGCGGCTCCTCCTCGCACCACTCCTGCGGGGGTTCCTCGCACTCCTGCGGCGGCTCGTCGAGTTCCTGCGGCGGCTCGTCGAGCTCCTGCGGCGGCGGCGGTTGCGGCGGTTCCTGAACCGACCGGCGAGTCACAGTTCGGTATCGCGGCCCGGGTACGTGTTCCGCTCCCGGCGCGCACGGGACTAGAACAGCAAGCATGTGGGTGTTGCTGCTGATCCCGTCCTGTGCCGCCGCGGTGCTCTCCTGCCTCCGGCTGGTACGGGTCGCCGCGATCGCGGACGCCCTCGCCGGGAACGCCCCGCAGCACCTCCCCCGGTCCGCGGGCGTCGGTCTGTACGAGACCGCGTACCTGGCCGGCGGCCCCGCCCGGGTGGTCGACCTGGCCCTGGTCAGGATGGCCGGGGTAGGCCGCCTGCACCTCGCCCACACCGGCTGGACCACCGTCGTCGACCCGCGCGGCCGCGGCCGCCTGGAGCGGGCGCTGATCGGCGCGATCGGCCCCGAGGGCCAGTGCCGCACCGCCCAGTTGAAGGCCGCGCTGGCCGCGCACCCGACCGTCCGCGACATCGGCGACCGGCTGACCTCCGCGGGGCTGGCGACGCCGGCCGTCGTCCGCGAGCACGCCCTGCGGGCGGTCCGGCAGGTCCGGTACGCGCTCGTCGGGGCGGCGGCGATGCTGCTGCTGACCGTCCTGCTCACCGCCCCCGACGGCACCGCCGCCCGCACTGCGGTCGCCTGGTACGCCCTCCCCCTGGTCCTCACCGGTGGCACCCTGCTGATGGCCCGGGTCGACGTCCACGCCTACACCGCGTGGGCCGCCCCCGCCGGCCAGACCCTGCTGCGCGCCCTCCCCTGCCGGCACACCCCCGCCACCGACGACGACCTGCTCACCGCCGTCGCCATCGCCGGCCCCGCCGCCGTCCAGGACCCCCGGCTGCGCGCGGCGCTCGGCTCGTAGGCGGACGAGGCGCGGCACCGGGGGCCCGGACCCGCCGTTCCCCGAGCCCCTGGTTCCCCTAGGCCCTGTCCGGCCGATCTTGCCGGGCGCCCGACGCCGGGCATCCCGCCTGGAAGCACCGGCGAAACACCCGAGTACATCCAGTACGAGGGCGTTCCGCCGGCACTCCCAGCCGGGCGCCCAACGCCGCGCGCTGATCCGACAAGATCGACCGGACAGGACCTAGTACAGACCGGCCAGCAGGTCCGCGACCGGCTTGCGGCGGCCGGTGAAGAACGGGACCTCCTCGCGGACGTGCAGGCGGGCGCGGGAGGGGCGCAGGTCGCGCATCAGGTCGACGATGCGGTGGAGCTCGTCGGCCTCGAAGGCGAGCAGCCACTCGTAGTCGCCGAGGGCGAAGGAGGCGACGGTGTTGGCGCGGACGTCGGGGTAGCCGCGGGCCATCATGCCGTGCTCGGCGAGCATCGCCCGGCGCTCCTCGTCGGGGAGCAGGTACCACTCGTAGGAGCGGACGAAGGGGTAGACGCAGACGTACTCGCGGGGCCGCTCGTCGGCGAGGAACGCCGGGATGTGCGACTTGTTGAACTCCGCGGGGCGGTGCAGCGCCATGTTGGACCAGACCGGCTCCAGGTGGCGGCCGAGCCCGGTGCGGCGGAAGCGGTTGTACGCCTCCTGGAGGTCGTCGGAGTCCTCGGCGTGCCACCAGACCAGGATGTCGGCGTCGGCGCGCAGGGCGGACACGTCGTAGGTGCCGCGGACGACGACGTCCTTGGCGGCGAGCTGCTCGAAGAGGGCGTCGACCTCGGCGGCGAGGCCGGTGCGGTCCTCGGGGAGGGCGTCCTTGAGCTTGAACACCGACCACATGGTGTAGCGGATCACCTGGTTGAGGTCGCGGGCCTTCTTCTTCACGGGCTGCTCAGTGCTTTCGGTCATGAGCCCATTGTCCCTTCCGAGTGGGTGCTGCCGGTGCCGGGGGTGAGGTGTTCGGCGGCGCGCCGGGCGCCGGCGATGACGGCGGGGATGCCGACGCCGTCGTACGCGGCGCCGCAGACGGCGATCGCGCCGAGGGCGTCGAGGCGGGCGCGGATCCGGGCGACCCGGTCGAGGTGGCCGACGGGGTACTGCGGGAGTCCGTTCCGCCAGCGGGTGACGGCGTGGTCGTACGGGGTGGCGCGCAGGCCGACGGCGGCGCGCAGGTCGGCGAGGGAGCGGGCGACGAGTTCGGCGTCGTCCAGGTCGAGCGCGGCGTCCTCGCGGTGGCGGCCGAGCGAGGTGCGCAGCAGGAAGGCGTCGGGGGCGGAACGCTCCAGCCAGCCCCACTTGTTGCTGGAGAAGGTGGACGCCTTGATGCCGCGCCGGTCGACCGGGGGGACGAGGAAGCCGCTGCCGGCGAGCGGGCTGTCCGCGAGGTCGGCGCGGCGGAAGGCGAGGGTGACCAGGGCCATGGACGCGTACTCGACCTGCCGGAGTTCGGCGGCGGCGCCGGGGGCGTCGGCGTCGAGCAGCGCGGCGGCCTGCGGGGCGGGGACGGCCAGCACGACGGCGTCGGCGGCGAGTTCGCGTCCGCCGGCGGTGATCCGCCAGCCGTCGGGGGTGCGGCGCAGGGCGTCGACGGGGTGGCCGGCGAGCAGTTCGGCGCCGTGCGCGCGGTCGTGGGCGGCGACGGCCTCGGGGAGGGTGCCGAGTCCGCCGTCCAGGCCCTGGAAGACCGGTCCGGTGGCGGTGGCGCGGCCGGCGAGGTCGCGGATGGCTGCGGTCAGCGAGCCGCCCCGCCCGGCGAGTTGGAGCAGCTGCGGGACGGCGGCGCGGATCGAGATCTCGTCGGCGTGCCCGGCGTACACGCCGCCGAGCAGCGGTTCGACCAGCCGGTCGACGACCTCGCGGCCGAGCCGGTCGGCGATGTAGCGGCCGATCGGGGCGTCCTCACCGAGTTCGGCGGGCTGCTCGTGGCGGGCCCGTTCCAGGCCCTCGGGGGTGAGCACGCCGGAGGCTTCCAGCGCGTCCAGGTCTCCCGGCACACCCATGAGTTGGCCGCCGGGCAGCGGGCGCAGGCCCTCCCTGGTCCAGATCGCGGCCTTGGCGGTGGTGGGCGGTTCGAGCCGTTCGCCGAGGCCGACCCGGCGGGCCAGTTCGACCGCTTCGGGGCGGCGGGCGAGCATCGACTCCGCGCCGAGGTCGACCCGGACGCCGCCGACCTCGCCGCCGCGCAGTTTCCCGCCGAAGCGCGTCGACGCCTCCAGCACGGTCACCCGCACCGCCGCGTCCCCGAGGAACGCGGCGGCGGCCAGGCCCGCGATCCCGCCACCGATCACCACGACGTGAGGTTTCGCCATGTCGATCAGTCTCCCAGCCCTTATCCGGATCGCCCGGATCGCCCCCGCGCGCCCCGAGACCGGCGCGAGTCCGCGACGTGACCGATCCGGTACCGCGGGTGCGGGTCCGCCCCGGGGGCCGCCGCGTCACAGTCGCGTGGGGGTGGGCGACCGGCCCGCCCCGGAACACGGGGAGGGTACGGAATGGACCTGCGGGTACGCAGAGCGGGCGCGGCCGGGGCGGTGGCGGCGGTCCTGCTGCTGGCCGGGTGCAGCGCGAGCTCCGACGGCACGGCGTCGTCGGGCGCCCCGGCGGTGGCGGCCCAGGACGGCGGCCGGGCGGCGGGGGCGGCCGCGGGGGCGGCCGCTCCCGGCAAGGGCGGCACCGCCCCCGGAGCCGGCGGCAGCGCGGACGCCCCGGGCGCCGCCGGCTCCGGGGACGCCACGGGGACGGACGGCCGACCTGCGGCGGCCGACCGCCGGATCGCCTACCAGGCGCAGCTGACCGTGCAGGTCGGTTCCGTGGACGAGGCCCGCGCCAAGGCCGTCGACCTGGTCACCCGGGCGGGCGGGTACGTCGCCGGGGAGGAGCTGCGCGGCGGCAGGGACGACACCGCGCAGTCCACGCTGACCCTCAAGGTCCCGTCCGCGTCCTACCAGGGCACCCTGGACGGGCTCGGCGCGCTCGGCAAGCAGCTCGGCCTGACCAGCAAGGCGGACGACCTCACCCAGCAGATCGCCGACGTCGACAGCCGGCTCAAGTCGATGCAGGCCAGCGTGGACCGGGTGCGGGCGCTGATGGCCGACGCGAAGAGCCTGTCGGAGGTGGTGTCGCTGGAGAGCGAGCTGACCCGCCGCGAGTCCGACCTGGAGTCCCTGCAGCGCCAGCAGCAGGGGCTCTCCGCCCGCACCTCGCTGTCCACCGTGACGCTGGACCTGGTGACGCCCGCCCAGCGGCACGCCGCGCCCGAGAAGAGGGCGACCGGCTTCTGGGCCTCGGTCGCCCGCGCCCTGGCCGCCGGCTGGCACGCCCTGGTCGCCCTGCTCCGCGCCCTCCTGATGGGCCTGGCCGCCGTCGCCCCCTTCCTGCTGCTCCTCGCCCCGCTCGCCTGGCTGCTGCGCAGGCGCCTGCGCGCCCGCCCGAAGCCCTCCCCCGTCCCGCCCCGCCCGACGCACGTCCCGGACTCCGACGGCGGAACCGACTCCTGAAGGCCGTCCCGCCTGGCCGGGGCCGGGGCCGGGCGGGGGCGCCGGTCAGCCGGAGGCGACGTCCGGTCCCTCCCCGTCGGGACGGGCCGGGGGCCCGGCGGGGGCCTCCCGCTCCGCCTCCTCCCGGAGGCGGCGGCGCTCCCACGCCTCGGCGGCCGCCTGCTGCTGCCGGCGGATTTCGCCCCGGCGCAGTTGGCCCGCGACGAACAGCGCGAAGGTCGCCAGCGGCATGATCAGGCCGGCGAGCGACCAGTCGTGGCCGAGGACGCCCGTGGCGAACACCCACAGGACGCCGACCCATCCGAGCAACAGGAACAGACCGCTCATGACACCCCCCGTCATCCAACGTAGCCAGTCGGCGGCGTCCCGTAAACGGCCTGGACGCAGAACGGCTGCCCCGGGTCAACGGCCTTCCGGTGCACGGCCCTTGGCGGCGCGCGGGTCGGGCGGGCCTCCGGGGCGGTCGCCACTGCCGGTGGTGCCGCCCGGACTCGGGGATCGCGCCCACCCGGGCGTGGCCGCCGCGTTCCGCCCGGTGGCGGGCCGCTCCCCCGCCCGGGAGAGCTCGCGGCTCAGCACCTCGCCGTGGTGCCCGGTGCCGAGCCCGGGGGACTCCGGGCGGCCCGCGACGGCCTTCCCGCCGCTCGCGGCTCCCCGCCCCGCCCTCCCGCCCGCCGGGCGGGAGAGCGGGCTGCCCGGCTCCCGCTAACGGGCTTCCACCGCACGGCCCCTGGTCGCCCGCAGGGCCGCCAGCACCGCGCAGGGGACGGTGATCAGCGCGCAGAGCAGGGCGGTGGCGGCGAGGGCGGCCCAGGGCAGGGTGAGCGGGACGGGGGCGCCCTGCCGGTGGAGGGCGGCGTCCATGGTGGCGAGGGTGGTGAGGGTGGCGGCGGTGCCGAGCAGGGCGCCGACCGCCGTGACGAGGAGCGTCTCGGCGGCGACCAGCCGCAGGACGTGGCCGCGGGTGGTGCCTGCCAGGCGGAGCCGGGCGAGTTCGCGGCGGCGGTCGGTGGTGGTGGTGAGCGCGGTGTGGGCGAGGGCGATGGCGGTGTAGAGCAGGGCGAGGCCCAGGACGGCGGCGATCCGGCGGATCCGCCGGGGGTCGTCGGCGGAGTAGTGGGCGTCGAGCCAGGCCGCGCGGGTCTCGGCGCGGGCGCCGTGGCTGCGGGCGAGCGCGGTGACCGCCTCCCCGGCGGCGCCGCGGACGTCGATCCGGTCGGTCCGGGCGCCGGGCGCGTTGCGCGGGGTGACGTAGACGGGGTTGATGCCCGTCCCGTCGCGCAGCACGGCGGCGACCCGCAGCTCGCGCCGGGCGCCGTCCGCGAGCACGACCCGCACCCGGTCGCCGACCTGCGGGTTCCCCCACTCCTCGGCGAGCACCACGCTGTCGTCGTCGAGCGTCGCGGGGTCGCCGGCGGCGACGGGCAGCCGGGTGGTGGCGGCCAGCGCGGCCGGGTCGGCGACGGCCCGGCCCTCGGCGCGGACGACCGTCCCGTCGCCCTCGACGACCGCGAGCGGCGTCGCGGCGCTCGGCGAGACGACGGCCCCGGGCAGCGACCGCAGCGCGGCGGTCAGCGGGTCGGCGCCGTCGGCGCTCCCCCGGCCGGGGGTGAGGACGAGGTCGGCGGCGACCGTGCTCCGGGCTTCGGCGGCGCGGGCTTCGGCGACGGTGGCGGGGGCGCCGACCAGGGTGCCGGCGAGGGCGACGGCGAGCAGGACGGGGGCGGTGGTGGCGCCGGTGCGGCGCAGGCCGCCGAGCGCGGCGGCCCGGACCAGCCGGGGCGGGCGGTGGGCGGGGGCGGTGAGCAGCCGCAGCAGCGGGCGGGCCAGCACGGGGGAGAGCAGGGCGGTGGCGGCGACCAGCAGCATCGGCTGGAGCGTGTAGGTCTTGCGGTGCAGCAGTTCGGCCGGGTCGCCGGCGAGCGCGACGGCCACCACGGCGGCGTACCCGCCGAGCAGGGCGAGGCCGCACAGTCGGCGGCCGGTGGTCATCACCTCCAGGTCGACGTCGGCTTCGCGGAGCGCTTCGAGCGGGCGGACCCGGCCGGCCCGCCGGGCGGCGAGGGCGGTGCCCGCGAGGGCGATCAGCGGGCCGGTGCAGAACGCGGTGACCAGCGGCCACCCGGGGGTGTCGATCCGGAAGCCGACGGGGGCGAGCCCGGCGGCGCTCAGCGCGTGCGCGAGCAGCGGGGCGGCGGCCCGGCCTAGCGCGCAGCCGGTGGCGGCGGCGAGCAGGCCGAGCAGCAGGGCCTCCAGCAGGACGGCGCGGGAGAGCTGCCCCCGGGTGGTGCCGGCGAGGCGGAGCAGGCCGAACTCGCGGCGGCGCCGGGCGACCGCGTAGGAGAAGGTGGACGCGACCACGAACCCGGCGGTGAACAGGCTGACCCCGCAGGTGGTGCCGAGTTGGGCGATCAGCGCGGTGCGGTCCTCGCCGGGCGGCAGTCCGGTGCTCGCGGCGAGGCCGAGCAGGGTGGAGGCGATCAGCGCGACGCCGAGGGCGAGTGCGGTGAACGCCCCGAGCAGGGCGGTCCGTCCGGCGTACAGGGAGCGTACGGCGATCCTGGTCAGTGCGGTCGTCATGGTGCCCGAGCCAACCGGTCGGCGGCCGTCCGCGCAGTGGGGGACGGTCCACCGTGAAGAGTGGAGACAGCTCTACCGACACGGGCCGGGGATGCTCCTAGGGTGGGGACCGTCTCGTGGAAGGGGGTGCCCGATGTCGGACTGCTGGCAGGCACTGCGTCGGCCGGGGTTCCTGCGGTCGGCCTGGCCGTGGCGCTCGGCGGCGTACCTGCTGGTCTGCGGGCTGGCGGGGGCGGTGCTGTGCGTGGTGCTGCTGCTGTGGGCGGCGGTCGGCGGGGCGCTGTCGGTGCTGCTGGTGGGGGTGCCGCTGCTGGCCGCGCTGCCGCTGGCGGGGCCGGTGTTCGGGGCGTGGGAGCGGCGGCTGCTGCGGCTGATGGGCGGGGCGCCGGTGGCCGATCCGCACCGGGTGCCGGAGGGCCCGGGCCTCCAGGCGTGGCTGCGCGCCCGGTACGGCGAGGCGGCGACGTGGCGGGAGGCCGGCGGGGCGGCGCTGTCGGCGTTCCTGCTCTGGCCGCTGGAGCTGGCGGTGGTGGCGGGGTCGCTGCTGTTGCCGGCCTGGCTGGTGGCGACACCGCTCCGACTGGCCCTGGACGGCGAGCAGGTGAACGTGCTGAAGGTCTGGCAGCTGCACGACCCGGGCCCGGCCTGGGCGGTGACGGCGGCGGGCGCGGTGCTGCTGGCCCTGGCGGGCTATCCGCTGGCGGTGGCGGCGGGCGCCCGGGCGGCGCTGGCCCGGCTGCTGACGGGCGGTCAGGAGCGGGTCGGCGAGCTGGTCCGCTCCCGGGCCCGGCTGGTGGACGCCTTCGAGGCCGAACGCCGCCGGATCGAACGGGACTTGCACGACGGCGCGCAGCAGCGGCTGGTCGCCCTGTCGATGTCGCTCGGCCTGGCCCGGCTGGACGCACCGCCGGGCGGCCCGCTGTCCCGCCGCCTGGCGGCGGCCCACGCCGAGGCGGACGCGGCCCTGGCCGAGCTGCGCGAGCTGGTGCACGGCATCCACCCCCGCGTCCTCGCCGACCGCGGCCTGCCGGACGCCTGCGCGGACTTGGCGGACCGCTCGGTGCTGCCCGTCGCGGTGGACGTCTCGCTGCCGGGCCGGCTGCCCGCCGCCGTCGAGTCGGCGGGCTACTTCGCGGTCGCCGAGGCACTGGCGAACGCGGCCAAGCACGGCGGCGCGTCGGCGGCCCGGGTGCACGGCCGCTGGTCCGGCGGCCGCCTGCTGATCGAAGTCTCCGACGACGGCGCGGGCGGCGCGGACCCGGCCGGCGGCACCGGGTTGACGGGGCTGGCCGACCGGGTCGCGGTGGTGGACGGCAGACTGTCGGTCAGCAGCCCGCCGAACGGCCCGACCCTGCTGCGTGTGGAGATACCGTGCACCCCGACGACCGACCCCCGCTCCGGCTCGTCCTCGCCGAGGACTCCGTCCTCCTCCGCGAGGGTCTGATCGGCCTGCTGGAGCGCTTCGGCCACACCGTCGCGGCGGCGGTCGGCGACGCGGACGCCCTGCTCGCCGCCGTCGCCGAGCACCGCCCCGACCTGGTCCTGACCGACGTCCGGATGCCCCCCGGCCTCAGCGACGAGGGCCTGCGCGCGGCCCTGCGCCTGCGCGCCGAGCAGCCGTCCCTGCCGGTCCTGGTCCTCAGCCAGTACGTCCAGCGCTCGTACGCGGCCGACCTGCTGGCCAGCGGCGACGGCTCGGGCGTCGGCTACCTGCTCAAGGATCGGGTCGGCCACGTCGAGGAGTTCCTGGCCGCGGTGGACGCCGTCGCCGCGGGCGGCACGGTGGTCGACCCCGAGGTGGTCCGCCGCCTGCTCGCCCGCCGCCGCGACCCGCTGGAACGGCTCACCCCCCGCGAGCGCGAGGTCCTCGAACTGATGGCCCGGGGCTGCTCGAACGCGGAGATCTGCCGCCGCCTGACGGTCTCGGAGGCCGCGACCGCCAAGCACATCGGCAACATCCTGCTCAAACTCGACCTGCCCCCCGCCGAGGACACCCACCGCCGCGTCCTGGCCGTCCTCGCCTACCTCGGCGAGGAGGGGTAGCCGACCGGGGAGGCGGGGACGGTCCCCCGCCTCAGCGGGCGCTCGCCTCGTGGACGAAGGCGACGAGCCGGGTGAGGGCGTCCGGGTCCATGGTGGGCATGACGCCGTGGCCGAGGTTGAAGATGTGGTGGCTGCCGCCCAGGGCCTGCGCGGCGTGCAGGACTTCGCGGGCCTTGGTCTCGACGACGTGCGTGGGGGCGTAGAGAACGGCGGGGTCGAGGTTGCCCTGCAGGCCCTTGCCGGGGCCGACCCGGTTCGCGGCCTCGTCGAGCGGGACGCGCCAGTCGACGCCGACGATGTCCGCGCCGGCCTGGCCCATCAGGCCGAGGAGTTCGCCGGTGTTGACGCCGAAGTGGATCCGCGGGACGCCGTAGGGCTCGACCGCGTCGAAGACCTTCGCGCTGGCGGGCATCACCGAGCGGCGGTACTCGTCGGGGGCGAGCGCGCCCGCCCAGGAGTCGAAGAGCTGGACCGCGGCGGCGCCCGCCTCGATCTGGATCTTCAGGAAGGCGGAGGTGATCTGCGCGAGCCGGTCGACGAGCTCGGCCCACAGCTCGGGCTCGCCGTACATCATCGCCTTGGTGTTCTCGTACGACTTCGAGGGCCCGCCCTCGATCAGGTAGCTGGCCAGCGTGAAGGGGGCGCCGGCGAAGCCGATCAGGGGGGTGGCGCCGAGCTCGGCGACCAGCAGGCCGACCGCCTCGGTGATGTAGGGCATGTCGTCGGGTTCGAGCGGGCGCAGCCGCTGGAGGTCGGCCCTGGTGCGGATCGGGTCGGCGATGACCGGGCCGACGCCGCCCTTGATCTCGACGTCGATGCCGACCGCCTTGAGCGGGACGACGATGTCGGAGAAGAAGATGGCCGCGTCCACCTTGTGCCGGCGCACCGGCTGCAGGGTGATCTCCTTGACCAGGTCGGGCCGCATGCAGGCGTCGAGCATCGGGACGCCCTCGCGCACCTTCAGGTACTCGGGCAGCGAGCGGCCGGCCTGCCGCATGAACCAGACGGGGGTGTGCGGCACCGGCTCGTTGCGGGCGGCGCGCAGGAAGACGGAGTCGTACGCGGCGCCGCGGGGCCGCTGACCGGACTGGGCTGCGGGGGTCTCACTCACGGGTCACATCCTCGCACGGGGCGGTGCGCTCCCGGCCGAGCGGCTGCCGCGGGCAGGCAAAACGGACACCTCGGACGACGGCCGGCCGGGCCGCGCCCACGGCCTGCTCCATTTCCGGGTTTTCGGCACGCCGGAGGTACGAAAGTGCTCGGCTTGCGGGTCCGCGCCGCCTAGGCTTCCGGTCATGGCAGCGGTCGGCGGGCAATCCGCACAGGGTGGAGGAACGGGCAGGGAGTCGGCGCCGATCGAGTTCCGCGACGCGGTCGAGGCGCTGACCGGGGCGCGGCTGCGTCCCGAGGTACGGCTGTCCCCGCAGCCCGCCCCCCGCCGGCTGGCCCCGTACGCCTTCGCGCTCTCCGCCTCGGTCGAGGTGGACGGCGAGGAGTTGGCGGACGGCACCCTGGTGCTGCTGCACGACCCGTCGGCGCCGGAGGCGTGGAACGGGGACTTCCGGGTGGTCACCATGACCAGGGCCGAGCTGGAACCGGAGATGGCGGGCGACCCGCTGCTGTCCGAGGTCGGCTGGAGCTGGCTGATGGACGCGCTGCAGACGCACGCCGCCGGGCACGCCGAGCCGTCCGGCACGGTGACCAGGTGCCACTCGCAGTACTTCGGGGCGCTGGCCGAGCGCGGCGCGTCCACCGAGATCGAACTGCGGGCGTCCTGGACGCCGGCCGACCGCCGCTTCGAGCGCCACCTGGCCGCCTGGGCCGACCTGCTGTGCGTGTGCGCGGGGCTGCCGCCGTCCGCGCCGACGCCGCTGCCGGCCGACGGGCCGGGCGCGCTGGGCGGGGTGGTGCCGATGCCGGCCCGCCGCCGGCCGCGCAACTCGCACTGACCCCGCCGGCTCCGCCACCGGCCGCCGTCGGCCGTCACCAGTCACCACCGGCCGTCACCGGCCGCCGCCCGCTGAGCGGCCGTCAGGCCCCGCAGACACCCCAGGGGGACAACCCGGCCTCCGGGGCCCGGTGCCACCCGCAGGACTGACGGAGTGTGACTTCGAGCGCGCTCTCGGTCAATTACCTGCGCGTTCACGATCGCCGTGGCGCCCATATCGATCGAATCTGTGCGATTTCCAAGCATGTCGTACCGGTCATCTGCGCGATTTGTCCGTATTGTTACTCACCAGATCGTGATCACCCGCTAAAGCCGGGCACGGTTGATGCCGAAGGTGTCAGTGACCCTTTCCAGACGCGGAACGCTCCGACCGCCCCCTCGGGGTTCGTCCGCCACTCCCCCCGGAGGCCTCAGGTGTCGGTCCTTCTCGAGCACCCCGCAAGCGTGGTCGCCTACCGTCCGACGAAGCCCACCGCCATGGTGGTCATCGCAGATCCCCGGGTCCGGAACACGGTCACCCGGCACCTATGGGCGCTCGGTGTCCGCGACGTCATCGAGGTCTCCTCGATCGCCGAGGCCCGTCCGCGGGTCGCCACCCCGCGCGACATCTGCATCGCCGACGTGCACCTGCCCGACGGTTCCGGCCTGACCATCCTGGCCGAAACCCGCGCCGCGGGCTGGCCCAACGGCCTGGCGCTGTCCGCCGCCGACGACATCGGCGCGGTCCGCTCGGCGCTGGCCGGCGGCGTCAAGGGCTACGTGGTGACCGGTACCCGCACCAACATGCCGATGCCCGGCCGCCCCGGCCTGCCGATCGGCGCCGGCCTGGCCGGGCGGATGCGCCGCCCCGGCATCCCCGGCCACCACCACCCCGGTGCGCCCGGCCACCACGGCGCCCCCGGCCAGCCCGGTGCCGCCCCCGGCGCCCCGGGTGCGCCCGGCGCCCAGCCGTCCGCCTACCGCGAGCTGTCCGGCCGCGAGGTGGAGGTGCTGCGGCTGGTCGCCGAGGGCCAGTCGAACAAGGCGATCGGCGTGGCGATGGGCCTGTCGGCGCTGACGGTGAAGAGCCACCTGGCGCGCATCGCCCGCAAGCTGGGCACCGGCGACCGGGCCGGCATGGTGGCGGTGGCGCTGCGCACCGGCATCATCCACTGACCCGCATCTTCGCTGGTGGCGGCCCGGAGGAACGTTTCCTCCGGGCCGTCGCCGTACCGATCCGACGCCCGGCCGGCGCCTCCCGACGCCCGCCAGATACCCGCCCGATACCCGCCCGGCACCCGTTCGGGCCCGCGCCGCCCGGAACCCGTGACGGCCCGTCAGCGGGCCCGCGCCCCGGACCGGGCCCGCCCCCGGGCGCGCCGCCGCCCCGGACTGGCATATGTCCGAACATCGTCCGACCAGTCAGACAACACTCCCGGCGGCGACACACGACGTACCCTTGGGGGGTGACCGACGCCGTAGCCTCCATCCCCGAAGAGACCGCCCCGGTTCCGCTCCTCGAACCCAGGGACGGACTCCCACCGGTGGTGTCGGACGAAGCGGCCCTCGCCGCCGTCGTCGAGGCCTTCCGCGGCGGGACCGGGCCGGTCGCCGTCGACGCCGAACGGGCCTCCGGCTACCGCTACGGCCAGCGCGCCTACCTGATCCAGCTGCGCCGCCAGGGCGCGGGCACCGCGCTGATCGACCCGATCGCCTGCCCCGACCTGACCGGCCTGAACGCGGCGCTCGCCGACACCGAGTGGGTCGTGCACGCCGCCACCCAGGACCTGCCCTGCCTGTTCGAGGTCGGCATGCACCCCGGCACGCTGTTCGACACCGAGCTGGCCGGCCGGCTCGCCGGGTTCCCCCGGGTGGGCCTCGGCCCGATGACCGAGAACGTGCTGGGCCTGTCGCTGGCCAAGGAGCACTCCGCGGTCGACTGGTCCACCCGCCCGCTGCCCGAACCCTGGCTGCGCTACGCCGCGCTGGACGTCGAGGTGCTGGTCGACCTGCGGGACGCGCTGGAGGCCGAGCTCGACCGGCAGGGCAAACTCGACTGGGCCCGCGAGGAGTTCGCCGCGCTGGCCGCCGCGCCGCGCCCCGCCCCGCGGGTCGACCCCTGGCGGCGCACCTCCCAGCTGCACAAGGTCCGTCGCCGCCGGCAGCTGGCCGTGGTCCGCGAGATGTGGCTCACCCGGGACCGGATCGCCCGCGAGCGCGACGTCTCCCCCGGCCGGGTGCTGGCCGACGCCGCCATCGTGAACGCCGCGCTGGCCATGCCGACCAGCGCGCCCGCGCTGATCGCCGTCCAGGGCTTCGGGCCCCGGGTGAACCGGCGCCAGCTGGAGCAGTGGCTGGCCGCGATCGAGCGGGCCCGGGAGATCCCCGAGTCGGCGCTGCCGCCCGCGACCGCCCCGCACGACGGGCCGCCGCCGCCGCGCGCCTGGGCCGAGAAGGACCCGGTGGCCGCCGCCCGCCTGAGCGGCGCCCGGGCCGCCGTCACCGCCCTCGCCGAGCGGCTCCACCTCCCCGCGGAGAACCTGATCACCCCCGACCTGGTCCGCCGCGTCTCCTGGGAGCCCCCGGCCGAACCGGACGCCGACACCATCGGCCTGGCCCTGCGCGCCCTGGGGGCCCGCGCCTGGCAGACCGAACTGGTGGGGCCGGTGCTGGCGGAGGCGTTCCGGGAGGCGTCCGCGTAAGCCGGTCGGGGCCGGTCCGTCGTCCGGGTCACGTCCGCACCTCCTTGCCGGGCGTTGTTACTCGTGGGTAGATTGGTGGGCGTAGCGGCGCCGCTGGTGCGTGCGCTCATCGTCATGTCCCCCTGGGAGGAGAGCCCCCGTGCCTCGTACCGCGAGGGACGTCGTCTTCGTCGACGGCGTCCGCACCCCGTTCGGCAAGGCCGGCCCGAAGGGCATCTACCACGAGACGCGCGCCGACGACCTGGTCGTCAAGTGCATCCGTGAGCTCGTCCGCCGCAACCCGAGCCTGCCCGTCGAGCGGATCGACGAGGTCGCCGTCGCCGCGACCACCCAGATCGGCGACCAGGGCCTGACCATCGGCCGCACCGCCGCGCTGCTCTCCGGCCTGCCGAAGTCCGTCCCCGGCTACGCCATCGACCGGATGTGCGCCGGCGCGATGACGGCGGTCACCACCACCGCGGGCGGCATCGCCTTCGGCGCGTACGACGTCGTGGTGGCCGGCGGCGTCGAGCACATGGGGCGGCACCCGATGGGCGAGGGCGTGGACCCGAACCCGCGGTTCGTCTCGGAGAAGCTGGTCGACGAGTCCGCCCTGTTCATGGGCATGACCGCGGAGAACCTGCACGACCGCTTCCCGCACATCACCAAGGAGCGCTGCGACGCGTACGCGGTGCGCTCGCAGGAGAAGGCCGCCAAGGCGTACGCCAACGGCGACATCCAGCCGGACCTGGTGCCGATCGCGATCCGCAACACCAACCCCGAGATCGGCGAGACCGGCTGGGGCCTGGCGACGGTGGACGAGCCGCTGCGGCCGGGCACCACGATGGAGTCGCTGGCCGGCCTGAAGACCCCGTTCCGCCCGCACGGCAACGTCACCGCGGGCAACGCGGCCGGTCTGAACGACGGCGCGACCGCCTCGCTGCTGGCCGCCGAGGACGTGGCCCGCGAGCTGGGCCTGCCGGTCAAGATGCGCCTGGTGAGCTACGCCTTCGCGGGCGTCGAGCCCGAGGTGATGGGCATCGGCCCCGTCCCGGCGACCGAGAAGGCGCTGGCCAAGGCCGGTCTGACCATCGAGGACATCGGCGCGTTCGAGGTCAACGAGGCCTTCGCCGTGCAGGTGCTGGCCTTCCTGGACCACTACGGCATCGCGGACGACGACGAGCGGGTCAACCCGTACGGCGGCGCGATCGCGTTCGGCCACCCGCTGGCCTCCTCGGGCGTGCGCCTGATGACCCAGCTGGCCCGCCGCTTCGAGCAGCGTCCGGACGTCCGCTACGGCATCACCACCATGTGCATCGGCTTCGGCATGGGCGGCACGGTCATCTGGGAGAACCCCCACTTCGAGGGCGGTAAGTGAGCATGAGCACCACTGAACTGCTGCGGCGCGCCGCCGAACTGTTCCCCGGCGAGGTCGTCACCACCGCGCACGTGCGCCACCTGGACCTGCCGCTGCGGGCCGGCAAGCTGGCGCTGATCACCCTCGACAACGGCTTCGACCACACCAAGCCGACCACCTTCGGCCCCGGCTCGCTGGCCAAGCTCGCCGAGGCGCTGGACCAGGTCGAGGCGGAGGCGGCCGCGGGCGAGGTGGTCGCGGTCGCGATCACCGGCAAGCCGTTCATCTTCGCGGTCGGCGCCGACCTCAAGGGCGTCGAGCTGCTCACCCAGCACTCCGACGCGCTGGCCATCGGCAAGGGCGGCCACGACGTCTTCAAGCGGATCGCCGCGCTGCCCGTCCCGTCCTTCGCGTTCTACAACGGCGCGGCGATGGGCGGCGGCGTCGAGGTCGGCCTGCACTGCACCTACCGCACCGTCAGCGCGGGCGTCCCGGCGTTCTCGCTGCCCGAGGTCTTCCTCGGCCTGGTGCCCGGCTGGGGCGGCTGCACCCTGCTGCCGAACCTGATCGGCCCCGCCAAGGCGGTCAAGGTCATCATCGAGAACTCGATGGCCCAGAACAGGCAGCTCAAGGGCAAGGACGTGTTCGAGCTCGGCATCGCGGACGCGATCTTCGAGCCGGCCGACTTCCTGGAGCAGTCGCTGCTGTGGGCCGCCAAGGTCCTCACCGGCGAGGTGGCCGTCGAGCGCGAGGAGTTCGACCGCGGCAAGGCGTGGGACGACGCCGTGCTGTGGGGCCGCTGGGTCGCCGACGCCAAGGTGCACGGGGCCGCCCCGGCCGCGTACAAGGCGCTGGACATCATCCAGCAGGTCAAGGACGGCGACCTGCAGGCCGGCTTCGACGCGGAGGACGCCGCGCTCGCCGACCTGATCATGAGCGGCGAGCTGCGCGCCGGGCTGTACGCCTTCAACCTGGTGCAGCGCCGCGCCAAGCGGCCGTTCGGCGCGCCGGACAAGTCGCTGGCCCGCCCGGTCTCCAAGGTCGGCGTGGTCGGCGCCGGCCTGATGGCCTCCCAGCTGGCGCTGCTGTTCGCCCGCCGGCTGGAGGTGCCGGTGGTGCTCACCGACATCGACCAGGAGCGGATCGACAAGGGCGTCGGCTACGTCCACGCCGAGATCGACAAGCTGCTGGACAAGGGCCGGATCGGCAAGGACAAGGCCAACAAGCTCAAGGGCCTGGTCTCCGGGCACCTCGACAAGGCCGTCGCGTTCGGCGACGCGGACTTCGTCATCGAGGCCGTCTTCGAGGAGATGGGCGTCAAGCAGAAGGTGTTCGCGGAGCTGGAGGCGGTGGTCTCGCCGACCGCCGTGCTGGCCACCAACACCTCCTCGCTGTCGGTCACCGAGATGGCCTCCAAGCTCCAGCACCCCGAACGCGTGGTCGGCTTCCACTTCTTCAACCCGGTCGCGATCCTCCCGCTGCTGGAGATCGTCCGAGCCGAGAAGACCGACGACGCCTCGCTGGCCACCGCGTTCGGCGTCGCCAAGAAGCTGAAGAAGACCGCGGTGCTCGCCAAGGACGCCCCCGCGTTCGTGGTCAACCGGATCCTGACCCGCTTCATGGGCGAGATCCAGAGCATCATCGACGAGGGCACCCCGTTCGAGACCGTCGAGGCCGCGGTGAAGCCGCTCGGCCTGCCGATGTCCCCGATCGCCCTGCTCGAACTGGTCGGCCCCGCCATCGCCCTGCACGTCTCCGAGACGCTGCACGGCGCCTTCCCGGAGCGGTTCGCCGTCTCCGCGAACCTCGGCAAGGTCGTCGAGGCCGGCAAGCGCGGCTTCTACGTCTGGCAGGACGGCGCGCAGGTCCTCGACCCCGAGGTGCTGGCGCTGCTCTCCTTCGGCGACAGCGTCCTCACCGAGGAGCAGGTGCGCGCCCGCGCCCTGGAGGCCGTCGCCCAGGAGATCGGCCTGATGCTGGAGGAGGGTGTGGTGGGCGAGGCCCAGGACATCGACCTCTGCATGATCACCGGCGCCGGCTGGCCCTTCCACCTCGGCGGCATCACCCCGTACCTCGACCGCGAGGGCGTCTCCGAGCGCGTCAACGGCAAGAAGTTCCTGGCCCCCGGCCTGGCTTCGGTCCCCGCCTGACGCCTCACCGCGAACGCCGCCGGGCGGCACCCCTCCCCTCCCCGGGGCGGGGTGCCGCCCGGCGGCGTTCCGTGTGCTGCCGGTCTTCCGGTACGGAGGGGGCGGGGGCGGCGGGTGCCGGTCCTGGTGCGCGGGCGGTGGGACCGCCGGGGTGCCCGGAGCCGGTGCGTCCCGCCGTTCTCGGCTATCTGCCCTTGAGGCGGTAGATCACCGTGTCGCCGGTGACGCCGACGACCTCGTAGTAGGTGTCGAGGAGGCTGGCGATCCGCGGGACCTTGTCGGGCTGGTAGGGGGCGGTGCCGGAGTCGTCGACGAAGACCCGGGGGAGGCCGTTGGCGGTGATCTCGGTGTCGAAGGTCTGCCAGGCGTCGGAGACGGAGTACTCCTCGCCGACCTTCTCGGTGCCCTTGCCGCCGCTGAAGTTGGTGAGGAAGCCGGCGGTGAGGTAGCGGCTGGCGGGGCGGCGGTCGGCGAGCCAGTAGAGCTCGGGGTGCATGCCCCAGACCAGGACGGTGTCCTTGGGGGTGGTCTGGGCGGCGACGGCGGTGGCGACCTCGGTGGTCTGGGTGAGGCGCTGGCCGGGCCAGAAGACGGCGAGGGTGAGGAAGAAGGTGCTGGCGAGGGCGGAGTACGCGGCGACCGGGCGCCAGGGGACGGTGGAGGTGGCGACGGCGCCGACGCCGAGCAGGACCAGCGGGGGCATCAGCTGGAGGTAGTAGTGGCCGAAGAAGTGGAAGCCGACCGAGACCGCGATGACCGAGGAGAGCAGCCACACCCACAGGTCGGCGGTGGAGCCGCGCTCGGGGCCGCGGGCGGGGACGGGTCGGCTGCGGCGGCGCAGCCACAGGCGGTGGGCGTGGGGCAGCAGGAAGGCCAGCCCGGCGCTCATCAGGATCGCCGAGTTGCCGAGTGCCCGGCCGAGCATCTGCGGCCAGTTGTTGCCGAGCCCGGCGTAGTCGCCGGAGCCGGTGACGACCCAGAACAGGAAGCCCTTGGGCTTGGTGAGGATCGCGGCGACCAGCGCTATCGGCAGTGCGAAGCCGAAGCAGATCTTGGCCAGGGCCTGCGGCCAGCGGACGCCGCGGCGGCGGGTGTCCTGGAGGAGCATCCAGAGCACCGGGAGCATCACGGCGCCGCCGGTCTGCTTGGTGAGCGAGCAGAGGGCGACGGCGATGCCGGCGGCCAGCCAGCGGCGGCGCTCCGCGTAGCGGAAGGCGAGCACCATGGCGGGCAGCATGAAGACTTCGAAGGTGGCGGCCTGGGTGTCCTCCGGGGAGAGGCCGATGGACACCAGCAGGTAGAGGGCGCCGGCGTAGCGTCCGGCCCGGTCGCCCCAGCGGCCGCGGGCGATGGAGGCCAGCAGCACGGCGGTGGTGAGGTGGGCGCCGATCGCCAGGGCGCGCAGCGGCCAGAGCGAGACGGAGCCGAAGACCGCGAAGCAGGCCTCGTACAGCCAGGGCAGCAGCGGGGGCTTGCGGTCGACGACGGTGTCGTAGAGGACGCCGCCGTCGGCGAGCATCCGGGCCTGGGTGGCGAGGTAGCCCTCGTCGGGGCTCCACACCGGGCGGAGGAAGGAGGGCAGGTGGGTGACGGTGGCCAGGACCGCGAGCAGCGGGACCAGTCTGGTCCAGTACCCGGCGCGGACGTGCCCGTGGAGGCGGTCGGCGAGGGCACGTGGTCGGCTCGTTGCGGTGAGGGGCACGGATGACAACCTACCCGGCGCGCGCGGGCGCAGGCGCACCAGTCCGGGAATGAGTACGACGGTCGGACAATGGGCGCACCGCCGGGCGGCCGTTGCGGCTGCCGGGCGGTGCGCCCACGGAGGTTCCGGAGGGTCAGCTCCGGGCGAGTGAACGGGTGCTGACCAGTGCTTCGATCTTCTCCGCGACGGCCGGGCCGGTCAGCCCGATCTCGGCCATGATCTCGGCCCGCGAGGCGTGGTCGAGGAACTCCTGCGGGATGCCGAAGTCGCGCAGCGGGACGTCCACGTCGGCGTCGCGCAGCGCCTGGGCGATCGCGGAACCGACGCCGCCGGCCCGGCCGTTGTCCTCGACGGTGACCACCAGGCGGTGCTGGGCGGCCAGGCCGGGCAGGGCGGCGTCCACCGGCTTGACCCAGCGCGGGTCGACCACGGTGCTGGTGATGCCGCGTCCGGCGAGCAGTTCGGCGGCCTCCAGGCAGATCGGGGCCATTGCGCCGATCGAGACGATCAGCACGTCGGCGGCCTCGTCCGCGGTGCCGTCCTCGTGGCGGCGCAGCACGTCCATGCCGCCGACCTTGCCGACGGCGGGCACCGACGGGCCGACGTTGCCCTTGGAGTAGCGGACCACGGTGGGGGCGTCGTCGACCTCGACGGCCTCGCGCAGCTGCAGGCGGACCTGTTCGGCGTCGCGCGGGGCGGCCAGCCGCAGGCCGGGGACGACCTGCAGGATCGACATGTCCCACATGCCGTTGTGGGAGGCGCCGTCGGTGCCGGTGACGCCGGCCCGGTCGAGCACGAAGGTGACGCCGAGCCGGTGCAGCGCCACGTCCATCAGGACCTGGTCGAAGGCCCGGTTGAGGAAGGTCGCGTAGACCGCGACGACCGGGTGCAGGCCGTTGGTGGCCAGGCCGGCGGCGCACACCGCGGCGTGCTGCTCGGCGATGCCGACGTCGAAGATCCGGTCGGGGTACGCCTTGGCGAACGGGGCGAGTCCGACCGGGTGCAGCATGGCGGCGGTGATCGCGACCAGGTCGCGGCGCTCGCGGCCGAGCGCGACCATCTCCTCGCCGAACACCGACGTCCAGTCCTTGCCGGCGGTCTTCACCGGCAGGCCGGTGTCGGGGTGGATCACGCCGACCGCGTGGAAGCGGTCCTCGTCGTTGTTCTCGGCGGCGTGGTAGCCGCGGCCCTTCTCGGTGATGCAGTGCACGATGACCGGGCCGCCGAAGCCGCGCGCCTTGGTGAAGGCGGACTCCAGGGCCTGGAGGTCGTGGCCGTCGATCGGGCCGATGTACTTCAGGCCGAGGTCCTCGAACATGCCCTGCGGGGCGATGAAGTCCTTCAGGCCCTTCTTGGCGCCGTGCAGGGTGTCGAACATCGCCTGGCCGACCACGGGGGTGCGCTGCAGCGCGTCCTTGCCCCAGGACAGGAAGCGCTCGTAGCCCTGGGTGGTGCGCAGCGTGGAGAGGTGGTTGGCGAGGCCGCCGATGGTCGGCGAGTAGGAGCGCTCGTTGTCGTTGACGACGATGACGATCGGCAGGTCGCGGCTGTCGGCGATGTTGTTGAGCGCCTCCCAGGCCATGCCGCCGGTGAGCGCGCCGTCGCCGATCACGGCGACCACGGGGCGGTCCTTGTGGCCCTGGATCTTGTTGGCCTTGGCCAGGCCGTCGGCGTAGCCGAGGACGGTGGAGGCGTGCGAGTTCTCGATCACGTCGTGCTCGGACTCGGCCCGCGAGGGGTAGCCGGACAGGCCGCCCTTCATCTTGAGCCGGGAGAAGTCCTGGCGGCCGGTGAGCAGCTTGTGGACGTAGCTCTGGTGGCCGGTGTCGAAGAGGATGCGGTCGCGCGGGGAGTCGAAGACCCGGTGCATCGCGAGCGTCAGCTCGACCACGCCGAGGTTGGGGCCGAGGTGGCCGCCGGTCTTGGAGACCTCCTCCACCAGGAAGCCGCGGATCTCCTCGGCGAGCGCGGTCAGCTGCGCGGGCGTGAGTCGATCGAGATCGCGCGGTCCCCGAATGCGGGTCAGCAGGGCCACCCGTTCCTCCTCGTCCAAGTTCTCGCGCCCGCATGGGCCCGGAGGGCGTACGCCCCGCTTGAGTCTAATGTCCATTACCGGTCCGTAGTGCGGCGGGCAACCCGACCAGCTCTTCGGGTGGCCGGGCGCCGAACGCGCCGAACCGCGCGGCCGGCCCCTGGTATGGGGCGCGGCTCGCGCGGTTCGGGGTCGGGCCGGGGGTCAGCCGCGGCCGTGGGACTTCTGGGTGCGGCGGGAGACCGAGTCCAGGACCACCGCGGCGAGCAGCACCGCGCCGGTGATCATGTACTGGATGGCCTGCTGGGCGTGGACCATGTCCAGACCGGTGGTGATGGACTGGATGACCAGCGCGCCGAGCAGCGCCGACCAGGTCTTGCCGCGGCCGCCGAAGAGGCTGGTGCCGCCGATGACGGCGGCGGCGATGGCGCTCATCAGCACGTTGCCGCTGCCCAGCGCCTTGTCCGCGGAGCCCTGCTGGGAGGCGATGAACAGGCCGCCGAAGCCGGCCAGGCCGGCCGAGATCATGTAGACCGAGATCCGGACCCAGGCGACGTTGATGCCCGCGCGGCGGGCCGCCTCGATGCCGCCGCCGACCGCGAAGATCTGCCGGCCGTAGCCGGTGCGGCGCAGCACGAAGTCGCCGAGCGCGACGACGCCGACCAGGATCACCAGCGGCAGCGGCAGGCCGCTGTCCTGGTTGAGCATGTAGGCGGCGACCAGCACCACGACGCCGATCACGCCGGTGCGCAGCGCGATCTCGCTGACCGGGCGGGCGGGCAGGCCGGCCGAGGAGCGGCGGCGGGAGTCGAGCAGCTGGCCGCCGGCGAACAGCACGATGGTGACGATCGCGAACAGCCAGGCCCAGAGGATGTCGCCGTCGCCCAGGAAGTAGGTGTCCAGGTTGGCGACGACGCCGTCCATCGGGTTGTTGACGGTGCCGAGTTCGCCCAGGACGAGCATCTGGAGGCCGTTCCAGGCCAGCATGCCGGCCAGGGTGACGACGAACGCGGGGACGCCGATCTTGGCGAAGAAGTAGCCGTGCAGGGCGCCGATGGCGATCGCGGAGACGATCGCCAGCAGGATGGCGAGCCACTCGTTGAGGCCCTGGCGGACCGACAGCACCGAGGTGATGGCGGCGGTGGCGCCGGCCACCGAGCCGAGCGACAGGTCGATCTCGCCGAGCAGCAGCACGAACACCACGCCGACCGCGATCAGGCCGGGGCCCGCGATCCACTTGGTGATGTTGGTGAGGTTGTTGGCGTTGAGGAAGGTGCCGGTCTTGAACTGGAAGATCGCGGCGATGATGATCAGGCCGACGACCACCGGCAGCGAGCCGAGCTCACCGCTGCGGATCTTGCGGGTGAACTCGTCGAAGTAACCGGCCAGGCCCTCCTTGCGGACCAGCAGGCGCGGGTCGATGGCCGGGGGGGCCGTTTCGACCGGGGTCGTGGTGGTGGGGTCGGTGGTCACTTCGCTTCCTCCGCGATTCGGGCCTGGCGCCGTGTCACCGCGTTGTCGGTGGCGCCGGTGATGGCGGAGATGATCTCCTCGTGCGAGGTGGTGGCCACCTCGAAGCTGCCGTTGTTGCGGCCCAGGCGGAGCACCGCGACGGTGTCCGCGACGGCCTTGACGTCGGCCATGTTGTGGCTGATCAGGATCACGCCGAGGCCGCGCTGGCGGAGCCGCTCGACCAGGTCCAGGACCTGGGCGGTCTGCTCGACGCCGAGGGCGGCGGTGGGCTCGTCCAGGATGACGATCTTGGGGTCGCCGACCAGGGCGCGGGCGATCGCGACCACCTGGCGCTGACCGCCGGAGAGGCCCGCGATCGGGATGCGGACGCTGGGGATGCGGATCGACAGGGTGTCGAGGAGCTCGCGGGCGCGCTTCTCCATCGCGACCTCGTCCAGGGTGCCGAAGCGCTTGAGCTCGCGGCCGAGGAAGAGGTTGCCGACCACGTCGAGGTTGTCGCAGAGCGCGAGGTCCTGGTAGACGGTGGCGACGCCGAGCTGCTGGGCGTCCTGCGGGCGGTTGATGTTGACCGCCTTGCCCTCCCACTCGATGACGCCCTCGTCGATCGGGTGGACGCCCGCGATGGTCTTCACCAGGGTGGACTTACCGGCACCGTTGTCGCCGACCAGGGCGACGACCTCGCCCGCGTGGACCTCCAAGTGCACGTCGGTGAGCGCCTGGACGGCACCGAAGCGCTTGGAGACCCCGCGCAACGCCAGTACGGGTGCGCCTGTCACGTGAACCAACTCCTTGAGTCCCGTGCCGGACCTGACGTTTCCGGCACGGCCGTCCCGCGCGCCGGGCCGGGCACGCGGGGTAGTGCTGTGGGTGAAGCGGAGCGGGCGGGGGCTCCCGGGTGGTCAGGGAGCCCCCGCCCGGCGGGTGTTACTGCAGGCCGGCCGCGGTGCAGGCGGCGGCGTAGTCGGCGGTGCAGATGTCCGAGACCTTGTACAGGCCGTCGGCGATCACGGTGTCCTTGATGTTCGCCTTGGTGACGACCTTCGGGTCCAGCAGCTGGGCCGGGATGCCCTTGTCGGTGTCGCTGTCGATGGTCGAGGTGGCGACGGACTTGATGTCCTTGCCCTGCAGCAGGTTCACCGCGAGCTGGGCGGCCGAGTCGGCCAGCGGCTTGTAGGCCTTGTAGATGGTGTAGGCCTGGTCGCCGGAGACCAGTCGCTGGATGGCGTCGAGGCCCGCGTCCTGGCCGCCGACCGGGACGTTGATGCCCTGGGACTTCAGCTGGGTGATGATCGCGGCGGCCATGCCGTCGTTGGCGGAGTAGACGGCCTGGAAGCCGTCCTTGCCGAGCTGCGAGATCGCGGCGCCGACCTTCTGGCCCGCGACGGTGGGCTTCCACTCGCCGCTCTGCTCGTAGACGACCTTCTTGACCTTGCTGTCCAGCACCTTGTGGGCACCGGCCTTGAACTTGCCGGCGTTCGGGTCGGCGTCGTCACCGTTGATCATCACGACGTTGGCGTCGGCGGCCTTGTCGCCCAGCGCCTCGACCAGGGCCTGGCCCTGCAGCTCGCCGACCTTCTCGTTGTCGAAGGAGACGTAGGCCGAGACCGGGCCGGTGGCCAGGCGGTCGTACGCGACGACCTTGACGTTCTTCTTGGCGGCCTCGGCGACCCAGGCCTGGGTGGACTTGGCGTCGAACGCGTCGAGGATGATCACCTTGACGCCCTGGGCGATCAGGGTGTCGAACTGCTGCTTCTGCTTGGCGGCGGAACCCTCGGCGTTGTTGTACTCGACCTTGCAGTCGGCACACAGCTCCTTGACCTTGGCCTCGATGAACGGCTTGTCGAAGGACTCGTAGCGGGTCGAGGACGCGTTCTCCGGCAGCAGCAGGCCGATCGACTTGTTGTTGCCCGAACCCGCGTCGCCGCTCTTCTTGTCGTCGCCGGCCTTGCCGCAGGCGGCCATGGTCAGAGCCATCGAGACAGCGACAGTACCGACGGCGACGCGACGCATCATTGCGTTCATGGTGGGGGGAGCCTCCCTGACAGAGCCGCGAATGTTGCGGCGAGGTGGGCAGGAGTCAACCCCGTCTCGAAGCTTGACGTCAATAAGTAAACCCGGAAGCCCCCAGATCCAAACCCTTTCGTTATCTTCCTGAAGGCTCACTCGATATCGAGCGAGCCTTCAGGGCCCCGGCGGAAGGGTCGGCGCGGGGTCAGAGCACCCCGGTCTCCCCCATCTCGCTCATCACCAGGGCCAGCGCGCCGAGCACCTCGGCCCGGCCGCCCAGCGTCCCCGGGACCACCGACAACTGCCGGGCGGCGCTGGGGATCGCGTACCGCGCCACCGAGTCCCGGATCGGGGAAAGCACCAGATCACCGGCTTCGGCGAGGTCTCCGCCGAGGATCACCCGGCGGGGGTTGAGCAGGTTGCACAGGGTGGCCACGCCCATGCCGATCTGGCGGCCCGCGTCGGCGATCACCCGACGGCAGCCCAGGTCGCCCTGCTGGGCCAGCCGCACCACCTTGCTCAGGCTCAACTCGCCGGGGTGGTTGGCGTTCAAGAGGTTGAGCAGGTAGCGGGAGCCCACGAAGGTCTCCAGGCAGCCCCGGTTGCCGCAGCGGCACACCGGCCCCGCCTCGTCCAGCGTGATGTGGCCGATCTCGCCCGCGGTACCCCCCGGGCCCCGGTAGATCTGGCTGTTGATCACCAGGCCGGAGCCCACGCCGCTGGCCACCTTGATGTACGCCAGGTCGCCCAGGCCCCGCCCGGCGCCCCACACCAGCTCGCCCAGCGCGCCCAGGTTGGCGTCGTTGTCCACGTGCACCGGCATGCTCAGCCGTCCGGCCAGCTCCTGGCCCGGCATCACGCCCGTCCAGCCCGGCAGGATCGCGCTCGAACCGAGCGCCCCGGTCTCCACGTCGATCGGGCCCGGCACGCCCAGGCCCACCCCGATCACCTTGTCCGCCGGGAAGCCGGCCTGCCCCAGCAGCCGCTCCACCATCCGCTCGGCCCGGTCGAAGCCCTGCTGCGCGGAGACGTCCACGTCCAGCGGCTCGCTCTCCTCGGCCAGCACCCGGTGCGCCAGGTTGCCCACCGCCACCCGCAGGTGGGTGTGCCCGAAGTCCACGCCCACCACGATCCCGGCGTCCCCGCTCAGCGACACGCTGCGCGCCCGCCGCCCGCCCGAGGAGGTGTCCGCCACCACCACGGTGCCGGATTCCTTGAGCTCGCGGACGATGTTGGACACCGTCGCGGCCGACAGCCCCGTGCCCCGGGCGATCTCCGCCTGGGTCAGCGATCCGGCCATCCGCACCGCTCGCAGCACCCGTTCGAGATTCGCCCGGTGCAGTGAGGACTGCGATCCCGGTGTGTCCGTCGACATGTTCCACCCTCCAGGGCGCACTTGCGGTTCGTCTGAAGTTCAGCTTCAACTTCTCAGCTTCAACTTCTGAACTCTATGCTCCGCTACTGCTCGGAGGGGGAGTCAAGCACGAACACGGATCGTTACTCGCATGGGAGGATTCCCGGTAACCCGAGCCCTGACGAAGGAGTCCTGCGAGTGCCTGGCACCAACTTGACCCGTGAGGAGGCCCGCACCCGGGCCGCACTCCTGGCCGTGGACGCGTACGAGATCGAGCTCGACCTGAGCTCCGCGCGCGCGGGCGGCACCTTCCGGTCCACCACAGTGGTCCGGTTCACCGCGGCCGAACCCGGCGCCTCCACCTTCATCGACCTGGTCGCCCCGGCCGTGAGCGAGATCGTCCTCAACGGCCGCGCCCTGCCGCTGGAGAACTTCGCCGACAGCCGCATCGCGCTGCCCGACCTGGCCGCCGAGAACGAGCTGCGGGTCGTCGCCGACTGCGCCTACACCAACACCGGCGAGGGGCTGCACCGCTTCGTCGACCCCGCCGACGGCGAGACCTACCTCTACACCCAGTTCGAGGTTCCCGACGCCCGCCGCGTCTTCGCCAACTTCGAGCAGCCCGACCTGAAGGCCACCTTCGCCTTCACCGTCACCGCCCCCGCCGGCTGGGTCGTGGTCTCCAACTCCCCCACCCCCGAGCCCGCCGGCGACGGCGAGACCCGGGTGTGGGCCTTCGAGCCCACCCCCCGGATGTCCACCTACATCACCGCGCTGGTCGCCGGCCCCTACGTCGGCGTCTTCGACAGCTACGAGAACGGCGCCCAGCGCGTGCCGCTCGGCGTGTACTGCCGCCCGTCGCTGCGCGAGTACCTGGACGCGGACGCGATCTTCGCGGTGACCCGGCAGGGCTTCGACTACTTCCAGGAGAAGTTCGACTTCCCCTACCCCTTCGCCAAGTACGACCAGCTGTTCGTCCCGGAGTTCAACGCCGGCGCGATGGAGAACGCGGGCGCCGTCACCT
This sequence comes from Kitasatospora phosalacinea, assembly GCF_000716545.1. Taxonomy (GTDB): domain Bacteria; phylum Actinomycetota; class Actinomycetes; order Streptomycetales; family Streptomycetaceae; genus Kitasatospora; species Kitasatospora phosalacinea. Next base: position 96,438 of record NZ_JNWZ01000004.1, read on the forward strand.
TCCGCGACCAGTACGTCTTCCGCTCCAAGGTCACCGACGCCTCCTACGAGGCCCGGGCCGCGACCATCCTGCACGAGCTCGCCCACATGTGGTTCGGCGACCTCGTCACCATGGAGTGGTGGAACGACCTGTGGCTGAACGAGTCCTTCGCCACCTTCGCCGAGGTCGTCTGCCAGGCCGAGGCCCCCGGCTCCAAGTGGCCGCACTCCTGGACCACCTTCGCCAACCAGATGAAGACCTGGGCCTACCGGCAGGACCAACTGCCCTCCACCCACCCGATCATGGCGGAGATCAACGACCTGGAGGACGTCCAGGTCAACTTCGACGGCATCACCTACGCCAAGGGCGCCTCCGTCCTCAAGCAGCTGGTCGCCTACGTCGGCCAGGACGCCTTCTTCCAGGGCGTGCGCGCCTACTTCAAGCGCCATGCCTGGGGCAACACCCGCCTCGCCGACCTGCTCGGCGCCCTGGAGGAGGCCAGCGGCCGCGACCTGCGCGCCTGGTCCGCCGCCTGGCTGGAGACCGCCGGCATCAACGTGCTGCGGCCGGAGCTGTCGGTGGCCGCCGACGGCACCATCGAGTCCTTCGCCGTCCTGCAGGAGGCCCCCGCGCTGCCCGCCGGCGCCCGCGGCGAGGCGGTCCTGCGCCCGCACCGGATCGCCGTCGGCCTGTACGAGCTCACCGACGGCAAGCTGGTGCGCACCGACCGGATCGAGCTCGACGTCGACGGCGAGCGCACCGCCGTCCCGCAGCTGACCGGCCGGAAGCGGCCCGCCGTGCTGCTGCTCAACGACGACGACCTCTCCTACGCGAAGGTCCGGCTCGACGCCGACTCGCTCGCCGTCGTCACCGCGCACCTCGGCGACTTCGCCGACTCGCTGCCGCGCGCCCTGTGCTGGGCCTCCGCCTGGGACATGACCCGCGACGGCGAACTCGCCACCCGCGACTACCTCTCGCTGGCCCTCTCCGGCCTGCAGCGCGAGAGCGACATCGGCGTGGTCCAGTCCGTCCAGCGCCAGGTCAAGCTCGCCCTGGAGCTGTACGCCGACCCCGCCTGGCGCGAGAGCGGCCTGCGGCGCTGGGCCGACGCCGCCCAGAGCGCCCTGCGCGAGGCCCCGGCCGGCAGCGACCACCAGCTCGCCTGGGCCCGCACGCTGGCCGGCGCCGCCCGCACCGACGAGCAGCTCGACCTGCTGGCCGGCCTGTTGGACGGCAGCGTGGAGATCGACGGCCTGGCCGTCGACGCCGAACTGCGCTGGAGCCTGCTCGGCCGGCTGGTCGCCACCGGGCGCGCGGACGAGGCCGCGATCGACGCCGAACTCGCCCGCGACAACACCTCCTCCGGGCAGGAGCACGCCGCGACCTGCCGGGCGGCCCGGCCCACCGCCGAGGCCAAGGCCGAGGCGTGGGCGTCGGTGGTCGACTCCGACACGCTCACCAACTACGTCCAGGAGGCCGTCATCGCCGGCTTCCAGCAGCCCGACCAGCGGGAGCTGCTGGCCCCCTACACCGAGAAGTACTTCGCCTCGGTCAAGCAGGTGTGGGAGACCCGCAGCCACGAGATCTCCCAGCAGATCATCGGCGGGCTCTACCCCTCCTACGCGGTCTCCCGGGCCACCCTGGACGCCACCGACGCGTGGCTCGCCACGGCGGACCCGGCGCCGGCGCTGCGCCGGCAGGTCGTCGAGGCGCGGGCGGGCGTGGAACGGGCGCTCAAGGCCCAGGCCGCCGACCGCTGAGGAATCGGGGGCCCGGGGAGGGGCGGGGCCCAGGCTGCTGACGGTTCACTGCTGTTGCGTGCACGGGCTTCTGGTTCTCGTCACGGCACGCGGCAGCACGGACCTTCGACGGGCTCCGGCCGTCAGCAGCACGGGCCCGCCCTTCCCCGAGCCCCTATTCCGTCCCCAGCGTCACCGTGAAGGCAGTGCGGCCCGGGGCGCTGTCGAGGGTGACGGTGCCGTGGTGGGCGTGGACGACGGCCTGGACGATGGCGAGGCCGAGGCCGGTGGAGCCGGTGCGGCGGGAGCGGGCGCGGTCGCCGCGGGTGAAGCGGTCGAAGACCCGGGGGGCGAGGTCGGCGGGGATGCCGGGGCCGTCGTCGGTGACGGTGAGGCGGCCGTCGGGGGCGAGGCCGAGGGTGACGGTGGTGCCGTCGGGGGTGTGGGTGCGGGCGTTGGCGAGCAGGTTGGTGACGACCTGGGCGAGGCGGTGCGGGTCGCCGGGGACGGTGACCGGTTCGGCGGGGAGTTCGAGCAGCCAGCGGTGCCCGGGGGCGGCGGCCTTCGCGTCGGCGGCGCAGTCGAGGACGATCCGGGTGAGGTCGGTGTCCTGGACGGCGAGCGGGCGGCCGGCGTCGAGACGGGCGAGCAGCAGCAGGTCCTCGACGATGGTGCCCATCCGGCGGGACTCGGCGCTGATGCGTTCCAGCGAGTGCCGCACGGGCTCGGGGACGGGGCCGGGGTGCCGGAGGGCGAGTTCGGCGTGGCCGCGGACGGTGGCGACGGGGTTGCGCAGTTCGTGGCTGGCGTCGGCGGCGAACGCGCGCAGGCGCTCCTCGACGTTCTGGCGGCGGGTCAGGGCGTCCGCGACGTGGCCGAGCAGGCGGTTGAGGGCGGTGCCGACCCGGCCGACCTCGGTGCGCGGGTCGTCGTCGGGGACGCGTTCGGCGAGGTCGACGGTGCCGTTGGCGAGCGGGAGGGCGGAGACCCGTTCGGCGGTGGCGACGACCCGGTCCAGGGGGCGCAGGGCGAACCGGACGGCGAGGGTGCCGGCGGCCGCGGCGGCGGTGAGGGCGGCGGCGAAGACCACGAGTTCGATCAGCAGCAGGTGGCGCACCGTCTCGTCGACGGGGTGCAGCGGCAGGCCGGTGACCAGGGTGTCGTGGTCGTGGCCGGTGACGGCGGCGACCCGGTAGTGGCCGAGGGCGGAGAGGTCGAGGTCGCGGGGCCGGCCGTCGGCGGGCAGGGCGCGCAGCGCGCCCAGGTCGGCGGCGCCGAGCGGGACGGCGGCGTCGGCGGAGTTCCCGGCGAGCGGGACGGGGTCGTCGTCGCCGGGCGGGACGCCGCCGACCACCGCGGCGTGGGTGAGGCCGCCGTCGACCAGGCGGGCGCCGAAGGTGCCGGGTGCCTGGGCGCGGGTGTCGTGGCCGTCCTGGTCGGGGTGTTCGAGGCTGGTGGCGTAGCGGCCGCCGGCGGCGGAGAGCTGCTGGTCGAGGCGGTCGACCAGGAAGTGCCGCAGCGCCTCGCAGGTGGCCAGGCCGACGCCGGCGCAGATCAGCACCAGCAGGACCAGGACACCGGCCACCAGCCGGGCCCGCAGGGTGCGCGGGGCGGGGACGCGCGGGGCCGGGCGTCTCATCCGGTGGCCGCCCGCAGGACGTACCCGGCGCCGCGGACGGTGTGGATCATCGGGGGCCGGCCGGCGTCGATCTTGCGGCGCAGGTAGCTGATGTACAGCTCCACCACGTGGGCCTGGCCGCCGAAGTCGTAGGACCAGACGGCGTCCAGGATCTGGGCCTTGCTGAGCACCTGGCGGGGGTGCTCCATCAGGTGGCGCAGCAGGGCGAACTCGGTGGGGCTGAGGTCGACGGGCTCGCCGCCGCGGCGGGCCTCCCGGGTGGCGGGGTCGAGGCGCAGGTCGCCGACGGCGAGGGTGCCGGGGGCGGCAGGGCCGGGGGGCGCGGTGCGGCGGAGCAGGCCGCGCAGCCGGACCACGACCTCCTCCAGGCTGAACGGCTTGGTGACGTAGTCGTCGCCGCCGGCGGCGATCCCGGCGATCCGGTCCTCGACGGCGTCGCGGGCGGTGAGGAACAGGACGCGCACCTCGGGGTCGGCGGTGTGGACGCGGCGCAGCACCTCCAGCCCGTCGAAGTCGGGCAGCATCACGTCCAGCACCACGGCGTGCGGGCGCCACTCGGCGGCGGCGGCGACGGCGTCCAGGCCGCCGGTGACGCCGCGGGCCTGCCAGCCCTCGTAGCGCAGGGCGCCGCAGAGGACTTCGACCAGGTCGGGTTCGTCGTCGACCACCAGGACCCGCCAGGGGGTGTCCGCGTGCTGCATGGCAGGCATTCTGCCGTCCCGGGATGAGAAAGCGGTGAGATCGCCGGACCGCTCCGGGCCTTGCCACCACTGCTCCGAGCTGCGGCGACACCCTTTCCGGACGCCCGGTGGGACGATCGGTTCATAGGGAACTGAGAGCTTCCGGTGGCACCGTGGGCCCCGTACCACCGAAGGAGGGCCCGTTGACCGCAGTCTCCACTCCCGCCCGGGCCGCCCGGCGCGCCGCGCCCCGCCGAGCCCCGCACCCGGACGCCGTCCGGCACGGCGCGCTCGCCCTGGTCGCGCTCGGCGCGCTCGGCGTCCTCGCCCTGTGGTGGGCCGACACCCCGCGGGTGGCCGGCGCCGCCGACTGGCTCACCGGCGCGGGCCGGATCACCGGCCTGCTGGCCGGGTACGCCGCGCCCGTCCTGCTGCTGCTGATGGCCCGGATCCCGCTGCTGGAGCGCGAGGTGGGCGCGGACCGCCTCGCCCGCTGGCACGCGCACGGCGGCCGCTACCTGGTCTCGCTGGTCACCGCGCACGTGCTGACCGTCGTCTGGGGCTACGCGCTGACCGACGGACGGGGCCTGTGGAGCCAGGGCGTCGAGATCGTGTTCCACTTCCCCGACATGCTCAAGGCCACCGCCGCGACCCTGCTGCTGCTCGGCACCGGCGCGGTCTCCGCCCGGGCCGCCCGCCGCCGGATGGGCTACGAGACCTGGTACTACCTGCACCTGGCCACCTACCTGGCCGTCGCCCTCGGCTTCGCCCACCAGCTCACCACCGGCGCCGACCTCCTCGACGGCCCCCCGAAGGCCGCCTGGTACCTGCTGTACTTCGGCACCGCCGCCGTCCTGGCGTGGTACCGGCTGCTGACCCCGTACCTGCGCGACCGGCGGCACCGGCTGGAGGTCGCCGAGGTCCGCGCCGAGGGCCCGGGCGTGGTCTCGGTCTTCCTGACCGGCCGGCACCTGGACGAACTGCGCGCCGAACCCGGGCAGTTCTTCCGGCTCCAGTTCCTCACCCCGCGACTGCGCTGGGCCGCCAACCCGTACTCGCTCTCCGCGCCCCCGCACCCGCGCTTCCTGCGCTTCACCGTCAAGGGCCTGGGCGCCCACAGCGCGGCGCTCGCCGCGCTCGCCCCCGGCACCAGGGTCCGCGCCGAGGGCCCGTACGGGGCGTTCACCGCGCGGCGGCGCCGCGGCGGGCCGGTGCTGCTGCTCGGCGCGGGCGTCGGCGTCACCCCGCTGCGGGCGCTGGCCGAGACGCTGCCCGGCCAGGTCACCCTGGTGCAGCGCGCCCGCCGCCCCGAGGACGTGCTGTTCCGCCGCGAACTCGCCGCCGTCGCCGAGCGGCGCGGCGTCCGGGTGCACGAACTGCTCGGCGGCCGGGCCGAGGTGGGCGACCTCGGCCCGGCGCTGCGCCGGCTCGTCCCCGACCTGGCCCGGCACGAGGTCTACCTGTGCGGCCCCGAGGAGTTCACCGCCGACGCGGTCCGCGCGCTGCGCGCCGCCGGGGTCCGGGCCGGCCGCATCCACCACGAGTCCTTCGCCTTCTAGGAGCACCCCACCATGCGACGCGCCGTCATCACCGCCTCCGCGACCGCCGCCGGGGTGGTCCTGCTGCTCTCCCTCAAGCCCCACGACGCCGCCCCCGCGCACGCCATCTCCTCCGCGAACGGCGGCGGCGCGGCGGGCGCCTCCGGGACTTCCGGCGCCGGCACCGGCACCGGCACCGGCGCCACGGACGGCGCGCAGAGCGCCGACGGGGCGACCCGCACCCTCACCGGCAGCGCGGTCAACACCCGGTACGGGCCGGTGCAGGTCAAGGTCACCACGGCCGGCGGGAGGATCAGCAGGATCGACGTGATCCAGTACCCCACCGGCGACCGCCGCGACCGGGAGATCAACGAGTACGCGATCCCCGTCCTCAACCAGGAGGCGATCGCCGCGCAGAGCGCGGACATCGACGTGGTCTCCGGCGCGACGTACACCAGCGACGGCTACACCCGCTCCCTGCAGAGCGCGCTCGACCAGGCGGGCGAGTGACCGCCGACCACGTCGAGCACGTCATGGGGACGGTATTCTCCTTCGCCGTCCGCGACCCCGGGCCGGAGACCGGCCCGGCGGTCCGGCGGATCGTGGAGCGGCTGCACCGGATCGACGCGCTGTTCTCGACGTACCGGCCGGAGAGCGAGATCAGCCGGCTCGACCGCGGCGAACTCGCCCTCGCGGAGGCCGACCCCGAGGTACGCCGGGTGCTGGAGCGGTGCGCGGAACTCACCGCGGAGACCGGCGGGTACTTCACCGCGCGGCCCGGCGGGCGGCTCGACCCCAGCGGCTACGTCAAGGGCTGGGCGGTCGAGGAGGCCTCCCGGGCGCTGCGCGCGTCCGGCTCCGCCCACCACTGCGTCAGCGGCGGCGGGGACGTCCAGACCGCGGGCGGCCCCTGGCGGATCGGGATCGCCGACCCGCATCGCGAGGGGGCCGTCGCCCGCGTCGTCACCGGCCACGACCTGGCGGTCGCCACCTCCGGCACCGCGGAGCGCGGCCCGCACATCATCGACCCGCACACCGGCCTGCCCTCGGCCTCCTTCGCCTCCCTCACCCTGGTCGGCCGGGGCCTCACCCGCCTCGACGCCCTCGCCACGGCGGCGTTCGCGATGGGCGCGCCGGCGCTGCGCTGGCTCGCCGCGAAGGGCGTCCGGGCCCTGGCGATCCACCCGGACGGGCGGCAGGAGACGACGGGGAGCTGGGGGTAGGGCGGGGACGCGCGGGCCCCTGGTCGGCGCGGCTCGTCCGCCGGGGGTCCCGGCCCCGGACACGCGACGGCGACCGCCGGGCCCGACGGGTGTCGAGGCCAGGCGGTCGCCGCCGTACGGGTCGGGGACCCGGTTACTTCTTCTTGGTGCCCGGGATCATGCAGAGGCCCGCGATCACCGCGAAGGCGACGATCGGGAGGGCGACGAACAGTCCCAGGGTCTCGCCGACGCTCAGGCCGGTGCCCGGGTTGTCGCCGTCGTCGCGCGTGAGCGCCATGGCGGGCGACGACATCAGCATCATCAGCGTGGCCGCCGCGGTGACCGCACCGGCGCGCATTGCGTTCCTCTTGTCCACGTTTCCCAAGGTACCGGCCCCCTACAGCGCCGCGCCCGGCGGGGTGCGCCTGTCGGCGTGTCCCGGCGGCGGGGTGTCGAGCGGGGCGAGGGTGGCGGCGATGCCCGCGGTGCCGGGGGCGGCGGCGAGTTCGTCGAGGGTGCGGGGGGTGCCGGTGGCGTCGGCGACCGGCAGGCGCCAGTTGGGGTACTGGTCCCAGGTGCCGGGGAGGTTCTGCGGGCGGGGGTCGCCGACGGTGTCGGGGAGCCAGACGCCGACCAGTTGGGCGGGGGTGGCCAGCAGGTAGGCGTACAGCGCCTCGGGGGTGACCGGCTCGCCCGCGGTGAGCAGTCCGATCCGGACCAGCTCCTGCTGCCAGTCGGCGAGTTCTCCGGCGGCCGCGTCCTGTTCCTCGCCCAGCGGGCGGGCCAGCAGGCCGAGGCGGTGGCGCAGTTCGACGTGCTCGCCGGTGAGCCGGGCGGCGGTGGAGGGCAGGTCGTGGGTGGTGAGGGTGGCCAGGCAGCCGGCGCGCCAGCGCTCGGGGGGCAGCACGGCGCCGTCCGCCCGCCAGTCCCGTTCGAACCAGAGCACGGAGGTGCCGAGCACGCCGTGTTCGGCGAGGCGTTCGCGCACGCCCGGTTCGACGGTGCCGAGGTCCTCGCCGATGACGGCGGTACCGGCCCGGTGGGCCTCCAGGGCGAGGACGGCGAGCATCGCCTCGGCGTCGTAGCGGACGTAGGTGCCCTCGGTGGGGCGGGCGCCCTCGGGCACCCACCAGAGCCGGAACAGGCCCATCACGTGGTCGATCCGGATCGCTCCGGCGTGCCGGGCGGAGGCCCGGATCAGCTCGGCGAACGGGGCGTAGCCGGCCTCGGCGAGGGCGTCGGGCCGCCAGGGCGGCAGGCCCCAGTCCTGGCCGTGGGCGTTGAACGCGTCCGGCGGGGCGCCGGTGGAGATGCCGGCGGCCAGCACGTCCTGCAGGGCCCAGGCGTCGGCGCCGTCGGGGTGGACGCCCACCGCGAGGTCGTGGATCAGGCCGATCGGCATGCCGGCGTCGGTCGCGGCGCGCTGGGCGGCGCGCAGCTGCTCGTCGACCAGCCAGGCCAGCCAGCGGTGGAACTCGATCCGGTCCTTCAACTCGGCCTTGGCGGCGGCCACCTGCGGGCCGGCGGGGTGGCGCAGGCCCTTGGGCCAGGAGCGCCAGCCGCCGCCGTGCGCCTCGGCCAGCGCGTTCCACACCGCGTACCGCTCCAGCCACTCGCCCTCGCGCCGGACGAACGCCCGGTACGCGGCCTCCCGGCCGACGCCGCGGGGCACGGTGTGCAGCAGTTCCAGGGCCCGGTGCTTGAGCGACCACACCGAGTCGCGGTCGATCAGGGCGTCGTGCTCCAGCACCTCCTCGCGCAGCAGCCGGGCCCGGCGGGCGAGTTCGCGGGCCTCCTCGTGCCGGGCGTACTCGGGGACGGCCTCGATCCGCAGGTGCACCGGGTCGGCGAAGCGGCGCGAGGACGGGCGGTACGGGGACGGGTCGGAGGGGGCGCCGGGCATGCCCGCGTGCAGCGGGTTGATCTGCAGGAAGCCCGCGCCGAGTTCGGCGCCGGCCCACTGGGCGAGCTCCGCGAGGTCGGCCAAGTCGCCCATGCCCCAGGACTGTTCGCTCAGCACCGAGTACAGCTGGGCGAGGAAGCCCCAGCTGCGGCCGCGCGGTCCGGGGATCCGCGGCGGGGCGACGACCAGGGTGGCGCGGGCGGTCCGCTCCCCCGCCCGGACGTCCAGCGCGTGGCGCCCCGGCGGCAGGTCCTCGGGCAGCCGGTGCGCGTGCTCGCCGGTCAACTCCCGGACGTCGCCGCCCTGTTCCAGCTCGATCCGGACTTCCGCCCCGGCCGGCAGGTCGAGCGCGGTGCGCCGCCCCTGCCAGGCCACCACGGTGGGCGGCAGCAGCCGCCGCGCGGTCTCCTCGCGGTGCCGCTCCAGCGCCTTCGCGGCCGACTCCGGCGTCCCGGCGTCGACCCCGAACGCGGCCAGCACGGCGGCCAGCGTCCCCGCCCCGACCTGCACCGGCCCGGCCCCGGCGTCGTAGCAGGTGTCCACCCCGTACGCGTGCGCGAGCGCCGTCAACTCCGGCGGGGCGGGCGGGTTGTCCTCCGCCGGCACCAGCTCGGATCCCGCCTGCTCGCGGTCAAGGTATGCGGCCACCCAGCGCACTCCGTCCTCGGGGGCTCCCCCACGCCAACAATGCCGACAGGCACAGTCCTACCCGCGCCGCCGCCCCCCGACCCCGACCGACACGGCCCCCGGCCCGCGCCGGTCGGGTGAACGTTCCACCGCAGGGTTGCCGCTCGGGCGGGCGTTCGGCGTTTTCGGGCGATAACGGACATAGCCGCCAGGCCCGTTGACAGGGACGCGGGGAGCTGGTGGGGTGGGCGGGCCGGGTGGCCCCGGGGGGCTGGGCCGGGGCGGCAGAGGGCCGGTGAGCTGGGCGTTTCGGGCGAGGAGGCTCCGGTGCAGGCGCGGGTGTCGGTGGCGGCCGGGCGTCGGCTGCGGCAGCGGTTGGAACAGAGCGCGGCGCTGCGCGAGGTGCTGTACCACCCGGCGGCGCTGGCGGCCCGCCGGACGGCGGCGCGGACGGCCCGGCAGGTGGCGCCGAAGGCCGCGGACCGCTTCATCGCCGACTTCAAGGGCACGGCGCCGCTGCTGGCCTCGGTGCGGGCCGAGCGGCGCGCGGGCCGGCGCGGCAGCGCGCTGCGGGTCGCGGCGACGCTGTCGGCGGCGGCGGTGGTCGGCGGGCTGCTGATCCCGGCGCAGGGTTTCGCCGCGGAGGCGGGCGCCCGCCAGGACCTGCGCAGCGCCGCGCCGGACGCGGCCGAGCCGGCCGCCGCCGCGGAGGCCCCGCTGCCGCTGGGTTCGCTGACGGACCCCCAGGTGTTCCCGCGCCCGCAGGAGTTGCGGGCGGGCGGCAAGCCGGTGGCGGTGCCCCGGCAGGTGACGGTGGTGCTGGCGGACTCCGCGGACGGCCCGGCGGTGGACGCGGTGCGCGCGCTGCTGGCCCGGGCGGGCGCGGCGCAGGTGCTGATCGCGGCGCAGGCGCCCGAGCACCCGGAGCCGGGTTCGCTGGTGGTGTACGTGGGCGGCCCGTACGAGGGCGCGGGCGGGGCGGTCGACCGGGCGCTGCGGCAGCTCGCGGTGGCGGGCGGCCTGGAGGACACCGAGGTGCCGCGGCTGGCGGGCCTCCCCTCGGGCGGCTACCTGCTGGCGTCCGGGCAGCTGCCGGCCGAGGGCGGCGCGTACGGCGCGGTGGTGCTGGCGGGCACGGACGGCGCGGGCACCTTCTACGCGGTGCAGAGCCTGGCCCAGCTGCTCGCCCCCGTCGGCCCGGGGCAGGGGCAGGGCGGCGAGGGCGACCGGGGCTTCCCGGGCGTGCTGGTGCGGGACTGGCCGTCGGGGGCGGCGCGGCGCGGCACCGCGGAGTCGTTCTACGGGGCGCCGTGGAGCCCGGCGCAGCGGCTGGCGGTGGTGGACTTCCTGGGCCGCACCAAGCAGGACTACTTCCTGTACGCGCCGGGCGGCGACCCGTACCGCTCGCAGCGCTGGCGGGAGGCGTACCCCCGCGAGCGGGCGGCGGAGCTGTCCGAGCTGGCGGCGCGGGCCCGGGCCAACCACGTGACGGTGGCGTACTCGATCGCGCCGGGGCAGTCGTTCTGCTTCTCCTCGGGCAAGGACGCGGACGCCCTGGTGGCGAAGCTGGACGGGCTGTGGGAGCTGGGCGTGCGGGAGTTCCAGCTGGACTTCCTGGACGTGTCGTACGACGAGTGGCACTGCGGGGCGGACCGGCGCACGTTCGGCACCGGGCCGGTGGCGGCGGCGAAGGCGCAGGCCGCGCTGGTCACGACGGTGCGGCAGGAGCTGGCGGCGAAGCACCCGGGCCTGGCGCCGCTGTCGGTGGTGCCCACCGAGTACCTGAAGCAGGGGACGTCGCCGTACCGGGCCGCGCTGGCGGCCGGGCTGCCGGACGGGGTGCGGGTGGTGTGGAGCGGCGGCTCGGCGATCCCCAAGCAGGTGACGGGCGATCAGATCGGCTCCACGGCGGCCCTGTTCGGGCGTCCGCTGGTCACCATGGACAACTACCCGGTGAACGACTCGGCGCCGGACCGGCTGTTCCTGGGCGGCTACGCCGGGCGGGACGCCGAGGTGGCGCGGCGCTCGGCGGTGCTGCTGACGGCCGCGATGAGCCAGCCGGTGGCGTCCCGGATCCCGCTGGCGACGGCCGCCGACTTCGGCTGGCAGCCGGACGGCTACCAGCCCGAGCGGTCGCTGGCCTCGGCGCTGCGGCTGCTGACGGCGGGGCCGGCGCAGCAGGCCGCGGCGGCGGCGCTGGCGGGCAACAGCGCCTCCTCGCCGCTGGGCGGCCAGGAGTCGGCGTACCTGGCGCCGCTGGTGGAGCGGTTCTGGGCGGCGGCCGAGCCGGCCTCGGGCGCGCCGGCCGACGCGGGCCGGCTGCGGGAGGCGGCGCAGCCGCTGCGCGAGGCGTTCACGGTGATGGCGGACGCGCCGCGGACGCTGGCGGGCGACCCGCTGGCGCAGGACGCGGCGCCGTGGCTGGCCCGGCTGTCGGCGTACGGCTCGGCGGGCCGGGCGGCCGTGGACATGCTGCTGGCGCAGCAGGGCGGCGACGGCACCGCGGCCTGGCAGGCCCGGCTGGAGCTGGGGCGCCAGCGCGGGGTGCTGGAGCAGAACCCGGTGACGGTCGGCAAGGGCGTGCTGGACGCCTTCCTGGAGCGGGCGGCGAAGTCCGCGGACACCTGGTCGGGCATCACCGCCGGGGCGTCCCCGACCAGCACCCTGGGCACCGCGCACGACCACGGCCCGGCGCTGATGGCGGACGGCTCCGGGCAGACCTTCTACTGGTCGTCCGCCCCGCCGCAGGTCGGCGACGGCTTCGGCCTGGACCTGGGCACCCCGAAGCCGCTGGGCTCGGTGACGGTGCTGATGGGCGGCTGGGGCGACGAGCCGGACGCCCGCTCGGCGGCCGACGACTACCTGCACGACGGGGTGCTGGAGTACTGGAGCGGTTCGGGCGGCTGGCACCGGCTGGCCACCGTGCACGGCCAGCGGACGGTCAGCGTGACCGCCCCGGCGGGCACGGTCGCCAAGGCGGTGCGGCTGCGCGCCACCTCCGGGCAGCAGACCGCCGTCGCGGTGCGGGAGTTCACCGCGGCCGCGCCGGACGCCGTGGACGCGGCGGTCTCCGGGCCGCCGGCCGCGCCGGGCTCCTCGGCGGACGCGGTGCTCTCCGGCGACCCGGACTCCGCGTTCCGGGCGGCCGCGCCGCCGGCCGAGGGCGACGCCCCGCTGACGGTGGAGCTGGGCTCGGCCCGGCCGCTGGACCGGCTGACCGTGCTGACCGACCCGACGGTGCGGGCCGAGGCGACCGCGCAGGTGCGCCGCCCGGACGGCAGCTGGGCCGACCTGGGCCCGGTGCGGCCCGGCTACAACGAGCTGCGGGCGGACGGCGGGCCGGTGGAGGCGCTGCGGCTGGTGTGGCGGCCGGGCGGCGAGGCCCCGGTGGTCAACCAGGTGATCCCGTGGTGGGCGGACGTCCCGGCGGCCCGGCTGACGCTGGCCCAGCCGACGCTGGACGTGGTGGCGGGTGCCACCGTGCCCGCGCAGGCCACGGCCACCGTGGAGTCGGGGCGGCCGGACGCGCTGACCGGCTCCCTGAAGGCCGAGGTCCCGGCGGTGGCCAAGGGGCTGGCGGTGGCTCCGGCGGCGGCGGTGACGGTGCCGCGCGGCGGCCAGGTGGGCGCGCCGCTGCTGGTCACGGCGGCCGCGGACACCCCGTCGGGCACCTACCGGGTGCCGCTGGTGTTCACCGCGGGCGCGCTGTCCGTCCGCCAGGAGCTGCTGGTGCACGTGGTGCCGCCGACCGGCGGGCCGGACCTGGCGCCGACCGCGACCGCCTCGTCCTCGGGCGACGACAGCGCGAGGACCCCGGCGGCGGCGGTCGTCGACGGCGACCCGAAGACCTCCTGGAGCTCGCCCGCCGAGGACGGCGCCTGGGTGCAGCTGCGGCTGCCGCAGCCGGTCCGGCTGGGTTCGGCGGTGCTGCACTGGGGCGCGGCGTACGCCTCCGCGTACCGGCTGGAGACCTCGGCCGACGGCGTGGTGTGGACCGCCGTCGCGGAGGTGGGCAACGGGCAGGGCGGCACCGAGACGGTCCGCTTCGACGCGCCGGGCGCGCGGTACCTGCGGGTGCAGGGCGTGGGCCGGGCCACCCGCTACGGGTACGCGCTGTCCGGCGTCGAGCTGTACGGCGTGCAGGCGCCGTAGGGACGCGGCGGGCCGCCGACGCTCCCGTTGCGGGGGCGGCGGCGGCCCATGAGGCGTACCGGTTTTCGTGTCGGGCAGGCCCTTGTCTGTTCAGGCGGAGAGCGGTGCGTGCTGCTCGCCGCGGCGGATCGGACGGGTGCGGACGGGAGCGGGCAGGACCGTCTCCGGATGGTCGTGGTGCTCGAAGTCCCGGAACTGGTCGAGGCCGCCGTACGGCTCCAGGTAGGGCCGCCAGCGCGGGTCCTTGATCCCGGTGCCGATGACCCGCCAGGCCAGGCCGCTGGGCGCGGCCGGGGGGCGCTTCATCCGCCAGCCGAGGTCGGCGAGGTGCCGGTCGGCCTTGGTGTGGTTGCAGCGGCGGCAGGCCGCCACCACGTTGTCCCACCGGTGCTGGCCGCCCCGGCTGCGCGGGATGACGTGGTCGACACTGGTGGCGGCGGCCCCGCAGTACACGCACCGGCCGTGGTCGCGGGCGAACAGCGCCCGCCTGGTCAGCGGCACGGGGCCTCGGTAGGGGACCCGTACGAAACGGGTCAGTTTGACGACGGACGGTGCCTGGACGGCACCGGTGGCGCTGTGCAGTGTGGTGCCCGCATCCTCCAGGGCGATCGCCTTGTGGTTGAGGACGAGGATGAGGGCGCGTCGCATCGAGACGACACCGAGCGGCTCGTACGACGCGTTGAGGACAAGGACATGCGGCACGGGGCCTCCTTGGACGCCTGCGGCGCGTGGCTCGCGCCGAGTCGAGCGGGTGACCGCGCCCCGCGCGGGGCGTGATCCCCCTCAGTGTCGCCTTACGCCGTCGTACGACGCCACCATTTCTCCGTGAACGGCCCGCGCGCGTGCGGTGGGTCCCCGCGCGTGCCGCCATAGCCGGTATGCCCAGCTGGCGGCCCTCCTGCACGTACCGTGCGGGTGGCGGCGCGGTGCGTGTCCGGAACCGGTCCGGCGCCCTGACGGGCCGTCCGAGCGGGTGAACGGGCTCGCTACAGTGGGGCGATGCTCGCCGATTCCGCTGCCGACAGCACCGCGCCGACGTTCACCCTGCCCACCAGCGCCGCCGATGTGACCGACACCACCCGGCAGGCGGCCGGATGGCTGGACGAGAACTGGCAGGGCTGGGTGGTGGACGGGCTGCGGATCGTCTTCATCCTCGGGCTGGCCCTGGTGCTGCGGGCCGTGGTCCGCAAGGTGATCCACCAGCTGGTGACCCGGATGGGGCGGCCCCCGGAGGCGGACAACGACCACGGGGTGCTCGGCGGCCTGCTGGCCAACAGCGGCGTGGTCAACACCGAGCGGCGGCAGCAGCGCTCCGAGGCGATCGGCTCGGTGCTGCGCTCGGTGGCCTCCTTCACCATCCTGGGCACCGCCTCGCTGATGGCCCTGTCGGTGCTCGGCGTCGACCTGGCCCCGCTGCTGGCCTCCGCCGGTGTGGCCGGTGTGGCGATCGGCTTCGGCGCCCGCAACCTGGTCACCGACTTCCTCTCCGGCGTCTTCATGATCATGGAGGACCAGTACGGCGTCGGCGACGAGATCGACACCGGCGTGGCCACCGGCACCGTGCTGGAGGTCGGCCTGCGGGTCACCAAGCTGCGCGGCTCGGCCGGCGAGATCTGGTACATCCGCAACGGCGAGGTGAAGCGGATCGCCAACATGAGCCAGGGCTGGGGAACCGCCACCGTCGACGTCCAGGTCGGCTACAAGGAGGACCTGGAGCGGGTCGAGGCCCTGGTCGTCGAGGCCGCCGAGCAGCTCGCCAAGGAGAGCCCGTACGACGAGCTGATCTGGGGCCGGGTCAAGGTGCTGGGCGTCGAGTCGGTCTCGGTCGACTCCGTGCAGCTGCGGATCGAGGCCCGCTGCACGCCCGGCAAGTCCGCCCAGGTCGCGCGGGCCCTGCGGCTGCGCCTGAAGGCCGCCTTCGACCTGGCCGGCGTCAGGCTGAAGGAGGAGACCGCCGCCTCCGTCCCGGCCCAGCCCGCCGCCCCCGAGGTGCTGCCGCCGTCCGCCCTGGCCGACCCCGGCTCGGCCCGCTCGCTGGCGGCCAAGCCGATCCCGACCCAGAACTGATCAGCGGCCCGCCGCCGCCCGCAGCAGGTCGGCCAGCGGGCGGGAGCGGCTGTCGGGGGGCCAGGCGAGGAGGGTGGTGACCCGGGGGGCGTCCGGGACGGGGACGGCGGCCACGTCGTCGCGGAGCTGGGTGCGGCAGGAGTCGGGCAGGACGGCGCACGTCCGGCCGAGGGCGATCAGCTGGTAGAGCTGGGCGTGGTCGCGGATCGCCGGGCCCGGGCCGTCGGGGTGGGTGCCGTCCGGGCGCGGGTAGCGGGGGGCGGGCAGGTCCGGCAGGTCGGCCAGGTCGGCGAGGCGCAGTTCGCGGCGGGCGGTCAGCGGGTGTCCGGCGGGCAGCAGGGCGACCTGGCCCTCGGTGTGCAGTTCCTCGGTGTCCAGGCCGGTGACGGAGTCGAACGGCAGGTGCAGCAGCGCCGCGTCGGCCTCGCCGCGCCGCAGCAGGACGCCCTGTTCGCCGTACTGGCACAGCCGCACGTCCACCGGCACCGATCCGGGTTCGGCGGCGTAGGCGGCCAGCAGTTTCGCCAGCAGTTCGGTGGACGCCCCGGCCTTCGCCGCCAGCACCAGGGCCGGCCGGCCGGCCCGGCGGGTGCGGGCCTCGGCGGCCGCGACCGCGTCCAGGGCGGTGCGGGCCTCGCGCAGCAGCACCCGGCCGGCGCCGGTCAGCGCCGCGCCGTGGCTGTCGCGCACCAGCAGTTCGGTGCCCAGGCGCCGTTCCAGCCGGGCGATCGCCCGTGACAGCGGGGGCTGGGCCATGCCGAGCCGCCGGGCCGCCCGTCCGAAGTTCAACTCCTCGGCGACGGCGACGAAGTACCGCAGTTCCCGGGTCTCCATCCGCCCAGCCTACGGCGATACCCGCCGGGTATCGCCGGTGCACCGGATCGGTCCTGGTCACCGGGGCGGGCCCGGCCCGAGCATGGCGGTATGGACGAGAAGACGATCGCGCTGGTCACCGGCGCGAACAAGGGGATCGGGTACGAGATCGCGGCGGGCCTCGGCGCGCTGGGCTGGCGGGTCGGGGTCGGGGCCCGCGACGAGGGGCGGCGCGCGGCGGCCGTCGAGGCGCTGCGGGCGGGCGGCGCGGACGCTTTCGGGGTGCCGCTGGACGTCACCGACGACGCCTCGGCGGCGGCCGCGGCGGACCTGCTCGCCGACCGGTTCGGGCGGCTGGACGTGCTGGTCAACAACGCGGCGGTGACCGGGGCCGCCCCGCAGGAGCCGACCGTCGTCGACCTGGCGCAGGTCCGGCTGGTGATGGAGACCAACGTGCTGGGGGTGATCCGGGTGACCAACGCGGTGCTGCCGCTGCTGCGCCGCTCGGCGTCGCCGCGGATCGTCAACATGTCCAGCGTGGTGGGCTCACTGACCCGGCAGTCCGACCCGGACGCCGGGACCGGCCCGATCGCGGTGGCCTACGCGCCGTCCAAGACCTTCCTGAACGCGGTGACCGTGCAGTACGCCAAGGAGCTGCGCGGCACCGGCGTCCTGGTCAACCTGGGCTGCCCCGGTTACTGCGACACCGACCTGAACGGCCACCGGGGCACCCGCAGCCCCGCGCAGGGCGCGCGGGTCGCCGTCCGGCTGGCCACGCTGCCCGACGGCGGGCCCAGCGGCGCCTTCTTCGACGAGGACGGTCCGCTGCCCTGGTGACCGCGGCGGACGGACGGCGAGGGCCGGGAGCGCGGGTGCGCGCTCCCGGCCCTCGCCGTGCCACCCGCACGCCGTTCCGACGAACTCGCCACGTACCGTTGACATCTGCGCCTCGCGATTGGAAACTTTCCTAACAGTTGGCCGCAACGGCGCACGCAGAGGAGGATCGGGCCGTGACCACCCGAAAGACGCCCCGTTCCCCGCTGGCCGGTACGCCGAGCCTGCTGCGGGCCATCAACGACCGCGCCGCGCTGGAGCTGCTGCTCGCCAACGGCCCGCTCTCCCGCACCCAGATCGGGAGCCTGACCGGGCTCTCGAAGCCGACCGCCTCGCAACTGCTGGCCCGGCTGGAGGCGGTGGGGCTGGTGGTGCCGGTCGGCACCACCGCCGGCGGGCCCGGTCCCAACGCCCAGCTCTACCAGGTGAATCCGGCCGCCGGCCACGTCGCAGGGGTGGACGTGACGAGCACGGCGGTGCGGGTCGCGGTCGCGGACATCACCGGGACGACGCTGGCCGAGCACCGGGTGCCGACCAAGGGCTGGCCGGCCGCGGAGACGGTGGAGCGGGTCGCGGAGGCCGTCGCGGAGACGGCGCGCCGGGCGCAGCTCGCCCCGGGGGCGCTGCGCGAGGTGGTGATCGGGATCGGCGGCGCGCCCGACCCGGTGACCGGGAAGCTGCGCTACGCCTCGCACCTGCCGGGCTGGCACTCGCCGCGGCTGGTGGAGGAGTTGGAGCTGGCGCTGGGCGCGCCGGTGTCGATCGAGAACGACGTGAACCTGGCCGCGGTGGCGGAGCAGGCCGGCGGGGCGGCGGCGGGGTGCGAGGACTTCGTGCTGCTGTGGGCCGAGGAGGGCATCGGCGCCGCGATCGTGCTCGCGGGCCGGCTGCACCGGGGTTTCACCGGGGGCGCGGGCGAGGTCGGCTACATGCCGGTGCCGGACGCCCCGGTGTCGTTGAACTCCCGCCGGAAGGTGACCGGCGGGTTCCAGGACCTGGCGGGCGAGCCGGCCGTGCTGGCGCTGGCCCGCCGGCACGGGCTGCGCGGCGCCGACGCCGCGCAGGCGGTGGCCCGGGCCCTGGGCACCGCCGAGGGCGAGGCCTTCCTGACCGAGCTGGCCGAACGGCTGGCGGTCGGGCTGGCGGTGATCGCCTCGGTGGTGGACCCGGAGCTGGTGGTGCTCTCCGGGGGCACGCCGACCGCGGGCGGGGAGCGCCTGCGGGAGCTGGTCCAGGAGGCCCTGGGCCGGATGTCCATCCCGCGGCCCGAGGTGCGGCTGTCCGCCGTGCCCGGGTCGCCCGTCCTGACCGGCGCGCTGCAACGCGCGCTGGCGAGCACCCGGGACGTCCTGTTCAGCACGCGCTGACCCGGCACGGACCGGCACCGACCCCGCACCGACGACCCCGCACCGACCCGACGTTCGCACCCACTCCCCGTCCCCCGCCGGGCCGCCGGGCCATGCCGCCCTGCCCCCGTACCCTCCCAGGAGTGCAATTCCCGTGAACACGCCCCGCAGATCCCCGCTCGCCCGCCGCCCGCTGGCCGCGCTCACCGCCGCCGTCTGCACGGCGCTGCTGGCCTCCGCCTGCACCGGAACCGGCTCCGGTGGCGGGCAGGACGGTTCGGCGTCCGGCCAGGACGTGACGATCACCTTCTGGCACGGCTGGAGCCAGGACAACGAGGTGAAGGCGATCAACGACAACGTCGCCGCCTTCGAGAAGCTGCACCCGAACATCCACGTCAAGGTGGTCGGCAACATCGCCGACGACAAGGCCGAGCAGGCGCTGCGCGCGGGCGGCCCGGACGCGCCGGACGTGGTGTCCTCGTTCTCCACCGACAACGTGGGCAAGTTCTGCGCCTCGCACGTGTGGGCCGACCTCGGGCCGATGCTGGAGAAGGACGGCGTCGACCCGGCGAAGACCTTCCCGAGCGCGATGCTCACGTACAGCCAGTACCAGGGCGACCAGTGCGCGCTGCCGCTGCTCGGCGACGCGTACGGGCTGTACTGGAACAAGACCGCGTTCGCGGCGGCCGGGATCACCGCGCCGCCGAAGACCTTCAGCGAGTTCGCCGAGGACGCCGCGAAGCTGACGATCGCCGACGGCGACTCGTACAAGCAGCTGGGCTTCATGCCGAACTACCACGGCTACGAGACGGCGATCGCGCACTACCTCGGCCAGTACGGCAGCACCTACTTCGGCCCGGACGGCAAGTCGAACGTCGCCACCGACCCGACCGTGGCCGCCGCGCTGAGCTGGCAGAAGCAACTGGTCGACCGGCTGGGCGGGTTCGAGAAGCTGGAGAAGTACCGGACGTCCTTCGGCGACGAGTTCAGCGCGAAGAACCCGTTCACCACCGGGCAGGTGGCGATGAGCCTGGACGGCGAGTGGCGCACCGCCTCGCTGGCCGAGGACCGGCCCGGCTTCGAGTGGGCCACCGCGCCGTTCCCGGTGCCGGACGACCAGGCGGCGACGTACGGGCGCGGCTACCAGACCGGCACCATCGTCGGCATCGCCAACGGCTCCAAGAAGCAGACCGCCGCCTGGACCTTCGTCAAGTACCTGACCACCGACACCGACGCGGTGGTCTCCTTCGCCAACGCGATCCACAACGTGCCCAGCACCCTCGCCGCGCTGGACTCCCCGAAGCTGGACGCGGACCCGAACTTCCGCACCTTCGTCGACATCGCCAAGAACCCGCACTCCTCCACCACCCCGGCGAGCGTCAACGGCGGCGCCTACCAGGTGTCGCTGCAGAACCTCAGCTTCGAGGTGGAGTCCGGCAAGCAGACCGACCTCAGGGCGGGCCTGACGGCCACCGCCAAGGAGATCGACGACGCCGTCACCCAGGCGAAGTGACATGGCGCTCGTGAACTCCGCCCTCCCGCCGGCGCTGCGCCGCAAGCGCCGGCGGGAGCGGGCCAGGACCCTGGCCTTCCTCTCCCCGTGGCTGGTCGGCTTCGGCGTCTTCTTCCTGTACCCGCTGGTCTCGACGGTCTACTTCTCGTTCATGCACTACGACGGGTTCGCCGCCCCGACCTTCGCCGGCCTGCAGAACTGGGACTACGTCTTCACCAAGTACCCGTTCTTCTGGCAGGGCCTGGGCAACACGCTGTGGCTGGTCGTGGTGATGGTCTCGCTGCGGGTGCTGTTCGGCCTCGGCATCGGGATGCTGGTCACCAAGGTGAAGTCCGGCTCCGGCTTCTTCCGCACCGCCTTCTACCTGCCGTACCTGGCACCGCCGGTGGCCGCGACGATGGCCTTCGCGTTCCTGCTGAACCCGGGCACCGGGCCGGTCAACCACCTGCTGGGCGAGCTGGGCCTGCCGCAGCCGGGCTGGTTCACCGACCCGTCCTGGTCGAAGCCCGCCCTGACGCTGCTGGCGATGTGGGGCATCGGCGACCTGATGGTGATCTTCATGGCGGCGCTGCTGGACGTCCCGGCCGAGCAGTACGAGGCCGCCGAGCTCGACGGCGCCGGGAGCTTCCAGCGCTTCCGGTACGTCACCCTGCCGAACATCTCGCCGATCGTGGTGTTCGCCGTGGTCACCGGCGTGATCCAGGCCATGCAGTACTACACCCAGGCGATCGTCGCCGGGAAGGTGGCCTCCGGCGTGATCGGCGGCTCCGGGCAGCAGTTCGAACCCGGCTACCCGCACGGCTCCACCTGGACGCTGCCGCAGATGGTCTACAGCCTCGGCTTCCAGCGCTTCGACACCGGCTCGGCCTGCGTCGTCGCCGTCATCCTGTTCGCCCTCTCGATGGCGTTCACCGGCGTCCTGCTGCGCCGCAAGTCCGGTTTCCTGGCGGAGGACTAACCCATGGCACTCGCTCCCACCCTCCCCCGCCGCCGCCCGCTGCCCACCCCGGCCGGCACGGCCCGGGCCGCCCGCCGCCGCGCCGCCCTGCACTGGGTCGCGGTGCACTCCACCGCGGTCGCCGCCGCGCTGTTCTTCCTGCTGCCGTTCGTCTTCGTGTTCCTCACCTCGGTGATGACGGACCACCAGGCCCTCACCTCCGACCTGTGGCCGCAGCACTGGCAGTGGTCGAACTACGGCAAGGTGTGGCACACCCCCGGCTTCCTCACCTGGTGGCGCAACACCCTGCTGTACGCGACCCTGGGCACCGTGCTGACGGTGGTCTCCAGCCTGCCGGTGGCGTACGCGCTCGCCAAGTTCCGCTTCCGGGGCCGGAACCTCGCCCTGATGGCGGTGGTGGCGATGATGATGCTGCCGCCGCAGGTCACCGTCGTCCCGATGTACCTGTTCTGGGCCAAGCAGCTGCACCTGACCGGCTCGCTGTGGCCGCTGATCATCCCGATGGCGTTCGGCGACGCGTTCACGATCTTCCTGCTGCGCCAGTTCCTGCTGACCATCCCCAAGGAGTACGTGGAGGCCGCCCGGATCGACGGCTGCGGCGAACTGCGCACCCTGCTGCGGGTGGTGCTGCCGATGGCGAAGCCCGCGATCGCCGCCGTCGCGCTGTTCCAGTTCTTCTCCTGCTGGAACGACTACTTCGGACCGCAGATCTACGCCTCCGAGAACCCGGACGCCTGGACGCTCAGCTACGGGCTGGAGTCCTTCAAGGGCGCCCACCACACCAACTGGAACCTCACCATGGCGGCGACGCTGCTGGTGCTGGCGCCGGTGATCGTTCTGTTCTTCTTCGCACAACGCGCCTTCGTCGAGGGCGTCACACTGACAGGGGTCAAGGGCTGATGTCCGCACTGAAGTTGGCAATCGTCGGCGGCGGTTCCACCTACACGCCGGAGTTGATCGACGGGTTCGCGCGGCTGCGCGACACCCTGCCGATCGGCGAACTGGTGCTGATCGACCCGGCGGCCGACCGCCTGGAGCTGATCGCCGCGCTGGCCCGCCGGATCTTCGCCAAGCAGGGCCACGGCGCCACCGTCACCACCGCCACCGACGTCACCGAGGGCGTCCGGGACGCCGACGCGGTGCTGCTGCAGCTGCGCGTCGGCGGGCAGGCCGCCCGCGACAAGGACGAGACCTGGCCGCTGGAGTGCGGCTGCGTCGGCCAGGAGACCACCGGCGCGGGCGGCCTCGCCAAGGCGCTGCGCACCGTCCCGGTGGTGCTGGACATCGCCGAGCAGGTCCGCCGCACCAACCCGGACGCCTGGATCGTCGACTTCACCAACCCGGTCGGCATCGTCACCCGCGCCCTGCAGACCGCCGGCCACAAGGCCGTCGGCCTGTGCAACGTGGCGATCGGCTTCCAGCGCAAGTTCGCCGCCCACCTGGGCGTCGACCCGGAGCTGGTGCGCCTGGACCACGTCGGCCTGAACCACCTCACCTGGGAGCGCGGCGTCACCCTGCTCGACTCCCCCGGCGCGGCCGGCGGCCGCGAGGTGCTGCCGCGGCTGCTCGCCGAGCACGGCGAGGCGATCGCCGCCGACCTGCACCTGCCGCTGCCGGTGATCAGCCGGCTCGGCGTCGTCCCCTCGTACTACCTGCGGTACTTCTACCAGCACGACGCCGTGGTGGAGGAGCTGAAGGTCAAGGGCTCCCGGGCCGCCGAGGTCGCCGCGATCGAGAAGCAGCTGCTGGAGATGTACGCCGACCCGGCCCTGGACACCAAGCCCGAACTGCTCGGCAAGCGCGGCGGCGCGTTCTACTCCGAGGCCGCGGTGCAGCTGATCGCCTCGCTGCTGGGCACCGACGGCCGCACCACCGTCCAGGTGGTCAACGCCCGCAACGACGGCGTGCTGCCGTTCCTGCCCGACGACGCGGTGATCGAAGTCCCGGCCGAGGTCGACTCCACCGGCGTCCGCCCGCTGCCGCAGCGCCCGGTCGAACCGCTGTACGCGGGGCTGATCGCCAACGTCACCGCGTACGAGCACCTGGCGCTGGACGCCGCGCTGCGCGGCGGCCGGGACCGGGTCTTCGACGCACTGCTCGCCCACCCGCTGGTCGGCCAGATCGAGCTCGCCGACCAGCTCACCGACCGGCTGCTGGCGCACAACCGCGACCACCTGAGCTGGGCGTGACGGCACGATGACCGTGCACCACCGCACCAGCACCCGGCACCACCACGGGGGGACCGGCCGATGAGCCACTCCGCACTCCTGCCCGGCGTCCTCGCCATCGACGCCGGCAACAGCAAGACCGACCTGGCCCTGGTCGGCGCCGACGGCACCGTCCTGGCCACCGCCCGCGGCGGCGGCTTCCAGCCGCAGACCGCCGGCGCGACGGCGGCCGTCGCCGCGCTCGCCCCGCTGGTCGACGAGCTGGCCCGGCAGGCCGGCGCCGACCGGCGGCCCGGCGGGCGGCCGCTGACCGACCACGTCAGCGCCTGCCTGGCCAACGCCGACCTGCCGGTGGAGGAGGAGCAGCTGCACGCGGCGATCGCCGCCCACGGCTGGGCGCCGTCGGTGCACGTCGCCAACGACACCTTCGGCCTGCTGCGGGCCGGCACCGACGGGCCGCTGGGCGTCGCGGTGGTCTGCGGCGCGGGCATCAACTGCGTCGGACTGCGGCCCGACGGGCGCACCGCCCGCTGGCCCGCGCTCGGCCGGCTGACCGGCGACTGGGGCGGCGGCGGCGGGCTCGCCGAGGAGGCGATGTGGCACGCGGCCCGCGCCGAGGACGGCCGCGGCGGCCCCACCCTGCTCTCCCCGATGATCGGCGCCCGCTTCGGGCTGGAGGGCGCCAACGCGGTCGCCGAGGCGGTGCACCTGGGCCGGATCGACCGGGCCCGGCTGCACGAGGTCGCCCAGGTGCTGTTCGCGGCCGGCGAGGCGGGCGACGCGGTCGCGCTCGGCCTGATCGACCGGCAGGCCGACGAGGTGGCCCGGCTCGCCGTGATCGCGCTGACCAGGCTGGACCTGCTGGAGCAGCCGGTGCCGGTGGTGCTCGGCGGCGGCGTACTGGCCTCCCGGCAGCCGCTGCTGCTGGACAACCTGACCGCGCGGCTGGCCGCCGACGCGCCGCTCGCCGAACCCCGGGTGGTCGTCGCCCCGCCGGTGCTGGGCGCCGCCCTGCTCGGCCTGGACCACCTGGGCGCCGCCCCCGGGGCGCACCGCCGGCTGCGCGAGGCGTACCCGACGGCCCGGCCGATAGCGGCCTGACGGCCGGCCGCCGGAGGGCCCGCCGGAGGGACCGCCGGAGGGAGCGGCCGGGGCACCGCACACGCCTCGACCGCTCCCGCCGGCGGTTCCCGTTCTCCCCGGGCGTCCGCGCCCGGCCGGGCGGTGCGCCGTCGGTGGGCGCGGCGGGCGTGACGGGTGGTCAGGCGTCCGGGCGGAGGCACTCGACCAGGTAGTCGCCGGTGTCGGGGTCGGTGACCACGCCGTGGGCCTCGCTGCCGAAGCCGGGGAAGGCCCGGTCGAAGGACTCCAGGGCGGTCAGGTAGCGCAGCAGCGGGCCGTCGGGGGCGCCGAGGGACTCGCCCGGCATCAGCACCGGGATGCCCGGCGGGGTGACGGTGACCATCGCGGCCGCCGTCCGGTGCGCGGCGTCGGCGAGGCGGACGCGTTCGGTGCCGCCGCGCACCAGCCGCTGGTAGCAGTACCGGGGCGGGTGGACGGGCCGCGGCGGGTGCCGGAACGCCTCGTCGAGGGCCTGGACGAACGCGCCGTCGGCGAGGTGCCGGTGCATCCGCGCGCACAGTTCGCGCAGGCTGACGCCCTGGTAGCGGCGCGGGTGCCGCTCGACCAGGGCGGGCAGCACCCGGGCGAGGGGCGCGTCCTCGTCGTAGAGCGCCTTGAAGTCCATCAGGGCGTCCATCAGGGTGCCCCACTTGCCCTTGGTGATGCCCATCGAGAACAGCACGAGGGTGCTGTAGCTGTCGGTCTTCTCCACCACGATGCCGCGGCCGGCGAGGTACTCGGTCAGCACCCGGGCCGGGACGCCCCACGGCTCGGTGCCGCCGGCGGCGGTGACGCCGGGACAGGTGAGGGTGACCTTGACCGGGTCGAGCAGGCAGTAGCCGTCGGTCAGGCCGTCGAAGCCGTGCCAGGCGGCGCCCGGTTCGAGCCGCCAGCAGGACGGCTCGCCCGCGAGCAGGGCGACCGGCGCGTCCGCGAAGTCCGTCCGGACGCCGGTGACCGGGTCGGTGACCGTCTCGGGCTGCCAGACGCCGAAGAACCAGTCCGGGCGGTCGCCGGCGGCGGAGATCCGGCGGGCGGTGCGCACCACGGCCTGCCGGAAGCGGACGGCCTCGGTGACCGCCTCGTCGATCAGCCAGCGGCCCTGCGGCCCGTCCATCATGGCGGTCGCCACGTCGAGGGAGGCGATCGCCGGGTAGAACGCCGAGGTGGTGCCGTGCATCATGAACGCCTCGTTGAAGCGGTCGTGCTCCACCGGGGCCCGGGACGCGGGACGGACGTGCACCATGGCGCACTGCGACAGCGCGGCGAGCAGCTTGTGGGTGGAGTGGGTGGCGAACACGGTGGGCCGCTCGGGGCCAGGCAGGGTGTCCGGGCCGACCGCCATGCCGTAGCGGCCCTCGTACAGCGGGTGGAAGCGGGCGTAGGCGAACCACGCCTCGTCGAAGTGCAGGCGCGGGGTGCTGGGCGCGAGCATCCGGGCCAGCGCGGGGGTGTCGTAGCAGAGCCCGTCGTAGGTGGAGTTGGTGACCACGGCGTACTGCGGCTCGGGCGAGAGCGCGCCGGCGGACAGCGGGTTGGCGGCGATCCGGGCCGCGACGGCCGCCGCGTCGACCTCGGCGGGCGGCAGCGGGCCGGCCAGCCCGTAGCCGTTGCGGGTCGGCACCAGGTAGACCGGGCGGGCGCCGGTCAGCACCAGGCCGTGCAGGACGGACTTGTGGCAGTTGCGGTCGACCAGGGCGATCTCGTCGGCGGTGACGCTGTAGTGGCCGACCATCCGGTTGCAGGTGGAGTCGCCGTGCAGGACGAAGTAGCTGCGCTCGGCGCCGAACACCCGGGCGGCGTTGCGCTCGGCCGCACCGATCGGGCCGCTGTGCTCGTACAGCGAGCCGAGCTCGCCGACCGAGATCGACAGGTCGGTGCGGAACAGCTGCTCGCCGTAGTAGTCGAAGAACGCCCGCCCGGCCGCCGACTTCAGGAACGCCACGCCGCCGGAGTGGGCCGGGGTGTGCCAGGAGTACTCGTGGGCGTCGTCGAAGCGCCGCAGGGCGCGGAAGAACGGCGGCAGGACCTCGCTGCGGTAGGTGGCGGCGGCGGTCGCGACCCGGCCGGCGATGAACGCGGGCGTGTCCTCCAGCGGCCAGACGTAGCCGACGACGGCCTCGGAGACCCACAGCGGCAGGTGCTCCAGGTCGTGGTCGGAACCGTCCTCCATCAGCAGGAAGACCGGCAGGTCCTTGAAGCGGCGCCGGATCCGGTCCAGCACCTCGCCGCCACCGCCACCGCCGCTGCCTCCGTCGCCGTCCGAGGGGCGGGGCAGGTCCCAGGCGACCACCGCGGCCGCCAGGCCCGCCTCGACCTGCAGCGTCGCCACCGCGTCCCGGGCGTCGCGGGCCCACCGCAGCTCCAGGCCGCGGTTCTGCAACTCCTTGCCGATCCGCCGCAGTTGCTCGGCGCTCACCCCGCCGCCCAGCGGGTCGTTCCGCACTGCCAGCAGTACCGTGCCGTTCGCCATGGTTCCGCCTGCCCTGTCTCGTGGCCCGGCCGCGCGGGCACCGGGACGTGGGTGGGTGCGCACCGCGGGCGTTCCGCCCGGGGCGCAGCGCCATTGTGGTCTTCGTGCACGACCGACCGGGCGGTCTTCGGACGGGTTTCACCCGCACGAGCGTTCCGGCGCCGGAGCGTTGACGCCGGGGCGGGAATTGGCCGCCCTCCTCGTCGACCACCTGGCGGGGCGTCCGGTCGACCCGGACGCCCCGGAGGAGAGGGAGGACACCGCGGACGTTGACCGGCTCCGGCGGCGACCGCGCCGCACCCGGCACCGCGCGCGTGGTCGAGCGTCACGTGCCGTACGGTGGCCGGCCCCGCCCGTCGGTCCGGCCGCTGTCGGGCGGGCGCTCAGCCGGGCGGGCGCTCGGCCGCGTGGATCTCGCTCCAGACGGTCTCGCGGGCGGTGCCGTGGTTGCGGGAGGGCGGGGAGTAGGTGTGTCCCCAGCGGTCGCCGAGGGCGAGGGCGTCCAGGACGGCCCGGTGGTCGTCGGTGCCGTGGGGGCGGGCGATGTCGAGTTCCACCCGGTAGCCGCCGGGGACGGCGGTCAGCCGGGCCTCCTCGCCACCGGCCTTGACGAGCCGTTCGGCGATCTCCCAGGCGCGTTGCCGCAGCGCGTCGCTCACGAGGCGGCCCCCAGGGCAGGGCGGCCTTCGGGGCCCGGCTCGGGCAAGGCCGTTCGGACGGTGGCGGGGAACTCGCCGCGCAGCAGCGCGAGTTCGAGCAGCGACTCGGCGAGCTTCTGTGCCCACGGCAGCCCGGCGCACCCCAGCGCGAGACCGGCGGCCTCCGGCGGGACGTCGGGGCGGTAGACGGGCGAGAGGCCGGGCGGCGGGTCGAGGCGGGCGGCCCGGAACGCCAGCTCCAGCGAGTCCGCCGCCCGCTCGGAGTCGGTGAACCCGCCGCGCAGGAACCGTTGCAGGACCTCACTGGCCGCCAACGGCTGACCGGTGTACAGCACGTACTCCCCTTCGTCTTCGATGTGGCGGAACGCGTTCAGGCCGCGTCCACGGTGGCGGCGCAGCGCGGGCAGGTGCAGGCCGGCCAGGTCAGCGCCGAGACCAGGGGCGGGATCTCCTCTTCGTCCGAGAAGCAGGAGGAGACCTGCACCCGGGCCCCGTCGGGCCGCACCCGGTAGACCCGGATCGTCAACCTGGCGGCCCGGCTTTCGTGTTGGTGGTCAGGCATGGCGGTGAACCTCGCGGGTGGCGGTGCGGGGAGGGAGCTGGACGGCCCGACGGGGGGCGACATCAGCCTGCCGATCCGGGTCGCGCGGGGCTGACGGGGAGTGGCAGAGCATGGCATCGACTCCTCTCGGTAGCCGTTCCGCTACCGGGAGCACCGACTGTCCCGTAGGCTGGACCGGTCTTCAAGTTTGCAAACCCGCAAGAATGGGGGCGCGTTGAACATCAAGCCGCTGACGCCCGAGGCTTCCCCGCGTGACGCCTTCGGCGCCGAACTCCGGCGCACTCGTGAGGAGTTGGGGATCTCGCAGAGCCAGCTGGCCGCACGTGCCGGTTACTCGCCGGGGCACATCTCGGCCGTGGAAACCGGCCGCAAACCGCCGACTTTGCCGCTTGCCCGCAAATTCGACCAGGTACTCGAAGCCGGGAAGAAGTTCTCGAACCTCTTCCTGGACGTGCGCACGAGCAGCCTGTTGCGAGGGTTCAGCCATTACATGACCTTCGAAGCGAAGGCAGTCGAGGTGCGGGTTTTCGAAATCGGCATCATTCCGGGCCTGCTCCAGACCTCCGCGTACGCGGCCGAGTTGGTGGCCGCCTCCGTGGGCCGGGGGGCCATCACCGAGGCCCAGGGAGACGAACGGCTTCAGGTCCTGGCCAACCGTCAGAAACTGCTCACCCGGGAGCCGGTGCCCCCTCAGCTGTACGTGGTCCTCGACGAGAGCTGCATCCGGCGCCCGGTCGGCGGACCCGAAGCCATGGTGGCCCAACTCGACCGCCTGCTCGAAGTCGCCGCCCTGCCGAACGTGACGCTCCAGATCGCGCCGTACTCCATGGGTGCGAGCCGGAGCCTGGATCTGCCGGTCCACCTCCTCCGGCTCCCGGACCACTCCGTGGCGGCCTACAGCGAGGCCGCCCAGGAGGGGCTGTTCGAACGCGATCCGGCAGCCGTCCATCCCCTGCTCAGCGCCTACCATCATCTCCAGGTAGAGGCGCTGACACAGGCGGCATCCCGGGCGCTGATCAGCAAGGTGCGAGAGGAACTGCAGTGACCGACCCCCAGTGGTTCAAGTCCAGCTACAGCAACAACGGCGGCGCCTGCGTGGAGATCGCCGTCAACATCCCCGGCACCGTCCCCGTCCGGGACTCCAAGGACCCGAGCGGGCCGCGCCTGGAGTTCACCCCCGCCAGCTGGACGTCCTTCGTGGACGCGGCGGCGACCGGCGAGTTCGGCGAGGTCTGACGCGTCGCCACGGACTGCCGGACGAGGCCCCTGCTCCCGAGGCGGGGGCCTCGCGCCGTTCCGGCCCGGCACGTGGCGGGCCGACCGGGCGTCAGGGTGTGACCAGCCCGGCCCGGTGGGCGAGGATCACCAGGTGGACCCGGTCGCGGGCGTCCGGTTCGGCGCACAGGCGGGCCACGTGGGCCTTCGCGGTGGCGGCGCTGGTGGTGAGGCGGGCGGCGGCCTCCGCGCTGGAGCAGGTCTTCGTGAAGCTGACCGACGGCCACGGCCGAGCACCGCGCGACGACGGGAGGGGATCCCGGTGAACGAGGAACCGCGTCCCGGCTGCGGGACCTGGTCGCCACCGAGTGGATCCGGGCGTGCTCGCCGCGCTCCCCCTACCGAGTGCTGCCGCCGGCCGCGCCGACCGCCGTGGTGATCAACCTGGACGCCGGTCGCCGGGTACGCCCCGGTGGTCCCGGTCCGCGCTGGTCGGCATGGTCTCCGGGGCGCTGCTGCGGCACTCGACCGCCACCGTCTCGGCCCCGGTGGGGCTGCCGTTCCTGCTGCCCGTGGTGTCCGGCGGGGACCATTGCGAACTGCCGAAGCAGATCGGCGACCACCTGCCGCTGAAGGCCACCCGGCGCCCGGCGCTCAACCCGCACACCACCGCGACGACGGGGCGGTACGAGCCGGCGGTCGGCACCGCCTGGCCGGTGCCGACCGGTCGGGCGGTCTGCTCGCCGCTGGTGGCGGTGGGGACCGTCCGGCGGCGGGACGTCCGAGGGCGCGCGCGGCCCGGTCGGGCGGGGCGGGACGGCGGGGCGGGACGGCCGGGCGGGACGGGGCGGCCGGGCGGGGTCAATCCGCCTGCGCGAAGATCTCCTTGAGCCGGGCGGCCCAGGCCCGGGGGTGGCTGGTGTTGCCGTTGTGGCCGCCGGGCAGCACCTGGACCGGGGTGCCGAGCAGGGCGCCGAGGGCCTGGGCGCAGCGGCGGTCGAACACGGCGGGCGGGGTGGTGCGACCGACGGCGGGGACGATCCGGGTGGTGGCGGCCCGGACGGCGGCGAGGTCCAGGACGTCCTCGACCACGGCGGTGAAGTCGTACCGGACAAAGCGGTCGAAGCCGGCCGCCCGGCGGGCGTCGAGCGGCTGCGGGGTGAGGCCGGGTTCGGCGTCGGCCGCGGCCGGGTCGATGCCGAGCACCCGGGCCATCTCGGGGAGGACCGCGGCCAGGCCCGCGCGCCCGTACAGCTCCTGGAGGGCGACGAGTTCGTGCCGGTGCCGGGCGGCCTCGGCGGGGGGCAGCAGGCCGGGGGCGACGGGCTCGTGGGCGACCAGGGTGCGCAGCAGCGCGGGCTGCCGGGCGGCGACGTGCAGGCCGATCACCGCGCCGAAGCTGCAGCCGAGCATCAGCGCGGGCCCGTCGGCGACCGCCTCCAGCAGCCGCCGGACGTCGTCGGCGTGCTCGGCCAGGCTCGTGCCCCGCTCGGGGTGGTCGAGGCGGCTGCGGGACAGGCCGCGCCGGTCGTAGGTGAGCACGGTGTGGGTGTCGGCCAGGTACGGGACGAGGTCGACGGTGCGGTCGGCGTCGCCCTCGCCGCTCTGCGCGATCAGCAGCAGCGGGCCGGTGCCCTCGGTGCGGTGGTGCAGGACGGCGCCGGGGACGGCGAGCGTGCCGGTGACGGACATCGGAATCCCCCTCCGCGGCGGTCGGTCCGCCGCTCTTCCACCATGCTAATCCATCGAACTGGATACATCAAGATAGATACATCTAGTTCGATGTAGCATCGGGGCCGTGGATGGAGTCGAACTGTTCCTGCTCGGCCGCGCCCTGATGAAGATCGGCGAGGACGCCCTGCCCGAGCCCCCCGGCGGCGGCCGCCACCCCGGCAGCACCCGCAACACGCTGATCGCGGCCAGCGACATCAGCGCCCACCCCGGCACCACCGTCGGCGAGACCGCCGCCCGCACCGGGCTCCCGCAAAGCCAGATCTCCGCGGCGGTGGCCCGCCTCAAGGAGGCCGGCGCGGTGCGCACCGAACCGGACCCGGCCGACCGGCGGCGCACCCTGGTCCGCCCCGCCGAACGCCCCTCCGCCCGGGTCGCCGCCGTCCGCGCCGCCGGCGTCGACGCCGCGCTCGCCGCCGCGCTCGGCCCGGAGCCCGACCCCGCGCTGCTCGCCGAGGTCACCGAGGCGCTCGACGTCCTGGCCCGGCACCTGCTCGCGCGGAACCACCGGCCCGCGGGTGACGGAGCGTCACCCGGCCGGGGCGCCCCCGGCCGGGTATCGGTTGAGTGAAAATCCGGCACCGGCGTCCGAGATGCCTGTTCTGTCCGTTGAACGCTTCCGAACCGGTTGTTAGAGTCGCGCGCTCACGGCGCGTCCGACGGGGGCGTGCGCTGGAACAGCCGGGAGCCCCGCCAGATGGCGATCGTCAAGTCCACGATTCAGCAGCAGGTCGCCGAGGCGATCGCCGCGATCGAGCCCAACGACCGTCCGGTCGCCACCATCCAGACCATCACGGGCCCGAGCCCCTGGCTGACGAACGGCGTGCTGGGCCTCATCGGTCAGCTGATGGTCAAGTACTACTTCGTCACGCTGACCCACCGGGTGGTCGTCATCCACCGCACCTCCCGGATCAGCAACCGCCCGCAGGAAGTCCTGTACGTGATCCCGCTGGACCAGGCCCGCGCCTCGATCAGCGACGTGCGGCGCAACACCCTGTGGAGCTCGCTGCGCTTCCAGCTCCCGAACGAGCCGAAGCCGACCCGGCTGAACGTCCACCGCATGTGGCGGGCCGAGATGGACACCTTCGTCAACGGCCTGCTCGGCGGCGCCCCGAGCGTCCCCGGCCAGTACCCGCAGGCCCCCCAGGCCCCGCAGCCGCAGTACCCGGCCGCGCCCGTCCCCGGCCAGTACCCGCAGGCGCCGGCCGCCGCCCCGTACCCGCCCCAGCAGCCGGCCGGGCAGTACCCGCCGGCCCCGGGCCAGTACCCGCAGCAGGCGCCGGGCGCCAACCCGTACCAGAGCTGACCGCTTCCCCGGGCGCCCGTCCGACCGCCGCACGGCGGTGCGGGCGGGCGCTCCGGCGTTCCCGGGCTCAGCCGAGGTGGGTGCGGGCCCAGTCGGCGAGCAGCCGGGCGCAGTCGTCGACGGACTCCCGCCAGCTGCGGACCGCGCCGTCGCCGGCCTCGTCACTGACGTGCTTGACCAGCCGGACGGGGAGCTGGGCCCGGCGGGCGACGGTGGCCACCGCGTAGCCCTCCATGTCGACCAGGTCGGCGGTGCGGGCCAGCAGGTCGCGTTCGGCGTCGGCGGAGACGAAGCGGTCACCGGTGGCCAGCACCGGGCCGGCCGGACCGAGGTCGATCGGGCCGTCCATCGGACGGCCGGTGAGCCGCTCCAGCAGCGGGGTGTCCAGGTCGTGCTGGAGCACCCGCCCGATCTCGTGCGTACCGCCCAGCCCCGGCCGGAGCGCCCCCGCGGTCCCCAGGTTGACGACGGCGGCGGGCCGCTCGCCGCCGGCCAGCAGCGCGGCCAGCGCGGCCGCCGCGTTGAGCTTGCCCATCCCGGTCAGTAGCACCGGCAGGTCGCCGTCGAGGTACGCGGCCTCCTCGGGCAGGGCGACGACGAGCAGCGGGCGGTCGGGGGTGACGGTTCCGGTCAGACGCATGGCGCCCAGCTTACGAGGGCCGTCGACGGCGCCCGGCGGGACGGCCGGACGAGCGGTCGAACCGGGGCCGGGGCCGGGTCGAGGCCGGGGCCGGGACCGGGTCGAGGCCGGGGCCGGGACCGGGCCGAGGCCGGGGCCGGGACCGGGCCGAGGCCGGGGCCGGGACCGGGCCGAGGCCGGGGCCGGGACCGGGCCGGACGGACGCGAGCCGGGCGCGCACGGGGCCGGCCGACGCGCGCCGGGCGCGCGGGTGCATGCCGGGCGCGCGGGTGCATGCCGGGCGCGCGGGTGCGCGCCGGTCGGGCACAGATCGGTCACCGCCGGGCGAACAGCAGACCAACTCCGGCCGGTGCGGCGCCGCGCGTGGCGATACTGCCCGGAGACGGGGCCGGTGGAGCCGAGGGGGAACGGTGGCCGCACAGACACCACAGGGGGGCGTCCTCGCGCCGCCTCCGGGCCGCGCGCCCGAGCCGGCCGCGACCCTGCCGGCCGCCCTGCCGTCCGGCCGGTTCTCCGGCCCGCTGGGGCGGCTGCGCACGGCGGCCCGCACCCCGCCGGGGCGGCTGCGCACGGCGGGCGCCGTGCTGGTCGCGCTGGTGCTGCTGTTCGGCACCGTCGCGGCCTGGCAGTCCGCGGACCGGGCCGCCGCGGCCCGGCGGTTGGCGTCCCGCAGCGAGCCGCTCAGCCAGGACGCGGCCGAGTTGTACCGCTCGCTGGCGGACGCCGACGCCACCGCCGCCGCCGGCTTCCTGATGGCCTCGGCCGAGCCGCCGGAGCTGCGCAAGCGCTACCAGGACGACCTGGAGACCGCCGCCCGGCTGATCCCGCAGGCCGCCGCGCGCAGCGGCGCCTCCACCGAGGCGCAGCGCCGGCTGGCCGATCTGAGCCGCCAACTGCCGCGCTACGCGGGCCTGGTGGAGACCGCCCGGGCGATCAACCGGGAGGGCCTGCCGCTCGGCGGGGCGTACCTGCGCTACGCCTCGGACTTCATGC
Source organism: Kitasatospora phosalacinea (assembly GCF_000716545.1). Classification (GTDB taxonomy): domain Bacteria; phylum Actinomycetota; class Actinomycetes; order Streptomycetales; family Streptomycetaceae; genus Kitasatospora; species Kitasatospora phosalacinea. The sequence goes on from NZ_JNWZ01000004.1 coordinate 130,297, forward strand.
AGCAGACGGTGCTGCCGAACGCGCAGCGACTCGCCGACACCGAGGCCGCCGCGCTCGACGGCGACTACGACGCGGCGGCCGCAGTGCCGTGGGCGGCGCTGGCGCTGGGCGCCTCGGCGCTGGCGGCGCTCGGCCGCTACCAGGTGGTGCTGTTCCGGCGCACCAACCGGGTGTTCAACCCCGGCCTGCTGGCCGCTTCGGCCGCGGTGCTGGCCGCGCTGGTGTGGACGGCCGGCGGCACGGTGGCGGCCGGCACCGGCCTGCACCAGGCCCGCACCCAGGGCATCGACCCGCTGCGGGCGCTGAACCGGGTCCGGGTGGAGGCGATGCAGGCGCACACCGCGGAGATCCTGAACCTGGTCTCGCGCGGCGCCACCGAGGCGTACGACGGGCGCTGGGACGCGCTGGCGAAGTCGCTGACCGCCCCGGCCGGCGGCCCCGGCTCGGTGGCCGGGCTGTCGGCCGCGGCGCCCGGCCGGGCCGGGGCGCAACTGGCCGACGCGCGGCAGTGGTTCGAGGAGTGGCAGCGGCGGCACGCGGACGCCGCGAAGCTCGACGAGGCCGGCGACTACGAGGGGACGCTGCGCAAGACGCTCGCCCCGGGCCGGGACGACACCGCCGAGGCCGCGTTCAACGCCGCCGGGCAGCGCTGGGAGCGGGCCGGGCAGGCCGAGCAGACGGCGTTCGAGGCCGCCGCGGGCGGTGTCGACGGAGGGTTGACCGTCCAGGCGGTGGCGGCGGCGCTGCTGGCCGCGCTGGCGGTCGGCGGGACGGCGCGCGGCATCGGGCGCCGACTGGCCGAGTACCGGTAACGGGGGGAGCGAAGGATGCGCAGGGCGAGGACCGGAACGCTGCTCGCGGCCGCGGCACTGCTGGCGGGCCTGCTCGGCACCGGCGGCTCCGCCGCCGGGGCGGGCGGCGCGCCCGCCGTCGGGCCGGCGGGCGCACCGCGGAACGCGGTGGCGGCGGCGGAGGCGGTCGGGGCGGAGAACTGCGACACCGGGGCGTCGCTGCCGCCCGGGGAGCGGGTCGGGGCGAAGATCCAGGAGATCCGCAAGCGCGGCTACCTGGTGGTCGGCGTCGACCAGAGCGCCTACAACTGGGGCTACCGGGACTCCCAGACCGGCAAGATCCAGGGCTTCGACATCGACCTGGCCCGCGCCGTCGCCAAGTCGGTCCTCGGTGACGGGAACAAGGTGGTGCTGAAGACCGTCGCCACCGCCGACCGGGTCAAGCTGCTCCAGCAGCAGCCCCAGCCGATCGACCTGATCGCCCGCGCGATGACCATCACCTGCGAGCGGCTGGAGCAGATCGCCTTCTCCGCGCCGTACTTCCGGGTCTCCCAGCGGGTGGTGGCGCCGAAGGCCGCGCACGCCGGCAGCGTGGCGCAGGCGCTCGGCGGCAAGCGGGTCTGCGCGGCGCTGAACTCCTCCTCGCACGGCGAGTTGAAGGCGAACCCGCACGGGGCCGCCTCGGTCGTCACGCCCGACAACCAGTTGGATTGCCTGGTGCTGATGGAACTCGGCGAGGCGGACGCCACCCTGTCGGACAGTTCGCTGGCCGCCGCGATGGTCGCCCAGGACCAGACCATGGAGCTGGCCGGCGAGCCCTTCCTGCCCACGTACATGGGCGTCGGCATGAACAAGAACGACACCGACCTGATCGCCTGGGTCAACCAGGTGCTGGCCGAGTGGCGCACCGGCGGCGGCTGGCAGGCCAGTTACGACACCTGGCTGCGGCCCGGCATGGGGGATCCCGGCCCGTACCGGCCGTGGTGAACGGCGGGGCTCGGACGCCGGCGGCGGGGGCGGGCGTGGTGACGGGAGCGGTGACGGGAGCGGTGCGGACGTCCGTGGCGGGGGCGGCGGCGGAGCCGACGGCGGCGGTGCGGAGCGGAATCCGGTGCGGCAATCCGGGGGACCGCCGTCCGCCCGGTGCCGGGCGTCGGGGAGACTGGCGGCCGACGGGCCGTCGCTCCGACCGCCCCAGGACCGGCGCCCCGTCACCACGACCGTGGCCGAGAGGAGGAACCGCATTGGCCGGAACGACCCGCCCGGTGATGAACCGTGAGGAGGTCGACCGCGCGTTGGCCCGGCTGGGAGCCGAGCGCGACGCGGTCGAGGCGGCGCTGCTGGCGCTCCAGGACCACCCGGGGCTGCGGCTGCTGACCGGCGCCGAGCTGTCCGGGCGCACCCGGGAGCGGTGGGCGGTCGCCGAGGGCGGCGTCGCCCTGCTGTGGGCGCTGTTCGACCGGTACGCGGAGGCGCTGGCCTCGGCCCGGGCGGTCCGCTCCCGGCGCAACCGGCCCACCGCGGCCGAACTCGCCGAGCTCGGCGAGCTGTTGGCCGGCCGCTCGGTGACCGTCTCCGGCGGCCGGCTCCCCCACCCGTCCGGTCAGCTCGCCTCCTCGGCCCGGCTGGTGGAGCAGATCACGCTGAGCGAGCTGCTGGAGCGGATGAACGGCTGGTACGCGGTGGTGGTCGAGGTGGTGAGCGCCGTCGACGCGGTCTGGTCGGCGCTGCCCGCCCGGATCGACCTGCTGCTCACCGAGCTCGGCCGGGTCCAGATGCTGGCCGTCTCGGTCGGGGTCCGCCCCGGCGGGCACCCGGTGGCCGACGACCTGTCCGAACTGGCCGAGCAGTTGACCGCGCTGCGGGCCCTGGTGGTGGCCGACCCGCTGGCGCTGTGGCGGCCCAGCCGGGTGCCCGCGCAGCGCGGCCGGGCCGCCGAGGACACCGCCTGGGCCTCCCCCACCGGCGCCGTGGACACCTCCGGGTTCGACCGGATGGGCCGCCGGCTCGACGACATACGGGTCGAGTTGGAGGGGCTGCTGCGGCTGCGCGACGAGTCCCACGAGCGGCTCCAGCAGGTCGCCGACCTGCTCCAGCGCGCCGACCTGACGCTCGCCGAGGCCCGCCGGGCGCGCGGCGAGGTGCTGGCGAAGATCGCCGCGACCGAGGTGCCCGCCGTGCCCGGCCCGCCCTCCGCGCTGCGCGAGGCGATAGGCCAGGCCGTCGGCTTCCAGCAGACCGGCCAGTGGCACCGGCTCGGACCGCTGCTGGACGCGCTGGAGAACGCCGCCGCCAAGGAGTTGGGCCGGGCCAGGCAGTCGCTCACCGAGGTCGCCCAGCCGCTCGCCGTCCGGGCCGAACTGCGCGGCCGGTTGGAGGCGTACAAGGCGATGGCCGCCCGGCTCGGCCTGGCCGAGGACCCGGAGGTGGTCGAGCGCTTCGAGAAGGCCCGCTGGCTGCTCTGGAGCGCCCCGTGCGACCTGCGGGCGGCCGCCGAGGCGGTCGCCCGCTTCCAGCAGGCCCTGCGCGCGCCCGAACGGCAGCCGCACCCGCGGCCGCCCTCGCCGCAGGCCCAGGACACCGAACAGGGGGAGGACACCGATGGCTGAGGCATGCGCCCGCCCGGACTGCACGGGGGAGATCGACGCCGACGGCTACTGCACCGAGTGCGGGCTCGCCCCCGAACGCGGCACGCCCGCACCGGGCACCCCGGCGGCAGGCGTCCCGGCGGCGGGCGTCCCGTGCGGGCGCGGGGGCTGCACGGGGACGGTCGACCCGGACGGCTACTGCGACACCTGCGGCCTCGCCGCACCCGCACCCGCCTCCGCCTCCGCCCCGGCCGCCGTCCCGCTGCCCGGCCCGCGCGCGGCCCCGCCCGGCCCCGGCGACGCGTGCGGGCGCGGGGGCTGCACGGGGACGGTCGACCCGGACGGCTACTGCGACACCTGCGGCCTCGCCGCCGCACCCGCACCCGTACCCGCCTCCGCCCCGGCCTCCGCCCCGTCCGGCGGTGTCTCGGGCCGTTCCCGGTCCGGGCGTTCGGGCCGGTCGGCGCGCGGCGGTTCGGTGTCGGTGCGCAGTTCGAAGGGCGGCACCGGCACGGCCGGGCGCGGCAACCTGGGCGCGGGCCTGGTGGCGGTCCCCCCGGTGCCGGCCGCGGACCCGGCGCGGGCGGTGCTGACGAACCCGGAGGTGCCGGAGCGCAAGCGGTTCTGCTCGCGCTGCGACCAGCCGGTGGGCCGGGAGAAGGACGGCCGCCCCGGCCGCCCGGAGGGGTTCTGCACCAAGTGCGGCACCCCGTACTCGTTCAGCCCGAAGCTGGCGCGCGGCGACCTGGTCGGCGGCCAGTACGAGGTGATGGGCTGCCTGGCGCACGGCGGCCTGGGCTGGATCTACCTGGCGGTGGACCGCCGGGTGAACGACCGCTGGGTGGTGCTCAAGGGCCTGCTGGACACCGGGGACGAGGACGCGCTGGCGGTGGCGATCGCCGAGCGGCGGTTCCTGGCCGAGGTCGACCACCCGAACATCGTCCGGATCATCAACTTCGTCGAGCACCCGGACGCGGGGACCGGCGTCGCCGACGGCTACATCGTGATGGAGTACGTCGGCGGCAAGTCGCTCAAGGACCTCGCCAACGAGCGGCTGGGCCCGGACGGCCGGCGCGAGCCGCTGCCGGTCGAGCAGGCGCTGGCGTACGCGCTGGCGGCGCTGCCCGCGCTGGGCTACCTGCACGCCCGCGGGCTGGTGTACTGCGACTTCAAGCTGGACAACGTGATCCAGTCGGACGACATGCTCAAGATCATCGACCTGGGCGCGGTCCGCCGGCACGACGACGACGGGCCGATCTACGGCACCGTCGGCTACCAGGCCCCGGAGATCGCCACCGCCGGGCCCTCGCCGTCCTCCGACCTGTACACGGTGGCCCGCACGCTGGCCGTGATGACCTTCGACTTCCGCGGCTACACCGACCGCTGGCGGCACGAACTGCCGGGCCCGGACGAGGTCGAGGTGTTCGCCCGGTACGAGTCCTTCCACCGGCTGCTGGTGCGCGCCACCGACCCGGACCCGGCCCGCCGGTTCGCCTCCGCCGAGGAGATGGCCGGGCAGCTGACCGGCGTGCTGCGCGAGGTGCTGAGCCTCCAGGACGGCCGGGCCAGGCCCGCGCCCTCCGCCCTGTTCGGGCCGGAACTGCGGGTCGTGGAGACCGAGTTGGCCGAGCACGCGCCGGACGCCCGGGCCGCCGCGCTGGCCCTGCCCGCGCCGCTGCCCGACCCGGCCGACCCGAACGCGGGCCTGCTCGCCACGCTGCCCGCCACCGCCCCCGCCGAGGCGCTGGCCGCGCTCCGGACGGCCGGCGCCGACTCGCCGGAGCTGCGGCTGCGGGTGCTGCGCACCCACCTGGAGCTGGCCGACACCGCGGCCGCCGCCGAGGCGCTGGTCGCCCTGGAGGCCGAACACCCCGGCGACTGGCGGGTGGTGTGGCACCGGGGGCTGAGCGCGCTGGCCGCCGGCCGGGCCGCCGAGGCCCGCGACTCCTTCGAGGCGCTGTACGACGCGCTGCCCGGCGAGAGCGCGCCCAAGCTGGCGCTCGCCGTCTGCGCCGAACTGCTCGGCGACACCGCGACCGCCGCGGAGTACTACGCCCTGGTCAACGCCGTCGACCGGTCGTTCGTCGGCGCCGCGTTCGGCCTGGCCCGGGTCCGGCTCGCGGTCGGCGACCGGGACGGCGCGGTCGCCGCGCTGGAGGCCGTCCCGGAGGGCTCCACGCACTGGACCGCCGCCCGGATCGGCGCCGTCCGGGCCCGGCTGCGCGGCCGGGCCGCCACCGAGCCGCTGGCCGCCGAACTCGCCGACAGCTCGGAGCGGCTGACCGCGCTCGCCCTGGACGCCCGGCGGCGCGAGGAACTGGCCGTCGAGGTACTGGACTCGGCGCTGAACTGGGTGCTGGCGGGGGCGGCCGGGAAGCCCGCCACGCTGACCGTGCTGGGACATCCCGCCGCGGAACGGGAACTGAGGCTCGCCCTGGAACACTCCTACCGAATGTTGGCCCGGTTGTCCGACCGGGCCGAGACGAGGATCGAGTGGGTGGAACGGGCCAACCGGGCCCGCCCCAGGACATGGGTGTGAGCATGCCGCAGCAGACCGAGTGCCCGAACTGTGCCGAACCGCTGGGCTCGCAGGACGCGTTCTGCGGGGCCTGCGGCACCTCCCTGACCGGGCCGCCGACCCTGCGCGACCTGCCCGTCGTGCCCAGCTGCCCGCACTGCGGGGCCACCGAGCTCGCGGACGGCTGGTGCCAGCGCTGCGGGCAGGCCCAGCCGCGCGAACGCGACCACCAGGAACTGGAGCTGACCGGCGTCGCGGCGGTCTCCGACCGCGGCCTGCGCCACCACCGCAACGAGGACGCGTTCACCGTCGCCACCGCCGAGGGCCCCGGCGGCGCGCCCGTGGTGCTCGCCGTGGTCTGCGACGGCGTCTCCTCCTCCTCCCGCCCGGACGAGGCCTCCGCCACCGCCGTCACCGCCGCCGCCGACTCGCTGGTGGCCGCGCTGGCGGCCGGCCGCGAGCCCGGCCAGGCGATGCGCGAGGCGATCGGCGCCGCCAACCGGGCCGTCACCGCGCTCGCCCACGACGGCACCGCCCCCGACGGCCGGCACAGCAACGCGCCCGCCTGCACCTACGTCAGCGCGATCAGCTCCGGCGGCCTGGTCACCATCGGCTGGGTCGGCGACACCCGGGCCTACTGGATCCCGGACGACCGCGAGTCCGCCGAGCCGTACCGGCTCACCGAGGACGACTCCTGGGCGGCCCGGATGGTCTCCGCCAAGCTGATGGCCGAGGCCGAGGCGTACGCCGACCCGCGCGCCCACGCCATCACCGGCTGGCTCGGCGCGGACGCCGAGGACCTCGACCCGCACACCGTCAGCTTCACCCCGCACGTCCCCGGCGTGCTGCTGATCTGCACCGACGGCCTGTGGAACTACGCCGAGGCCGCCACCGACCTGGCGTTCTTCGTCCGCGCCGACGCCCGGACCGAACCGCTGGCCACCGCGCAGGAACTGGTGCGCTTCGCGGTCGAGCGCGGCGGGCACGACAACATCACCGTCGCCGTCCTGCCGATCGACCCGCCCACCGCGCCGACCGTCCACGAGGCCACCCTGCTCGACGTGCCGCTGCCGCGCGCCGCCGACCCGGATGCCACCGTGCCGCTGCGCCCGGCCGCACCGCCCGCACCGCCCGTCGCACCGCCGGCCCCGGCCGCGCCGCCCGCCGCCGTACCTGCCGCGCCGCCCGCCGCCGCGCCGCCCGTACCGCCCGCGCCCGCCGCGCCGCCCGCCGCGGTGCCGACCGCCGCCGCGCCCGCCGAAGACTGACCCGTCCACCACCGGCACCGCCACCGACCCTCCGACAGGAGCTCTCCGCATGGCCTCGTTGTCCAAGCCCGACGCGCCCCGGTTCGACGTCGACGTCTTCCAGAACGAGTACCTCGCCCAGGGATCCCAGGAGGTCAACGCCATCGTCACGGTCACCGCGACCGGCGGTGGCACCTCCGGCGGCCGGCCGATCGGCGCTCCCGGGGCGAGCGCCGCCGTGGTCCTGGTGATCGACTGCTCCGGCTCCATGGAGCACCCGGACACCAAGATGCGGGACGCCCGCGCGGCCACCGCCGCCGCCATCGACGAGCTGCGCGACGGCGTCGCCTTCGCCGTGGTGGCCGGCACCCACCACGCGGAGGACGTCTTCCCGGGCAACGGCCGGCTCGCGGTCGCCGACCGCGCCACCCGCGAGCAGGCCAAGGTCGCGCTGCGCCGCCTCACCCCGTCCGGCGGGACGGCGATCGGCACCTGGATAGCCAAGGCGCAGCAGTTGTTCGCCTCCCGCCCGGAGGCCGCGATCCGGCACGCCATCCTGCTCACCGACGGCCGCAACGAGCACGAGGAGCCCGCCGACCTGCGGCGCGCCCTGGACGCCGCCGCCGGGTGCTTCACCGCCGACTGCCGGGGCGTCGGCACCGACTGGGAGGTCGCCGAGCTGCGGAGGGTCTCCTCGGCGCTGCTCGGCACCGTCGACATCGTCGCCGAGTCCTCCGGCCTGGCCGAGGACTTCCGCGCCATGATGTCCGCCGCGATGGGCAAGCAGGTCGCCGACGTCGCCCTGCGGGTGTGGACGCCGGTGGGCGCGCGGGTGCGGTTCGTCAAGCAGGCCGCGCCCGCCGTCGAGGACCTCACCGGGCGCCGCGCCGAGGCCGGGCCGCGGGCCGGGGACTACCCGACCGGGTCCTGGGGCGACGAGTCCCGGGACTACCACGTGTGCGTGGAGGTCCCGGCGGCGGCCGTCGGCAGCGAGATGCTGGCGGCCCGGATCAGCCTGGTCCTGCCGCACCCCGACGGCACCGCCGAGGTGCTCGGCCAGGGCCTGGTGCGCGCCGTGTGGACGGACGACCTGGCCTCCTCGACCAGGATCAACCCGCAGGTCGCGCACTACACCGGGCAGGCCGAGCTGGCCGACTCGATCCGCGACGGCCTGGAGGCCCACCGGGCCGGTGACTTGGAACGGGCGGGCGCCAAACTGGGTGCCGCCGTGAAACTGGCGTACGACAGCGGCAACGAGGGCACCCTCAAGCTGCTGCGGAAGGTGGTGGACGTGGTCGACGAGCGGGAGGGTACCGTTCGGTTCCGTAAGAACGTGAGCGAGGCCGACTCGATGACGCTCGAGACCCGGTCGACCAAGACCGTGCGCGTGAAGAAGTGAGCCGGACACCCGCCGGACCCGAACCTGCTGGAGTGGGGACCTGATGCCGATCTGCCCTAGGGGACACGAGTCACAGGCCGAGGACTGGTGCGACTACTGCGGCTTCCCGATGACGCCGCCGCCCGGCCTGGCGATCCCCGGCTTCCCGAACGGCCCGGCCCAGCCCGGTGGCCACCCCGGCGCCCAGGGCCAGCCCGGCGCCCAGGGCCAGCCGGGCGGCCACCAGCGCCCCGGCGGGCCGTCCGCGCCGCCCCCGGGCCCGCCCGGCCCGCCCCCGTACACCTCGTCCGGCTACCCGCCGGTCGGCCCGGGCAGCACCCCGCCGTCCGGCACGCCCGCCGGCAACGGCGGCTACTTCGAGCCGCGCCGCACCGCGACGCCGCCCGCCGGCACCCCCACCGGGCCCGCCGCGGGCGCGCCCGGCCCGTACGGCGCCCCGCCGCCGCCCCCGCCGACCACCGGCCTGGTGACCTGCCCGATCTGCCGCAGCCCGCAGACCGGCCGGTACTGCGAGGAGTGCGGCTACGACTACAACCTGGCCACCTCCGCCCGCCCGCCGGGCGCGGCGCCCGGCCCGCTCGGCCACCAGCCGCCGCCGGCGCCGCCGCAGGGCCAGCGCCCCCCGCAGCAGGGCTACGGCTTCCCGCCGCCCGCCGCGCCCCCGGCCGCCCCGCCCGCGTTCGAGCCCCCGGCCCCGCCGCCGTACGAGCAGCAGCGGCCGCCGCAGGCCCCGCAGCAGCAGTCGCCGTACGAGCAGCCCCAGCAGCGGGCCCCGTACGAGCAGCCGCAGCACCCCCAGCACCAGCAGCAGCACCAGTCGCACCAGCAGCCGCAGCACCAGCAGCAGTCGCCGTACGAGCGCCCCCAGCCGCAGCAGCAGTCGCCGTACGAGCAGTCGAGCTACCCCGCCGCGCAGGCCGCGCAGTCCGCCCCGCCCGCGCAGGGCTTCGAGAAGCCCCCGGCGGCGGGCTTCCCGGACGTCGACTACGAGCGCACCGGCCCGGTGTACGCCGAACCGGGCCGGGCGCCGCAGTCCGGCCCGGAGTCGGGGACGTCGTTCCGGCTCACCCCGCCCGGGCAGCAGCCCGGCGGTGCGCCGCAGCAGCGCGCCACCTGGTTCGCCGTGGTGGCGCCCGACCACGACTACTTCACCGACATGATGACCCGTAGCGGCCCGGAGGCGGCGGGGCTGTTCTTCCCGCAGTACACCGCCGAGCGGCGGATCCAGCTGACCGGCCGCGGCCAGCTGCGGATCGGCCGGCGCAGCCAGCAGCGCGGCACCGTGCCGGAGATCGACCTGTCGGTCTCCCCGGAGGACCCGGGCGCCTCGCACCACCACGCCCTGCTGGCCGAACAGCCGGACGGCAGCTGGGTGGTGGTCGACCAGGACTCCACCAACGGCACCACCATGAACGGCAGCCCGGACACCCTGCCGCCGCACACCGCGATCCCGCTGAACGACGGCGACCGGATCCACATCGGCGCCTGGACCACCATCACGGTGCGCCTGGGCTGACGCCGCGCCGGCTGACGCGACGTCAGCCGACCCGGCGCCACCACCGGCCCGCGGCCCGGGGATCCGCCTCCCCGCCCGCGGGCCGGTCCCGTTCGCGGTTCCGCCGCGGAACGCTCAGAATTCGCACAAAAGTGTCCGTGGGCAGGGCCGCAGCCCCTACGCTTCCGCCCATGAGTGAAGCAATAACCGCGGACGGGATCCGGAAGCGGTACGGGGATGTCCAGGCCGTCGACGGGGTGTCGCTCTCCGTCGCGACTGGCGAGTTCTACGGTCTGCTCGGGCCGAACGGGGCCGGCAAGACGACCACCTTGGAGATCCTGGAGGGCATCCGGGAGGCCGACGAGGGGCGGGTCGAGATCCTCGGCCTGTCACCGTGGCCGCGCAACCCGAAGCTGCTGCCGCGGATGGGCGTGCAGTTCCAGGCCTCCGCCTTCTTCAACAAGCTGACCGCGCGCGAGACCATCCGCACCTTCGCCTCCTTCTACGGCATCGGGTCGAGGGCGGCGGACGCGATGCTGGAGCGGGTCGGGCTGACCGAGTCCGCGAACGTGCTGACCTCCAAGATGTCCGGCGGCCAGGCGCAGCGCCTGTCCATCGCCTGCGCGCTGGTGCACGACCCGGAGCTGGTGTTCCTGGACGAGCCGACCACCGGCCTCGACCCGCAGGCCCGCCGCAACCTGTGGGACCTGCTGCGCGACATCAACGCCGAGGGCCGCACCGTGGTCCTCACCACGCACTACCTGGACGAGGCCGAGGTGCTCTGCGACCGCGTCTCGGTGATGGACCACGGCAGGGTGCTGAAGACCGGCGCCCCCGCCGCGCTGGTCCGCGAGATCGACGACACCGTCCGGGTCCGGATCGAGTCCGGGCTGCTGGCCCCCGACCGGGCCCGCGAACTGCTGACCGCCGCGGGCGCGGTGTACTCCAACCTGGAGGACGACGGCGTCACGCTGGCGCTGTCCACCGCCGAGCCCGGCCCGGTCCTGTCCGTGCTGGCCGAGCAGAACGCGCTGCGCGGCCTGGAGGTCCGCGGCGCCACCCTGGAGGACGTCTTCCTCCAGCTGACCGGACGGGAGTACCGGGCATGACCGCCACCGAACCGAGCCGGACCGCCGCCCCGGAACCGGCCGCGGGCCCGGCCCGCGGCGACGGGGAGAAGGGCAGCGCCTTCGTCGGCCTGTCCCGGGTGATGCTGCTGGGCTTCGTCCGCGACAAGGGCACCCTGTTCTTCACCCTCGCGCTGCCGCTGATGTTCCTGCTGCTGTTCGGCGTCCTCTACAAGGGCGGCGGCAGCACCCACGTCAAGGTCGCCGAGGTCGGCCGGGTCCAGGTGCTGGACGACGCCCGGTCCCAGGCCCAGGGCGCGCTGGACGCGCTGGAGATCACCACCGGCCTGAGCGAGGCCGACGCCCTCGCCAAGGTCAAGAAGGGCGACCTGGACGGCCTGGTCATGCAGAAGCCGGACGGCACCCTGGTGCTCCGCTTCAGCCAGGCCGACCAGGTCAAGGCCGGCACCGTGCAGGGCATCGTCAACTCCGTGGTGCAGGGCGCCAACCAGGCGGCGGCGAACGTCGCCCCGAAGTACTCGCTGGACGCCGCCAAGGTCGAGGACGACTCCACCAAGCCGATCCAGTACCTGACTCCGGGCCTGCTCGCCTACGCCATCGCCATGGGCGCGGTCTACGGCGCCTCCTTCACCCTGGTCACCTGGCGCAAGAGCCGGGTGCTGCGCCGCCTGCGGCTGGCGCCGATCTCGGCGGGCACCGTGGTCGGCGCCCGGGTGCTGGTCAGCGTGCTGGTCGCGCTCGCCCAGACCGCGCTGTTCCTGGCGGTCGCGCAGATCGACTACTTCGGGCTCAAGCTCACCGGCGACTGGTGGCTGGTGCTCCCGCTGGTGGTCTGCGGCACCCTGGCGTTCATGTCGATCGGCCTGGTCACCGGTTCGCTGGCGAAGACCGAGGAGTCGGCGAACGGCATGAACCAGCTGATCATCCTGCCGATGTCCTTCCTCGGCGGCGCGTTCATCCCGCTGGACTTCGCCCCGAGCTGGCTGCAGGACGTCTCCCGGGCGATGCCGCTGCGCTACCTGATCGTCCCGGCGAAGTCGGTGCTCAGCCAGGGCGGCGGCTTCGCCGAGGCGCTGCCCGCGATGGGCGTCCTGCTCGCCTTCACCGCGGTGCTGTCCGCCGTCGCCTGGCGCTTCTTCAACTGGGACGACGCGTAACCGCCGCTCCCCGACCCTCCGGGACGGGGGTCGTACGCCGGAAGTCCCGGTGTACGGCCCCCGTCGGCGTCTGCGACCATGGACGGGTGACTGAGACCGGGCGCGAGACCACCACCGCACAAGAGGAGACCTTCTACGACCGGGTCGGCGGGGAGGCGGTGTTCCGCCGGCTGGTCCACCTCTTCTACCGCGGTGTCGCCCAGGACGAGTTGCTGCGCCCGATGTACCCGGAGGAGGACCTCGGCCCCGCCGAGGAGCGCTTCGCCCTGTTCCTGATGCAGTACTGGGGCGGCCCGCGCACCTACAGCGAGCGCCGCGGCCACCCGCGGCTGCGGATGCGGCACGCCCCGTTCCAGGTCGACCGGGCCGCGCACGACGCCTGGCTGAAGCACATGCGCGCCGCCCTGGACGAGCTGGCGCTGCCCGCCGAGGCCGACCGCGAGCTGTGGAACTACATGACGTACGCCGCCGCGTCGATGATCAACACCGCGGGCTAGGCCCCGTCCCCCGGCCGGTCTTCGCTGCTCAGCGCAGCGGGCTGAGCCCCAGGCCGGCGCCGGGCGCCGCCTCGGTGCGCAGCAGGACGGAGCCGGCGGGGGCGTCCAGCCGCAGCCAGGCCCCGGCCCGGTACGCGGACAGCGGGGCGCCGGGCCGCAGGAAGCCGATCGCGTGGGCGGCGTGCGCGGCCCGCAGCGGCAGTCCCTCGGCGGTGCCCAGCGGCCGGGACCAGATCTCGTCGGCGATCGCGTCGACCGCCTGCCGGGTGCGGTGGTGGTCCGGCACCTCGGCGGTGCGGCGCTTGAACTCCTCGACGGCGGCGAGCACTTCGCCCACCACCCGGTCGACGGGGGGCTGCCCGAGCGGCTGCCAGCCGGAGCGCGGCGGGAGCAGCCCGGCCCAGGACGGGCCGGTGACCGGCGCGGGCAGGACGAGCGCGGCGCCCTCCTCGTCCACCGACTCCAGCAGTTGCCCGGCGGAGACGGTCAGGTCGGCGGCCGCGTCCAGCCCGGCCAGCCGCACGGTGCGCACCACGAGGACGGCGGACCGGCCGAGCGGCAGCCGCCCGAACACCGCGAGCACCCCGCCCGTGCCGCCGCCGGTGCCCGGCACGGCCTGCAGCCGGACGGCCGCGGCGCGGTCGAAGCGCAGCAGCCGGCCGAGGAAGGCGGACAGGTCGGCGCCCTCCCGCCGGTCGGCGAGGTCGAGTCGGGTCGTCCGCACGGTCACCGGGGTTCAGCTCGTTTCTTCAGCGGTGCGAGGAGTCCGGTCAGGCGGCGCAGCCGGCCGGCTGCTCGTCCGTGAACCGGCTCAGGAACTCACGTTCGACCGGGCTGATCCGGCGCGGCCGGGCCTCGGCGAGGTCGTAGGGGACGACCACGGTGGAGGCGGTGACGTACACCGTCTCGGTGCCGTCCGCGGCCACGTCCTTGATCTCGTAGGAGACGGTCAGCGAGGCGCCGCCGATCCGGGTCACCCAGGTCTCGATGGTGACCGGCTCGGGGCGGTGCACCAGCGGACGCTTGTAGTCGATCTCGTGGCGGGCCACCACCGAGCCGCCCGCGAACTCCCCGGCCCCGGCCTCGGCGGCCTGGGTGAACATGAAGTCGATCCGGGCCTCCTCCAGGTAGCGCAGGAAGACCACGTTGTTGACGTGTCCGAAGGCGTCCATGTCGGACCACCGCAGGGGGCAGGCGTAGATGTGGCGAGCCACGGTGTTCTCCTCGAATTTCTCCGTACCCGCAGGTACCCGGAGGCAGCCTACGGGCCGCGGTCCGGCGGCCCGCCCGCGGGGGCGGGCCGCCGGACCGGTGTGCCCGGGGGTCAGTCGCGGGTCAGCTTCTTGTAGCTGGCGCGGTGCGGACGGGCCGCGTCGGCGCCGAGGCGCTCGATCTTGTTCTTCTCGTAGGACTCGAAGTTGCCCTCGAACCAGAACCACTTGCTCTCGCCCTCGTAGGCGAGGATGTGGGTGGCCACCCGGTCCAGGAACCAGCGGTCGTGGGAGATGACCACGGCGCAGCCGGGGAACTCCAGCAGCGCGTTCTCCAGCGAGGACAGGGTCTCGACGTCGAGGTCGTTGGTCGGCTCGTCGAGGAGCAGCAGGTTGCCGCCCTGCTTGAGGGTCAGCGCCAGGTTGAGGCGGTTGCGCTCACCGCCGGAGAGCACCCCGGCCGGCTTCTGCTGGTCCGGGCCCTTGAAGCCGAACGCGGACACGTACGCCCGGGACGGCATCTCGACCTGGCCGACGTTGATCCAGTCGAGGCCGTCGGAGACGACCTCCCACAGGGTCTTCTTCGGGTCGATGTTGGAGCGGGTCTGGTCGACGTAGCTGATCTTGACGGTCTCGCCGACCTTGACCGTGCCGCTGTCCGGGGTCTCCAGGTCCTGGAGCATCTTGAACAGGGTGGTCTTGCCGGCGCCGTTGGGGCCGATCACGCCGACGATGCCGTTGCGCGGCAGGGTGAAGCTGAGGCCGTCGATCAGGACCTTCTCGCCGAAGGACTTGTGGAGGTCGTCGACCTCGATGACGACGCTGCCCAGGCGCGGGCCCGGCGGGATCTGGATCTCCTCGAAGTCCAGCTTCCGCATCTTGTCGGCCTCGGCCGCCATCTCCTCGTAGCGGGCGAGGCGGGCCTTGGACTTGGCCTGGCGGCCCTTGGCGTTGGAGCGGACCCACTCCAGCTCTTCCTTGAGCCGCTTGGCGCGCTTGGCGTCCTTCTGGCCCTCGACCTTGAGACGGGTCTGCTTGGTCTCCAGGTAGGTGGAGTAGTTGCCCTCGTACGGGTAGGCGCGGCCGCGGTCGAGTTCGAGGATCCACTCGGCGACGTTGTCCAGGAAGTACCGGTCGTGGGTGACGGCGACGACGGTGCCGGGGTACTTCTCCAGGTGCTGCTCCAGCCAGTTCACCGACTCGGCGTCCAGGTGGTTGGTGGGCTCGTCGAGCAGCAGCAGGTCGGGCTGCTCCAGCAGCAGCTTGCACAGCGCGACGCGGCGGCGCTCACCGCCGGACAGCTTGGTGACCGGCCAGTCGCCGGGCGGGCAGCCCAGCGCGTCCATGGCCTGCTCCAGCTGGACGTCGAGGTCCCAGGCGTTGGCGTGGTCCAGGTCCTCCTGGAGGGTGCCCATCTCGGCGAGCAGCTCGTCGGAGTAGTCGGTCGCCATCAGTTCGGCGATCTCGTTGAACCGGTCGAGCTTGCCCTTGATCTCCTGGACGCCGTCCTGGACGTTCTCCAGGACCGTCTTGGACTCGTCGAGCGGGGGCTCCTGCTGGAGCATGCCGACGGTGAAGCCCGGCGAGAGGAAGGCGTCGCCGTTGGAGGGCTGGTCGAGGCCCGCCATCATCCGCAGCACGGTCGACTTGCCGGCGCCGTTGGGGCCGACGACGCCGATCTTCGCCCCGGGGAGGAAGCTGAGCGTCACGTCGTCAAGGATGACCTTGTCGCCGTGTGCCTTGCGCACCTTGCGCATGGTGTAGATGTATTCCGCCACGTTGAGATCGCTCCGGCGTCGTCGTGAGTAATCGGCTTGCAGCCTTCCATTGTGCCGTAAGGCCAAGGCGGCCCCGAACGCCCGAGTGGGCGCCCCCGGCTCCCGGGCCGCCGACCGCGGGCGCCCGGTACGCGAACGGCCCCGCCTCCCGGTGCCGGGGGGCGGGGCCGTTCCCCTCCGCCGGGCGCGGGCGCCGGGCGGAGGGGTTCAGCTCGTCGTTCAGGAGGTGCGGCCGTGGCGGCCGCGGCGGCGCAGGCCGTAGACCGCGGCACCGCCGGCGACGACCAGCACGCCGGCGACGGCGGCGGTCAGGCCGGTGCCCATGCCGCCACCGGTGGAGGCCAGCTCAGGGCCGGTCGGGCTGGCCGACGGGGCCGGGGTGGTCGGGGCCGGGCTGCCGGTGGACGGCGGCGGGGTCTTGGTGGAGCTGTCGGTCTTGCAGTTCAGCAGGCCGGTGAACTCCTTGGAGAAGCCTTCGGGGCCGGTGACGGTGAAGTCGTACTTCTCGTCCTCCTTGACCGGCAGGGTCACGCTCTGGGTGCCGCCCGGCTTGACCGTGTAGTCCTTGCCGGCGACCTTGAAGGCCGCGTCCTTGTCGCCCTTGTTGCCGAGGGTGACCACGAGGGAACCCTTGGCGCAGTCGACCACGGCGTCGGCGGTCGGCACCGCGCCGAGGCCCCAACTGATGGCGGCCTTGGCGGAGACCGGGACGGTGCCGTGGCCCGCCAGGATCAGCGTCTGGCTGGGCTTGCCGTCGATCCGGCCGACGAAGGCGCGGCCGACGGACGAGGTGGCGGTGCCCGAGGCGGTGATGGAGGCACTGCCGGCGGAGGCTCCGGCCGGGACCTTGGCGTAGACCTTGTCGCCGGACTTCACGTTCTTGACCGCGGCGCCCTTGTCGTCGACCAGGGTCACCTTGGCGGCGGTGCCCTTGTCGTCCAGGGCCACGGAGACCGCGGCGGTGCCGCCCCCGGCGGCGACCGTGATCGGGCCCAGCGTGGTGCCGGACTTGCCGCCGACCGAGGTCGGGTCCAGGGTGAGGGTCGGCTTGGGCTCCTCGCCCTTGCCGTTCTGGTTGGCCTGGGCGATCAGCCACTCGGTGAACGCCTTGGCCTCCTTGTCCTCCTGCTTGACCTGGACGTTCGGGTCCGAGAAGGACCAGATCGCGACCTGGGTGCCGGCCGCGGCGTCGGCCTTGCTGAGCCCCTTGACGCCCGAGGCGGCGCTCAGCGCGTCGGCGTTCACGGCGGGGAAGGAGTGCTGGAGGATCCAGAGGATCTTGGGCCCGGCGCCGGGGTTGTCCTGGAGCGAGCTGGAGTTCCAGTCGGTCTCGTGGTAGGTCGCGTCCCAACTGGCGGGCTGGAGCAGGTCGATGCAGTAGACCGGCAGCGCGGGATCGGCGCCGCCGATCTTGATGAAGAAGGGGCCCGCGGTGCTGTTCTTCCAGATGTGCTTGTCCGGATCGAAGTAGCTGATGGGCTCCTGCTCGTCCCCCTTCGATCCCTGGACGATCTTCGCCGTCACGTCCGAGGTGCTGTCGGCCGCGGCCGCCGCACCGGCCGCGAGGAGGCCCGTGCCGGCAGCCAGGCCGGACGCGAGCATGACAGCAACGACGCGGGAAACGGCCCGCCCCTGCTTGTGGAACATGTGGGATCCCTTCGGGCGGTGACGTGCCTTCGGCAACCCGCCCTGGCAAAGCGGCACCCCCTGTGGCGCCGCTGCACGTGTGTGGACCCGACGCATCCTACGAGCGGGATCCCGCCGCTCCAGGGCCGTAGCGAATCAGGACGATATCGTGGCTGTTCCGTTATCAAAGAGCTGATCGCAGAGGTCAGTTGATGTATCGACATAAAGCCACGGGGCGCCGCCGCGGCAATCATGATTGCACTCACCGACCCAAGAAGTGCCCCGATCCGGTCAGTTCAGAACCTCCTGCGTCACATCCGCACCGCCCTCCCCCCGCACCCCACCGGCCGGGCCGCCCTCCTCCGCCCGGCGCCGGGCCGCGACCGCCGCCACGATCCAGTCCGGAACCGCCTCCTCCACCAGCCGCACCGCGCGCGGCCCGGCCGCCGCCCGCGGACGGCCGTCCTCGGGCGAACCGGCCTGCGCCGGGGCCGACTTGCCCTCCAGGCCGCGCCGGAAGGCGGACGTCCCCCGGGACAGGTCGTGGCCGACCGCGCGGGCGTCGATCTCCACCTCTACCCGTCGGCTGCCCTCCTGCTCCCACTCGCGCACCCGCAGCCGTCCGCTCACCAGCAGCGGATCGCCCTTGTTCACCGAACTGACCACGTTGACCGCGAGCCGCCGCCAGGCCACCACCGTCACCCAGGTCGTGTCGCCGTCCGTCCAGTCGCCGCGCTCGCGGTCGTAGCGCCGCTCCCGCGCGGCGAACCGGAAGTTCGCCACCGACACTCCGCCGGCCGTCTCCCGGTACGTCACGCTCGACGCGGCGTTCCCGACCATCGTCACCAGGGCCTCGTCCATTCCGACTCCTCCGTTCCCGGCCGCGGCGACCGGCGCTCTTTCCCGACGGAATCCCCGCCGGGAAAGATCCTCCGCTTTCCGGGAAATGCGCACCAGTTTCTTCCCGGCGCCTGTGGAAAACTCCGGCCTGTGGAAAACCCGGCTCACTCGCCCGGGTGAATTCACCGCTTTCCCCGGTCGGAAACCGATCATTTCAATGCCGTGTCCACGACAAGAGCGAGCCCGCCCCGCCGACGGCCGGCCGCGCGCCCCGCGGAGACCCCGGCGCCGCCCGCGGAACCACGAACGGGTGGCCGACGGCTCGCCCCGTCCATGTCATCCGACCGATGGAACCCCTAAACGCGCCCCCACCCGCGGGCCGCTCCGGGCGATTGCCCGCCGAATCCATAACGGGTGAGGTCGCAGCCCCGTAACGACTGCACAACGTCCCGCCCCGAGAGCCGGTAGACCGCTGCACTCCCCGGCACTACCTGCGATTATCGGACCGCCCCGCGGAGGCCGACACACCTCGGTCCGGCCTTCGAAGTCCAGGTGGCGGAACTGAACACCCGTATCCTGTCCCGGAACATCCCGTCCCGGCCCAGGCCCGGCAAGCGGGCCGACGTCAGCACCCCGGCCCCCATAGCTCAGCGGATAGAGCACCCGCCTTCTAAGCGGTAGGTCGCAGGTTCGAATCCTGCTGGGGGCGCCCCACACGGCCCGACCGGCTCCGACGCCGCAGGGTGAGCACCCGGCCACGGACCGCCGCCCCTCCCGGGCCCCGCCCGCGCCGTTCCCCGCGCGCTACTCCCGCCCCGCCGCCAGGTCCGCCAGGAAGCCGTCCAGCAGCGCGCGTTGGCGCTCCGGCGGGAACTCCCCGGGGGCGAACAGCGCCTGCACCACCAGCCCGAGCACGAAGGACTGGGCGCCGGCCGCCAGGTCGTCGGCCGGGCGGGAGGCGGGGAGCTCGCCGAGTTCCTGGGCCTCGGCGCAGAGTTCGGCCATCCCGCGGCGGGCCCGGCGGTAGCGCTCGGCGTGCCCGGCGGTGAGTTCGGCGTCGCCGAGGGCGGCGTCCCAGGAGCCGACCCGGATCCGGTTGCCGGCGTCGCCCTCCTCGTCCAGCGGGAGGACGTCGAGCAGCGCGGCGCGCAGCGCGACCAGGCCGCGGGCGGCGCCGGCCGCCTCGGTGGCGGGCCGGCGGCGTTCGGCGGCCTGCCGGTCGAGGACCTCCAGCGCGTGCGCGACCAGGGCCCGCTTGCTGGGGAAGTAGTGGGTGAGCAGGCCGGTGGAGGCGCCGAGTTCGGCGGCCACGGCGCGCAGGGTGAGCCCGCCGAAGCCGCGTTCGGCGAGGACCCGCCAGACCGCTTCCGAGACGTCGCGGCGACGGGCTTCGTGATCGCCCCTGGCGGGTGGAGTCATGCGCGCTAGGGTACATACCAAACGTTTGTTATGTACCGCGTGGCCCGAAGGGGATGCCGAATGTACGCCGTAGCGCTCGCCGAGGACGCCGAGCTCCGCCCGCTGGAACCGTGGCAGTCCGGGGAGTTCCTGGAGCACATGGACCGGGCCAGGGCCGGGATCGACCCGTGGATCCCGTGGGCCACCCGCAGCACCGATCCGGAATCCGCCCGGGCGACGCTGCGGAAGTTCGCCGACAAGCAGGCCGAGGACACCGGCCGGATATACGGGATCTGGCTGGCGGGCACGCTGGTGGGCGGCGTGATGTTCGTCGGCTTCGACGCCCCGGGCGGGGTGTGTGAGATCGGCGTGTGGAGCGAGCCCGCCGCCCAGGGCCGCGGCCTGGTCACCGCGGCCGTCCGGCACCTGCTGGACTACGCGCTGCTGGAACGCGGCCTGTACCGCGCCGAGTGGTGGAACAGCACGGTCAACCTGCGCAGCCGGGCGGTGGCCCGGCGGCTGGGCATGACGCTGGACGGCACGCTGCGCGCCCACACCGAACACCTGGGCGTCCGGCTGGACTTGGAGGTCTGGTCAATGCTGGCCCCGGAGTGGCGGGCCGCCCGCGGCGGGTAGCCGGCCGGCCGCGCGGCCGGGGTTGACGCGGATCACGTCGCCCGGCGCGCGCCCGCGTGAAAGCCTGGGGCGGCACCCGCCGTCTCCCGAGAGGCCCGCCATGCCCGTGCGCACCGACCGTCCGCTCGACCGCCCGGGCCCCGGGGACGCCGAACTGCCCGTCGGCGCCCCGGGCCTGCGCTGCTGGGTGGGCCCGGACCGGGTGGCGGTGCTGCTGCTGGACCGCCCTGAGCGGCGCAACGCGGTGACCGGCGCGATGTGGCGGGCGCTGCCCGGGGTGCTGGCGGAACTGGCGGAGCGCCCGGACGTCCGGGTGCTGGTGCTGACGGGCGCGGCGGGCGCGTTCTCGGCGGGCGCGGACATCGCGGAGCTGGCCGGGGTCTACGCCGATCCGGCGGCGGCCGACGCCTACCACGCGCTGAACGTGGCCGCCGAGGAGGCACTGGCGGCGTTCCCGCGCCCGACGCTGGCGGTGGTCCGGGGCGCCTGCGTGGGCGGCGGCTGCCAGTTGGCGCTGGCCTGCGACCTGCGGCTGGGCGCCGAGGACGCCCGCCTCGGCATCACCCCGGCGAAGCTGGGCGTGGTGTACCCGGCGGTGCCGACGCTGCGGCTGGCCGCGCTGGTCGGCCCGGCCCGGGCCAAGTACCTGCTGTTCTCCGGCGAGTTGCTCCCCGCCGCCCGGGCGGAGCGGTTCGGCCTGCTGGACGAGGTCGTCCCGGTCGCCGACCTGGACGCCCGGGCGCGGGAGTTCGCCGCCCTGCTGGCCCGGCGCTCGCCGCAGACGATCGGCGCGGTGAAGGCCGCGCTGTCGGTCGCCCCGGCGGACGCGGCGGACGCCCTGGCGCCGTGGGAGCGCGCCTCCCGGACGGCGCCGGACGTCCGGGAGGGCCTGGCCGCGTTCCTGGAGCGCCGCGAACCCCGGTTCTGAGGTCAGCGGATCGGCGCTCCCGAGATGGCCCGGGCGATGACCAGCCGCTGGATCTCGCTGGTGCCCTCGAAGACGGTGTAGATGGCGCTGTCGCGGTGCATCCGCTCGACCGGGTACTCGCGGGTGAAGCCGTTGCCGCCGAGGATCTGCATGGCCTGCGCGGTGACGTACTTGGCGGTCTCCCCGGCGTACAGCTTGGACATCGAGCCCTCGGCGCTGGTGAACGGCTTGTTGTTGACGGCCATCCAGGAGGCCCGCCAGACCAGCAGCCGGGCGGCGTCGATCCGGGTCTTCATGTCGGCGAGTTGGAAGGCGACGCCCTGGTTCTCGATGATCGGCTTGCCGAACTGCACGCGGGTCTTCGCGTAGTCGAGGGCGACCTCGTACGCGGCCCGGGCGATGCCGATGGCCTGGGCGCCGACGGCGGGCCGGGAGGCTTCGAAGGTGGCCATCGCCGCGTTCTTGCCGCCGCCCCTGGCGCCTTCGCGGGCCCGGGCGAGGCGGGCGTCGAGCTTCTCCTTGCCGCCGAGCAGGCAGTGGCCGGGGACGCGGACGCCGTCGAGGACGACCTCGGCGGTGTGCGAGGCGCGGATGCCGTGCTTCTTGAACTTCTGGCCCTGGCTGAGCCCCTTGGTGCCGGGCGGGACGATGAAGGACGCCTGGCCGCGGGAGCCGAGTTCGGGGTCGACGGTGGCGACCACCACGTGGACGTGCGCGATGCCGCCGTTGGTGGCCCAGGTCTTGGTGCCGTTCAGCACCCACTCGTCCTTGGCCTCGTCGTAGACGGCGCGGGTGCGCAGCGCGGAGACGTCGGAGCCGGCGTCGGGCTCCGAGGAGCAGAACGCGGCGACCTTGACGTCCTCGGGGGTGCCGAACATCTGCGGGGCCCAGGTGCCGATCTGCTCGTCGGTGCCGTTGGCGAGCACGGCGACGGCGGCCAGGGTGGTGCCGGTGATGGCGAGGCCGATGCCGGCGTCGCCCCAGAACAGCTCCTCCATGGCGATCGGGATGCCGACGCCGGACGGGTCGAAGAACTGCTGGGCGTAGAAGTCGAGCGAGTAGATGCCCAGCTTGGCGGCCTCCTGGATGATCGGCCAGGGGGTCTCCTCGCGCTCGTCCCACTCCGCGGCGGCGGGTCGGATCACGTCGGCGGCGAAGCCGTGCAGCCAGTCGCGGACGGCGATCTGGTCGGGCCCGGGGTCGAGCGAGAAGGTGGTCATGTCGGCCTCCAGGAGACGGTCGTACGGGCCGGAGGGTCCGCGCCACTGCGCTGTTACCTCCGGTAACATGGCGGCGAGTCTGCTACCGATAGGTAACCGGTGTCAACGCCCGCCGAGCCGCCTACCCGCCCGCACGAGGAGCAGCGCATGACCACCGAACCCCGTCTCGAACCCCGCCGCGAACAACTGCTCAACGCCGCCGACCGGGTCGTCCAGCGCGAGGGCCCGAGCGCCAGCATGAACGCGATCGCCGCCGAGGCCGGCATCACCAAGCCCATCCTGTACCGGCACTTCGGCGACCGGAACGGCCTGATCGGCGCGCTGACCGAGCGCCACACCGCCGGACTGCTGGCCGCCGTCCGCTCGGCCCTCAACGAGCCGCTGGAGCGCCGCGACCGGGTCGAGCACGTGCTGGACGTCTACCTGGCCGCGATCGAGTCCCGCCCGCAGGTGTACCGGCTGCTCACCCACCCCGAGCCCGGCGACCCCACCGGCGCGGGCAACGCGCTGGCGCCCGCGCTGCGGCAGATCGCCGAGGAGATCACCCGGGCCGTCCAGCAGCAGATCGACCTCGGCCAGGACGGGCCGCTGCTCTCCGAGACCTGGGGGCGCTCGATCACCGGCATGGTGCTGGCGGCCGGCGACTGGTGGCTGGAGACCCGCCCCTGCCCGCGCGCCCGGATGGTGCAGGCCCTCGCCGACCTGCTGTGGGGCCGCCTCGCCGCGGCCGCCGACCTGCCGCCGATGCTGACCGCCCCGGAGGCCTGACCCCGGCACCCGTTCACCCGGCCACCGACGGGCCACCGACCGGCCGACGCCCGGCCGACGCGAGAACATGAGCATGTCTCACCTCTTGTGCGGCGGGAACGGCTCCGGCAGGATCGGCGCACCCCTCCCCCACCCCGCCGTGAGGTGCCCCCCGTGCGCGTCCTCCGCTCCGCCGCCGCCCTGCTGCTCACCGCCGCCGCCGTCCTCGGCACCGTCTCGGCCGGCCCGCCCGCCGACCGCGGCCCCTTCGACGCCCGCGCGGTCTCCTCGACCACCCTCGCCGACGGCCGCACCGCCTTCACCGATCCCCGCGGCCGCGTCCTGGACCTGCGCGGCTTCAACCTCGACAAGTACGACGAGACCACCGAGGCCGACCTGCGCGAACTCGCCGCCGACGGCTTCGGCCTGATCCGGATCGCGGTCTCCTGGTCCCGCCTCGAACCCGCCCGCGGCCACTACGACCGGGCGCAGCTCGCCCGGCTCGGCCGCCTCCTGGACTGGGCCGGGAAGTACCGCCTGTACGCCGTCGTCGACTTCCACCAGGACGTCTACGGCCAGTACTTCCTCGGCGGCGACGGCGGCGCCCCCGCCTGGGCCACCCGCGACGACGGCCTGCCCTTCACCCCCGACCCGGACGACTGGTTCGCCGGCTACTTCCAGCCCTCCGTCCAGGCCGCCTTCCGCCACCTGTACGACGACCCCGACCTGCGCCGCGCCCAGGCCGACCTGTACACCACCGTCGCCCGCGAACTGCGCGGCAAGCGCGCCCTGCTCGGCTACGACCTGTTCAACGAACCCTTCGGCCCGGTCGACGGCGACCCCGCCGACCCGGCCGTCCTGGCCGCCGCCTCCGCCACCCTCGAACGGGGCCGGCTCGCCGCGATGTACCGCCGCCTGATCACCGCCGTCCGCCGGGCCGACCGCGACGCCTGGCTGTTCGTCGAGCCCACCGTCCTGGTCGGCCAGGGCGTCCCCACCAGCCTGCCCGGCTTCACCGACCCCCGCCCGGGCCCCGACCGGATCGGCTACGCCCCGCACTTCTACGACACCGCCGTCGAGGCGGGCCGGGACTGGGACCCGGCCGGCGGCTTCGTCGAGGCCTACACCGCCGCCGTCACCGCCTACCCCGCCGCCCACCGTCTCCCCGTCCTGGTCGGCGAGTGGGGCCCGCCCTCCGCCGCCACCCCCGGCAACGCCGAACTGGTCCGCCGCCAGGTCGCCGCCATGCGCACCTTCGCCGCCGGCTGGACCATGTGGTACTGGTGCCGCGGCACCGGCGGCTACTGCGCCCTCACCCCCGACGGCCGCCCGGCCCCCGGCTACGCCCCCGTCTTCACCGGGAACTGACCCCCCCTCCGCTCTCCCCTCCTCCCGCCCGACGCGCCCGGCGCGTCCCGCGGCGTCCCCGCCTACTCCAGCCCCCGCCGGGCCAGCAGCGGCCCGATCTCCGGCCCCCGCCCCAGCACGTCCCGCACGCACTCCAGCGCGTCCCGGCTGCCGCCCCGCGACAGCAGGCGCTCGCGGAACAACCGCCCGCTCTCCCGCACCCCGAGCCCGTTGGAGCCGAACCACTCGACCGTCTGCGCGTCCAGCACCTCGGACCAGATGTACGCGTAGTACCCGGCGCTGTACCCGTTCGAGAAGACGTGGTTGAAGTACCCGGTGCGGTACCTCGGCGGCACCGCCGCCACCGCGACGCCCGCCTCGGCGAGCGCCCGCGCCTCGAACTCCTCCGCGTCCCGCACCACCTCGCCGGGCCGCAGCGTGTGCCAGGCCCAGTCGAGCAGCGCCGCGGCCAGGTACTCGACGGTCCGGAAGCCCTGCCCGTAGTTCTCGGCGGCGAGCATCCGCTCCACCACGGCGGCGTCCAGCGGTTCCCCGGTGACGTGGTGGCGGGCGTAGTTGGCCAGCACCTCGGGCCTGGTCATCCACATCTCGTTGACCTGGGACGGGAATTCGACGAAGTCGCGGGGCACCTCGGTCCCGGCGAAGGACGGGTACTCCACGTCCGAGAACAGCCCGTGCAGGGCGTGCCCGAACTCGTGGAACAGGGTGCGCACCTCGTCCCAGCTGAGCAGCGCGGCCTCGCCGGGCGCCGGGCGGGCGATGTTGAGGTTGTTGACGACCACCGGGCGGGTGCCCAGCAGCCGCGACTGGGGGACGAGTTCGTTCATCCAGGCGCCGCCGCGCTTGGACTCGCGGGCGTGGAAGTCCCCGATGAACAGGCCCAGCGCGGAGCCGTCCGCGTCGAACACCTCGAAGACCCGGGCGTCGGGGTGGTACGCCGTCAGGTCGGGCCGCTCGGTGAAGGACAGCCCGTAGGCGAGGTTGGCGGCGAAGAAGACGCCGTCGCGCAGCACCCGCTCCAGCTCGAAGTAGGGCCGCAGCGCCGCGGTGTCCACCTCGTAGCGCTCGGCGCGCACCTTCTCGGCGTAGAACGCCCAGTCATGGGCGGCCAGTTCGCCGATCCCGTCGGCGGCCGCGGCGGCCGCCAGGTCGGCGGCCTCGCGCTCGGCGTTGGCGACGGCGGGGGCGACCAGCCGGCCGAGCATCGCGCTGACGGCTTCGACGGTGCCGGCGGTCTCGTCGGCGACCACGTACGAGGCGTGGGTGGGGTGGCCGAGCAGCGCGGCGCGTTCGGCGCGCAGCGCGGCCATCTTGGCGGCGAGCGGGCCGTTGGTGTCGAGGCCGCGGCGCAGCGAGGAGGTGAGCAGCCGCCTCCGCAGGTCGCGGTCGGTGAGGGCGGCGAGTTCGCTCTGGTTGGAGAAGTTCTTCAGGCTGAGCACCCAGCGGCCGTCCTGGCCGAGCGCGCGGGCGTTCTCGGCGGCGGCGGCGATCGCGGCGTCGGAGAGGCCGTCGAGGGCGGCGGCGCTGTCCACGGCGACGGCGCCGGCCAGCGAGGCGTCGTGGGTGTTCTTGCGGAACGCGGCCGAGTCGGCGGCGAGTTCCGCGTTGATCTCGCGCAGCCGCCGCTGGCCCTCGGCGTCGAGGCGGGCGCCGGCCCGGACGAAGGCGGTGTGCCGGCGCTCCAGCAGGCGCAGCGACTCGGCGTCCAGGCCGAGGCCGTGGCGGGCCTCGTGCAGGGCGTCCAGGCGGGCGAACAGCGCGGCGTCGAGGTGGATCGCGTCGGCGTGCGCGGCCAGCAGGGGGCTGATCTCGGCGTCGAGCGCCTGGACGCCGGGGGTGGTGTCGGAGGAGTCCTGGTTGAAGAAGACCGCCGCCACCCGGCGCAGTACCGCTCCCGAACGCTCCAGCGCCACCACGGTGTTGTCGAAGGTCGGCGGCTCGGGGTCCGCGGCGATCGCGGCGGCCTCGGCGAGCTGGTCGGCCATGCCCCGTTCGAAGGCCGGGCGGTAGTGCTCCTCCCGGATCTCGGCGAAGGGCGGGAGCTCGTACACCAGGGGGCTGGGCGAGAAGAAGGGATTGTCGCTCATGGCGGCGACACTACGGGCCGCCGGGCCCTGGCGGAACACTGTCAGGACAAGCTGCCGCCCGGCCCCGACCGGCACCCGCGCGGTCCCGCCGCCGACGGGTGCGACGCGCCGTCACCTCCCGTCCTCCCCCGTGCCGCGACGTGCGCTGTCACAGCCACCGGCTACCGTCGACAGGTCCCGGCCGCACACCGGGCACGTCCGCCGTACGCGTCCGAGAGGAGCCGCCGCCCGTGCGCTACGCCCTGGTGCCCGACCCGCACGGCCCCGGCGGCCGCCTGCAGCCGCTCGGCGAGGACGGCGCGCCGCTGGGCCCGCCCGAGCCCGCGCCGCGGCTGGCCGAGGCGGTGGCCGCGGTGGAGGCCGCGCACGCCCCACGCTGGGTGTGGCCGACGGCGGACACCGCGTACGGCCCGCTGCTGGCCGCGCTGCCCGAGCGGCTGGCGCGCTGCCACGACCTGCGGCTGACCGAGGCGCTGCTGCTGGGCCGGGAGGGCCGGTTCGGGTCGCCGCGTTCGCTGGGCGCGGCCTGGTCGCGGCTGCGCGGGCTGCCGGTGCCGGCCGACCTGCCGGAGGGCGCGCTGCCCGACGAGGACGCCCTGTTCGCCCCGGACCGGCTGCAGCTGCCGCCGGGGACGGACCAGCTGGAGGCCGTGGTGGCCGTCCACGCGGAGCAGTTGCGGCGGCTGGCGGCGATCCCCGACCCGGCGGCCCGCTCCCGCTTCCGGCTGCTGGTGGCGGCCGAGTCGGCGGGCGCGCTGCTGGCCTGCGAGATGGCGCACGACGGGCTGCCCTGGCGGGCGGACGTGCACGACGCGCTGCTGACCGAGCTGCTCGGCCCGCGTCCGGCGGTCCCGGGCGCGCCCCCGGCGAAGCTCGCCGAACTGGCCCTGGAGGTGCAGCGGGAGCTGGGCGCCCGCCCGTTCAACCTGGACTCGCACACCCAGGTGATCAAGGCGTTCGCGGACCGGGGCGTCCAGCTGTCCTCGACCCGCTCCTGGGAGCTGAAGTCGGTGGACCACCCGGCGGCGGCCCTGATGGTCCGCTACAAAGAGCTGTCCCGGCTGCACGTGGCGCACGGCTGGGCCTGGCAGTCGGCCTGGGTGCGCGGCGGCCGGTTCCGCCCGGAGTACGTGGTGGGCGGCGTGGTGACGGGCCGCTGGGCCTCGCGGGGCGGCGGCGCGCTGCAGATCCCGCGCACCATGCGCCGCGCGGTGGTGGCCGACCCGGGCTGGCTGCTGGTGGTCGCGGACGCGGCGCAGCTGGAGCCGCGGGTGCTGGCCGCCCTGTCGGGCGACGCGGGCCTGGCCCGGACGGCGGCCGGCGGCGACCTGTACGCGGCGCTCGCCGCGAGCGCCTTCCAGGGCGACCGGGAGAAGGCGAAGCTGGGCCTGCTGGGCGCGATGTACGGCCAGACCGGCGGCGGCATCGGCCCGCTGCTGAACACGCTGCGCCGCCGCTACCCGGCGGCGATGGGGTACGTGGAGGCGGCGGCCCGCACCGGGGAGGACGGCGGGGTGGTCTCCTCCCGCCTGGGCCGGGTCTGCCCGCCGCCCTCGGCGGACTGGCTGGACTTGACGGAGGCCCCGGAGTCCGGCGAGGCGGGCGGCCGCTCGGCCCGCGCCCGGGGCCGGTTCACCCGCAACTTCGTGATCCAGGGCAGCGGCGCGGACTGGGCGCTGGCGCTGCTCGCCGCGCTGCGCCGCCGGCTGGCCGTGCCGCGCTCCGGCGACGACCGGCCGCACCTGGTCTTCTTCCAGCACGACGAGGTGGTCGTGCACACCCCCGCCGACCTCGCCGACACCGTGGCCGCCGCCGTCGCCGGGGCCGCCGAGGAGGCCACCGCCCTGGTCTTCGGCGACACCCCGGTCCGCTTCCCGCTCACCACCGCCGTGGTCGACTGCTACGGCGACGCCAAGTAGGGCTCCCCCGTCCGGCCCGTTCGACCCGGCGCGTCCGGCCCGGGCCGGGTGACGAGCAGCAGCAGCGCGTCGTCGCCGAGTTCGCCGCCGGTGTGCGCCAGCAGGTCCGCGTACAGGCGGGCGACGGCGGCGTCGAGGTCGGCCAGCGAGCGCCAGCCCTCGCGCACCAGCGGCCCGGCGCGTTCGGCCAGCGGGTAGAACCCGCCGCCGCGGACGCCCCTGGCCTCGATGACGCCGTCGGTGCACAGCACCAGGACGTCCCGCGGGCCGAAGGGCACGGTGGTGGTGCGGGGCCGGCCGGCGACCAGGTGGCCGAGGCCGAGCGGCACCCAGGGTTCGGCGAACTCCACCACCTCGCTGCTCCCGTCGGCGTGCACCCGCAGCGGCGGGACGTGGCCCAGGTGCAGCAGGTCGACGCTGCCGGGTTCGCGGAAGGCGGCGAACACGGCGGTGGTGAACTCCCCTTCGGGGACGTGCCGGTGCATGCTGGCCTCGATCCGCCCGGCCACCGCGGGCAGCTGCTCCTCGTCGTACGCCGCATCCCGGAACGCGCCGAGCACCACGGCGGCGGTCTGCACCGCCCCGAGCCCCTTGCCGCGCACGTCGCCGACCAGCACCCGGGTGCCGTACGGGGTGTCGAGGACGGAGTACAGGTCGCCGCCGATCCGGGCGGCGTCCGCGGCGGAGACGTACCGCACGGCCAGCCGCAGCGGTCCGACCACAGGTTCGGGCTGGCGCAGCAGCGCGCGCTGGGCGGCCTCCGCGACCGAGCTGACGGCCGCGAAGGCCGCGACTCGTCGCATCCGCAGCTCGGCGACCCAGGCGCTGAACGCGGTGACGGCGACGTAGCTGACCATGGCCCCGTACAGGAAGCGGCTGTCGCCGAAGTCGATGACCTGGTCGAAGTGGCTGAGGCCGAGCAGGGCCATCAGGCCGAGGAAGCAGACCGCGAGCAGTTCGCGCGGACGCAGGGTGAGCGCGGCCACCGACGGTACGACGACCATCAGCGGGGCCAGGTAGCGGTCGTGCCCGGAGAGGTAGTCGGCGACGCCGACCAGGGCGATGGCGCTCAGCGCGGGCCCGGCCCGGCGCAGCAGGGAGAGGTCCTGCAGGTCGGCCGCCAGCAGGGCGTTGCGCTGTCGGCTGGGCGGCACTCCGTCGGCCTCGTCGACCGGCCCGCCGTCCCCGCGTCGAAGGTGCACCTTCCGAACATATCGGACCTGCGGGCGCCCTGCCCCGCTCGGGCTGAATTCTGACAATACGTACCAAAGCCCGCGAGTCGCCATACCGTGCGTTCATCACTTCCCGCGGCGACGGAGGGCTCCCGGATATCCGGTTGCGGCACGACACCCCCGGGTCGCGGACCGAAGGCCCTCCCGACCGACCCGGCCCTGCGGACGGCCACCGTGGCGGTCGCCTTCGCCACCCCCGACAGCGGCCTGGCGCCGACCGTCGTGCCGCTCGGCAGCTTCCCGACCCCGTCCCCCTCCACCGCCTGGGCCCACGAGCGGTTCGCCTCGGACGTCGGCCCGGGCCGGATCCTGGCCCGCTTCGGCGTCGGCGGGACCATCGGCGCGCCGGGCGCCTCGGCGCTGGAGACGCACCCGCTCTCGCCCTCGGTGCGGATGCACCTCGGGGTCGGCCTGATCGAGGCGGCGTCGGCCTGACCGTTCGGATGACGGACGGCGGGCGGCCCGGCGCGGTGCCGCCGGCCGCCGCCGTTCCCGCCCCGGCGCGCACTACCCTCGGGGGCGGGCCGCGGGCCGCGCGCACGGAACCCGCCACCCCCGGGCGGAATACCCCCAGGGGGTAATGTGGTTGTCGTCATCGCACCGCGCGGCACAGCGGCACGAACGCGTTCCCGGAGGTCACCATGTCCAGCACCGTCACCTACACCGTCAGCGGGATGAGCTGCGGCCACTGCGAGAAGGCCGTCAACGGCGAGGTCTCCGCGCTCCCTGGCGTCACCTCGGTCGCCGCCGACGCCGCGGCCGGCACCGTCACCGTCACCGCCGAGCCCGTCCCCAGCGACGAGCAGATCGCCGCCGCCGTGGACGAGGCCGGCTACGAACTGGTCGGCCGGGCCTCCTGAACCGCCCGCGGGGGCGGCCCGCGCCGCCCCCGCCCCCTCACCCAGTGAAGCGAAGCGAAGCGGACCAGTTGATGAGCACCACCACCGACCCCTCGGCCGCCCCCCGCGACCGCGTCGAGCTCTCCATCGGCGGCATGACGTGCGCGTCCTGCGCCGCCCGGATCGAGAAGAAGCTCAACCGGATCGACGGCGTCGAGGCGAGCGTCAACTTCGCGACGGAGCGGGCCAGGGTGGATTTCGGCCCCGGCACCAGCGTCGCCGACCTGATCGCGACCGTCGAGAGGACCGGCTACACCGCCGAGCTCCCGCCCCCGCCCGCCGCGCCCGAACCCCCGGTCGAACCCGCCCGGGAGCCGGACCCCCTGCGCGAGCGGCTGCTGGTCAGCGCCGTGCTCAGCGTCCCCGTCGTGCTGCTCTCGATGGTTCCGGCCCTGCAGTTCGACAACTGGCAGTGGCTGGCGTTCGCCCTCACCGGCCCGGTCGTCGTCCACGGCGGATGGCCGTTCCACAAGGCCGCCTGGACCAACGCCCGGCACGGCGCCGCGACCATGGACACCCTGGTCTCGCTCGGCACCCTGGCCGCGTTCGGCTGGTCGGTGTGGGCGCTGTTCTTCGGCGACGCCGGGATGCCCGGCATGCGGCACTCCTTCACCCTCACCGTCGGCGGCACCGACGCCTCCTCCGCGCTCTACCTGGAGACCGCGGCCGCCGTCACCACCCTGATCCTGCTCGGCCGCTGGCTGGAGGCCCGCTCCAAGCGCCGGGCCGGCGCCGCCCTGCACGCCCTGCTCGACCTCGGCGCCAAGGACGTCACCGTGCTGCGCGAGGGCCGCGAGGTCCGGGTGCCGGTCGCGCGGCTCGTGGTCGGCGACCGGTTCGTGGTGCGCCCCGGCGAG
>NZ_JNWZ01000005.1 GCF_000716545.1 Kitasatospora phosalacinea
GGGGATATGCCCTTGGGGGCGGGCGGGCGCTGGGGGAGGATGGCGGGACGGCGCCCGCGGCCCCCGGCTGGGGTCGGGGCGGCGCGGGCCGCAGCCGCGCCGGGGCGGGCAGACACGAGGTGGGAGCGATGAGCGTGGGCAGCGAGCGCGCGGTGACGGCCGAGTCGGAGGTCGCGGAGATCTGCCGCGACCTGATCCGGATCGACACCAGCAACTACGGCGACGGTTCGGGCCCGGGGGAGCGGAAGGCGGCCGAGTACGTGGCCGAGCAGCTCGCCGAGTTCGGGCTGGAGCCGCAGATCTTCGAGTCGGCCAAGGGGCGGGCCTCCACGGTGGTGCGGATCGAGGGTGAGGACCGGTCCCGGCCGGGCCTGCTGATCCACGGGCACACCGACGTGGTGCCGGCCAACGCCGACGACTGGCGGGTGCACCCGTTCTCCGGGGAGATCACCGACGGCTGCGTGTGGGGCCGCGGCGCCGTCGACATGAAGGACATGGACGCGATGACCCTCGCGGTGGTCCGCGACCGGCTGCGCACCGGCCGCAAGCCCCCGCGCGACCTGGTGCTCGCGTTCCTCGCGGACGAGGAGGCCGGCGGCACGTACGGCGCCAGGTTCCTGGTGGACCGGCACCCGGAGCTGTTCGAGGGCGTCACCGAGGCGATCGGCGAGGTCGGCGGGTTCTCCTTCACCGTCAACGACCGGGCCCGGCTGTACCTGGTGGAGACGGCGGAGAAGGGCATGCACTGGATGCGCCTGACCGTCGAGGGCCGGGCCGGGCACGGCTCGATGGCGAACGACGACAACGCGATCACCGAGCTGTGCGAGGCGGTGGCCCGGCTCGGCCGGCACCAGTTCCCGCTGCGGATCACCAAGACCGTCCGGGCCTTCCTGGACGAGCTCTCGGACGCGCTGGGCGTCCCGCTCGACCCGGAGGACATGGACGAGACGCTGCGGATCCTCGGCGGCATCGCCAAGATGATCGGCACCACCCTGCGCAACACCGCCCAGCCGACCATGCTCGGCGCCGGCTACAAGGTGAACGTGATCCCCGGCCAGGCCACCGCGCACGTGGACGGCCGCTTCCTGCCCGGCTACGAGGAGGAGTTCCTGGCCGAGCTGGACAGCGTCCTCGGCCCGCGGGTGAAGCGCGAGAGCCTGCACCACGACAAGGCGATCGAGACCAGCTTCGACGGCGCCCTGGTCGAGGCGATGCAGACCGCGCTGCGCGCCGAGGACCCGATCGCCCGGGCCGTCCCGTACTGCCTGTCCGGCGGCACCGACGCCAAGTCCTTCCAGGACCTGGGCATCCGCTGCTTCGGCTTCGCGCCGCTGCAGCTCCCGCCGGAGCTGGACTTCGCCGGGATGTTCCACGGCGTGGACGAGCGGGTGCCGGTGGACGGCCTGAAGTTCGGCGTGCGGGTGCTGGACCGGTTCATCGACCTGGCCTGACCCGGCGTACGGGAGAACGGGCGGGAAGACGGTCGGGGAAACCGGCGGGGAAACGGTCGGGGAAACCAATGGGGAAGCGATCGGGCGAACCGGCGGGGAAACGGTCGGGAACGGCGGGGCCGGAAGTCGGACTAGTCGGTCCAGCATCAGAGCTGCCGAGCATCCGAAATGGCGATCACCTGTTCGCTTGATCACTTCAACGGGTGAATGCGGTTCCGGCCCCGTGTCCCGCTCGTGGCGGCTTCGTTCTTCCGGGTGCAGCCCGGGGGAACGGGCTGGAAACGACCAGGAGGAGCAGTTCAGATGAAGGCCAAGAAGATCGCTGCCGTTGTCGCCGCCACCGGTGGCCTGGTGCTCGCGGGCGCCGGCGCCGCCTCGGCGCACGGCGGCGCGCACGCGGACGGTTCCGCGGTCGCCTCCCCGGGTGTGCTCTCCGGCAACCTGATCCAGATCCCGGTGCACGTCCCGGTGAACGTCTGCGGCAACACCATCAGCGTGATCGGCCTGCTCAACCCGGCGTTCGGCAACGCCTGCCAGAACGTCTGAGCGGGCCCGTCGCTGATCGACGGGGCGCCTGACCGCGAGTATCCCGCCCCCGCGCGACCCCCTGTGTCGCGCGGGGGCGGACGCGTGTCCGGGCGCCTGTTCGGGCGCGCGCCGGGGCGGGGTGCCGGGAGCGTGCGGGCTCGGTGCCACGACCGGGTGAACGCCGCGGTTCCCGGGGAAAGGCGCAGCTCACCCGATCGGATGAACTGACTGCAGATGGCTCAACCTTCACCGTCACGGGTCGTTGATGTAGTGCTGCCGCCGTCGCGGCAGGCAATTCCGACTATCGGATCGCCGACGGGTTCCGGGTGACGGAAATCCGGGGAACCGGAAATCCGGCCCGGGCCGGTCGGCACGGATCCGTCGAGTGAGAAACAGCAAGGGGAGTCAATGCGACAGGTCGCCAGGAAAGGCCTCCTCACGGCCATGGCCACCGGCAGCGTGCTGGCCTCGACCGCGGGCTACGCCCACGCGGCCGCCGATGCGCACGGCGTGGCGGCCAACTCGCCCGGCGTGGGCTCCGGGAACGCGGTGCAGGTGCCCGTGGAGCTCCCCGTGAACGCCTGCGGCAACACGATCAACGTGATCGGCCTGCTCAACCCGGCGTACGGCAACGACTGTTCCAACGTCAGCACCGGCGGTCACACCGGCACCAGCGGTCACACCGGCACCAGCGGTCACACCGGCAGCGGCCGCCACGCCGACGGCAGCACCGCCGGGTCCGGCTCCGCCGCGAGCGGGACGGCCGCCGGCTCGCCCGGCGTCGCCTCGGGCAACAACGTGCAGGTGCCGGTCACCGCGCCGGTCAACGCCTGCGGCAACTCGGTCAACGTGGTGGGCCTCGGCAACCCGGCGTTCGGCAACGACTGCTCGAACACCCCCGCCCCGCCGCCGCACACCACCCCGCACACCACCCCGCCGACCACTCCGCCGCACGGCCACGACTGCCCGGAGACCGGCGGCGAGCACAGCACCCCGCCGTCCACGCCGTCCACGCCGCCCACCGACCGCAACGGCGGCCCCAACGGCGACGAGCCGTCCGTTCCCGCCGCGCCGCAGACGCCCGTCACCCAGGCCCGGGCCGCCGCCCCCGCCGTCGCGGGCCAGGCGCAGCTGGCCTCCACCGGCGCGTCCGGCCTGGAGGTGCTGGCCCCGGCCGGGATCGCGCTGCTGCTCGGCGGTGGCGTGCTCTACCGCCGCTCGCGGTCCCTCGCCCGCCGCTGACACCCGGCTGACACCGGGCCGCCGCGCCCGCACCACCGCACGCCCGCGCCCGGGCGCCCCGCCGTACGCGACAGGAGGGGTGCCCGGGCGCGGGCGTGCGGTGACTGGTCGGTGGATCCCCGCTACCAGGTGGAACGGACCTGCCGGATGATCCGCCGCTTCAGCCGGACCGTGCGACTGCCGTCGGGGAACAGCCGGAGCCGGTCCAGCTCCCAGTTCCCGTACTCGGCGTGCTCGGTGAGGAGCTGCCGCGCGGCGTTCCTGGTGGTGCCGCGGGGCAGGCGGAGCGACTGGTACTCGTACTCCGGAAGCCGGGCCGTTTTGGTAGGGATCAAGGCGTCTCCTCCGCTGCTGTGCTGCCTGCAAGCCTACGGCGCGTCGCCGACAGGTCGCCGGTTCGGGTACGGCCCGTCCGGCTGGACGGTCCGAGCCTCGCCCCGGCCCGAGCTGATCGTCAATCAGTTTTCCCGTACCGGGAGGGATACCCGCCCCGGAGCGCCCCGATGCGCGAGCGGGCACGGCCGGGAACGGCCGGGGGAGCGGGCGGAGGACCGGCCGGGGATCGGCCGGGCGGGGGCGGAACCGCTCGGGCGGGGCCCGGGAGACCGCCCGCGGTGGCGGTCGCAGAAGCACCCGGAACGGACATCGGGGGTGAACTTGCCCGGTTTTAGCGGCTGTAGGTGACAACCGCTGTGCGTGTCGTCGCCAGGTGGAGATAGCGTCTGCACCATGTCTGATGCCGCGCAGCTGACCATCACCGAGGTACGGGCCGCCGCAGAGGCGGTCAAGACCGCCATCGACCGCCACCTGCAGGCCGTCTCCAGCTCCACCGAATCCGGCGATCCGGTCGTCGTCCACGCGTACGAGGAGCTCGCGGCGGCGGCCATCGCCTACGACCAGATCCTGTACGAGGTCTACGACGAGGTCACCCCCTTCGAGATCCCCGGGGACGACGCCGGGTCCGGGTACCAGGGCCCCGAGCACCCCGAGGCGATCAGCGTGCTGATCCGCCGCGACTACCTGATCGCCGACCCCAAGCGGCTGCGCGCCCAGGCCGAACGGGTCGACGAGTCGCTCGCGCCCGGCGAGGGCGCCGAGGGCGAGGTGACGGCGGCGATCGGCGTGCTGTTCGGCGAGTACGAGCCGGACGAGATCGCCGCCCGCGCCGAGGAGTTCGGCCTGGAGGAGGGCGACTCCACGCTGTGGGTGTCGGCCGCCGAACCGTCCGACCCGGGCGAGTGGCTGCCCGAGCCGTTCGACGGCGCCGACCCGGAGCTGCTGATCTGCCGCTTCGACGTCAGCGAGGTCTACGACGACGAGCTCGACGAGCTCTGAGCGGCCCGCCGCCCGCTCCCGCCCGGCCCCGCGCGGCAGAGCACCGCACGGGGCCCGGCGGGAGCGGGGGAACAGGGGGGACGGGCACGCGGACGGACGGGCCCGTCCGACCGGCGGTCGGTGACGCGCCCCGGCACCCGCGCGTCCGGGGGCGGCCGGAGAACGGCCGCACAGGCGGCGGGCGGGGTGCGGTTCCGACTTCTCGGGCCGCTGGAGGTCGGCCGGGCGATCGACCGGATGGGCGCGGCCCGGATCTCCCGGGGGCGTCCGGCGCGGGCCGGGGAGTACCGGGAGCAGGCGATCCGGGTCTTCGCCGCGGTCGGCGGAGGGGAAGTCGAAACGGTGCGCCGGCGGATGGCCGAGCCCTTCTCCTGACTTCGCGTCCGGGGAATCCCGATTACCCGCCGAATTCCCCCTCGGCCCATTGCCAACGCATTGCCAACCGATGGCCCGCCCATTCCGGTAATTCGCACGCCCGGGGGTGCCCCCCCGCCGCCGCCCTTCCGGAGCGGGCGGCTCCAGACCGGGGCCGCCGGCTACTCGTCGGCTCCCCGCCCGCCCTCCGCCCGCCAACCCGGGCGCGGGCCGGACCGCTTCGGAGAATTCGCGCGCGAACGCGTCCGAATTCGGCTACCGTTCGGGCAGCAACGGAGTCGCATTCCGGCCTTCCGTCCCGCGGGAGCGGAACACCGGAATGCGGTCGCCGATGCGGCCGTACGTCGCACGGGGGACTACTGCCGGTCCACGGCGGACGAGGGAGAAGCGCTTCGACGGTGAGGCGCCGGGGGATTGCGGCGGCTCTCCCCCACCCGAGCCCGCCGAACGGCTGGCCCGGCAGCAGCGTGTACGTGTACCGCGGGTGCGGCGGCGGGGGGTGCCCCGCCGCCGCACCCGCGGCTCTTTCCCGGTCCCGAGGCTCCGGCCCGGGAGGGCTACTGCGCGGTGAGCACCGAGCGCAGCCGGGTGGTGCGGTCCTGCGCGGGCCGCTCGGTGACCGCCTGGTCCAGCGCGGGGCCGGCCGCGTGCACCACCGACAGGTGCCGCTCGGCCCGGCCGAACGCCGAGTACACCCACTGCCTGGTCAGCTGCCCGGCCGCCTCCGGCGGCAGCACCACGACCACCGCGGGCCAGCGCCGCCCGACCGCCTGGTGGGCCGTCACCGCCCAGCCGTGGCGCAGCTTCCGGGCCTGCGCCGGGGTCAGCGTGATCCGGCCGCCGTCGGCCAGCTCCACGTGCAGGCCGCCCGCGTCGCCGTCCAGCACCCGCCCGGGCAGGCTGACGCCCAGCGCGGGGGAGTGCACCACCCGGTCGCCCGGGTCGAAGCCGCCGAACCGGCCGGGGCCGGGGTTCAGCCGGGCCTTGGCGGCCGCGTTCAGCGCCCGCGTCCCGGCCGGGCCGCCGTGGCCCGGGGTCAGCAGCACCGTCTGCTCGGACGGGACGGACAGCGCGCGCGGGATGGAGTCGGTCAGCAGCTGGACGGCCCGGTGCACGGCCTCCCCGCCGTCCCGCGCGGTGAGGATCACCACCTCCTTGTCCGGGGCGTCCACCGGCTGCAGCTCGCCGACGCCGACGCCGGAGACCAGCTCGCCGATCGGCCCGGGGTCGGGCGTCCGGGAGGCCACCGCCGGGCAGGTCTTGGCGGCCCGCAGGTCGGCGAAGAACCGGCCGGGGCCGGCCGACCAGAGGCCCTCCGGGTCTCCGGAGAGCACCAGCCGGGCGCCGTCCGCCACCGCCTCCAGCAGCGTCGCCGCGGTCTCCACGTCCAGCAGCGGGGCGTCCAGCACCACCAGCACGTCGAGTTCGAGGGTTCCGTCCACCGCGCGCGGCACGTCCGCGCCGTACAGCAGGTCGTTCAGGGTGCCGATCCGCCCGGCGGCGGGGGAGCCCTCCGGCAGCAGCGCCGCCAGCGCGTCCCGCCCCTGGCCGGTCCAGGTGGCGGCCCAGGCCCGCAGGCCCAGCCCGGCGGCGGCGTGCAGCAGCGCGGCGGGCTCGGCCCGGGCCGCCTCGCCGCCGGTGTGCAGCACCAGGCCGGAGCCGGCCGCGGCCCGCACCAGCGCCTGCGCCGAAGGCGAGGGCGCCGCCGCGGCGGCCTCCTCCCAGGCGGCCGGACCGGGCTGCGCGGACGCGCCCTCCGCCCCGGCCTCCGCCCCGTCCTCGACCCGGTCCTCCGCCCCGGCCTCCGCCCCGTCCTCGACCCCGTCCTCCGCCGCCGCGGCGTCCCCGCCCGGGACGAAGGTGGACAGCAGCCGGACCAGGCCCTCGCCGAGGCTCTCCTCGGCCAGCGCCAGCCGCTCCAGGGCGAGCATGGTGCGGACGGGCGGCTCCTCGTCCTCGTCGTGGCTGCCGGGGGGCATCGGCAGTTCCTCCTGGAACGGCATCACCCGCCCGTCCACCAGCACCGCCTGCAGCGCACCCTCCGGGTCCGGCACCCGCTGGGCGCGCAGCGCCTCGGCGACCTCGCCGAGCTCCTGGGCCGAGTGCCCGCGCAGCGCGGCCTGCTCCAGCAGCCAGGACACCAGCGCCTGGGCGCGGCGCTGGTCGCCCGGCTGGGCGGCCGGGCCGAGCAGCGCCTTGGCGAAGCCGTCCGCGTGCTCGGGGCGCACCCCGGGCAGCGAGAGCACCGCCCACGGGTCCTCCCGCAGCTGCTCCGCCGCGCCCTCGCCGAGCGCGGCCAGCGCGGGGGCCGCCAGGTCGGCGGGCGCGCCGCCGGCCGCCAGCACCTCGGTGACGGCGGCCAGCGCGGCCTTGCGCTGCGCGTCGTCGACGGGGGCGCCGGCAGCGTCGAGGGGCGCGGCCGGGCGGCGGACCGGCCGCGCGGACGGGCCGTCAACCGGGCCGCCGGCCGGACGCCCGGACGGGGCGTCAGCGGACGGGACGCCGGTGGACGGCTGCCCGGCGGACGGCTGCTCGGCGGACGGTTCGCCGGTGGAAGGCCCGTCGGCGACCGGCCCGTCGTCGGCCGGAAGGTCGTCGGCCGGAAGGTCGGCGTCGCGCGGGCGGGGCGGGGCGATGATGTCGTTCGCGTTGATCGCGCCGATCGCCTTGGCCAGCGCGGCCACCGCGGCGGCGCGCTGCTCGGCGGTGAGCGGCGCGTCAGCCGTCCGCCCAGCGCTGTCGTCCGGGGTGTCCGGGGCGGCCGTCGGCTCCGCCGGGCGCTCGGCCGGGCTCTGCTCGGGGGTGGTCATCGCGGGAAGGCTCCTTCGACGGGCGGGCGGTCACAGCTCCGTCCAGCCCTGGTCCGGGTAGCGGTGCACCGGGGCCGACACGTCGTCCAGCGCAGCGCGGATCTCACCCGGAAGCGTAAGCGCCTCGACCGACAGCGAGGACTGCAGCTGGGCGGCGGTGCGGGCGCCCAGCAGGGTGGCCGACACGCCCGGACGGTCGCGGACCCAGGCGAGCGCCACCTTCAGCGGGGTGGAGGCGAGCCCGTCGGCGGCGGTGGCCAGCGCGTCCACGATCCGCCGGGAGCCCTCGCCCAGGTACGGCTGCACCGATCCGGCGGGGTGCGGGGAGGTGCCGCGCGACTCGGGGGGCACGCCGTGCCGGTACTTGCCGGTCAGCACGCCCCGGCCGAGCGGCGAGCAGGCCAGCAGGCCGACCCCGGCGTCCAGCGCGGCGGGCAGCGCCTCGCGCTCGATGCCGCGCTGCAGCAGCGAGTACTCCAGCTGGACGGAGGCCAGCGGGGTGCTGCCGGGCAGCGCGTGCTGGCGGGCCGCGGACTTGGCCAGCTGCCAGCCGCTGTACTGGCAGACCCCGACGTACCGGGCCCGGCCGGAGGAGACCGCCAGGTCGAGCGCGTGCAGGGTCTCCTCGGTGGGGGTGGCCGGGTCGTGCGCGTGCACCTGCCACAGGTCGACGTGGTCGGTGTTCAGCCGGCGCAGCGAGGCGTCCAGGGCGTTCAGCAGGTGGCCGCGGGAGGCGTCGCGGCGGCGCGAGCCGGGCAGCGCGCCCGCCTTGGTGGCGATCACCAGCTCGGAGCGCGGGACCAGGCCGTCCGTCAGCCGGGACAGCAGGTACTCGGCGCCGCCGTCCGCGTACACGTCGGCGGTGTCCACCAGGGTGCCGCCCGCGTCCACGAACGCCTTCAACTGCTCGGCGGCCTCGTGCTCGTCGGTGTCCCGGCCCCAGGTGAGGGTGCCCAGACCGAGCCGGGAGACCCGCAGGCCGGTCCGGCCGAGCTGTCGCTGTTCCATCGCGCCCTCCGTCAAGCCCGCTGCGTCAACAACGATGGTGCAGGTCGGGGGTGGTGCCCCCCACGTGCTGTGAGGGTAGCGGCGAAACCCCCCAGGGTTCGGGAGCACCCGCGCGCCGCGCCGCCGCGCGCGCCGGGGTGTGACCCGCACCACCCTTACCGGTCAGTAGCATGGCCCGGGCAACGCGGCTACGCTCACCCGCACCACCCGACTGGAAGGCTTGGGCACATGCGACTCGGGATCAACCTCGGCTACTGGGGACTCGGCCTGGACGCCGACAACATCGCGGTCGCCCAGGAGGCCGACCGCCTCGGGTACGCGGTCTGCTGGGCCGCCGAGGCGTACGGCTCGGACGCCGCCACCGTCCTGTCCTACGTGGCCGCGAAGACCGAGCGGATCGACGTCGGCTCGGCGATCTTCCAGATCCCGGCCCGCACCCCCGCGATGACCGCGATGACCGCCGCCACCCTGGACACCCTCTCCGGCGGCCGCTTCCGGCTCGGCCTCGGTGTCTCCGGCCCGCAGGTCTCCGAGGGCTGGTACGGCGTCAGGTTCGACAAGCCGCTGGCCCGCACCCGCGAGTACGTGGAGATCGTCCGCAAGGCGATGTCCCGCGAGCGCCTGGTGCACGACGGCGCCAACTGGACGCTCCCGCTGCCCGGCGGCCCCGGCAAGCCGCTCAAGCTCACCGTCCACCCCGTCCGCGAGCGCGTCCCGCTCTACATCGCCTCGATGGGCCCCAAGAACCTCGAACTCACCGGCGAGATCGCCGACGGCTGGCTCGGCCTGTTCTTCGCCCCCGAGCACGCCGCGCTCTCCGTCGACGCCCTCGCCGCCGGCCGGGCCAAGGCCGGGCTGACCCTGGACGGCTTCGACCTCTGCCCCACCGTCAACATCGCCGTCGGCGCGGACGTCCGGGCCGCCGCCGACACGCTGCGCGACTACACCGCCCTCTACCTCGGCGGCATGGGCAGCAAGGAGAAGAACTTCTACAGCCAACTCGCCCGCCGGATGGGCTTCGAGCAGGCCGCCGACGAGGTCCAGACCCACTACCTGGCCCGCGACAAGGCCGCCGCCGCGGCCGCCGTCCCGCACGACTTCATCGACGCCACCGCCCTCCTCGGCGACACCGCCCGCATCGCCGACCGCATGCAGGCCTACGCCGCCGCCGGCGTCACCACGCTGACCCTCGCCCCGGCCGGCTGGACCCTCGACGAGCGCGTCGCCGCCCTGCGCACCGGCGTCGAGGCCCTGGAGCGCGCCGGGCTGGCCTGACCGTCCGGCCCGCCGCCGCCCGGCCGGACGGGCGCCCGCCGCACGCCGTCGGGGGGAGTGCGCGCGGCGGGCACCCGCCCGGCCGGGCGGGGGTCACGGGGAGTCGCCGGGTGTCACCGGGGGGACGCGAGGGCGAGGCCGCCGGCCGGGACGCCCGCGAAGAAGGACAGGATCTGCCGGTTCACCTCCTCGGGCTGCTCCAGGTACCCGAAGTGGCCCGCGTGCCGGATCAGCCGGTGGACCGCGCCGGGGATGGCGCGGGCCACCTCGGCCACCAGGTGCGGCGGCGTGACCAGGTCGTCGGCGAAACCGATGACCAGGCACGGCGTGGTGATCGAGGCGTAGGCCGCGAGCCGTGCCGGGTCCGGCTGGACGGCGAGCTGGTGGCGCAGCCCGGGGCCGCCGGACACCGACTGCTCGAACACCGCGAGCCAGTCGGACACCGCGAGCTCGTCGTCGAGCGTGCGCGGGGAGAGGTTCTGGATCGCCTGCAGGGCCGCGTGGTACCGGGGCGGCAGCTCGACGCCGGAGTCCAGCAGCTCGATCTCGCCCCGGGCCGCCGCCGCGCGCAGCGGGTCGTCGCGGCCCCGGGTGGCCATCAGGACGGCCGCGGTGGCCAGGTCCGGCCGGGCCAGCAGCAGTTCCTGCACCACGTGGGCGCCGAGCGAGGTGCCCACCAGGCGGCACGGCCCGGCGTCCAGGTGCTCGATCAACCCGGCGAGGTCCGCCACCAGGTCGCCGGCCGTGAGGCCGGGCCCGCCGGGGTCGCTGGGCGGCACGCCCCGGGAGTCGTAC
The DNA here is from genome assembly GCF_000716545.1 of Kitasatospora phosalacinea. Taxonomy (GTDB): domain Bacteria; phylum Actinomycetota; class Actinomycetes; order Streptomycetales; family Streptomycetaceae; genus Kitasatospora; species Kitasatospora phosalacinea. The sequence continues at coordinate 10,820 of NZ_JNWZ01000005.1, forward strand.
GTGATCACCCGGTAGCCGGCCTCCACCAGCGCCGGCACCTGGTGCAGGGACCACGCCCGGCCGCGACCGCCCGCGCCCATGACCAGGACCACCGCCTCCGGGTCCGTCCGGCCGGCGGGCAGGTGGTCGTCGTAGTGCAGCCGGACCCCGCCGACGGTCGCGGTCCCCATCAGCGCGCGCCCATCCGGTCGGCGAGGCTCTTGGGGCGCATGTCGGTCCAGTGCTCCTCGACGTACGCCAGGCAGGCCGCGCGGTCCGTGTCGGCCAGTGCGACCGACCAGCCCGCGGGGACGGCGGCGAACGCGGGCCACAGCGAGTGCTGGCCTTCCGCGTTGACCAGCACCTTGAAGGACGCGTCCTGGTCGTCGAACGGGTTGCTCATCGTCTGCTCCTGAGGTCGCAGGTCTCGTCGTGGAAGTGGAAGAGGGGCGGTGCGCCGGGGTTCAGTCGAGCGGCTTGCCGGAGACCAGCGTCTCGGCGTACCCGAAGACGTGGCCGCGCCCGACCTCGACCGGCCGCAGCGAGGCGAAGTCGGCGTCGAGCACGTCGAAGATCTCCAGGTCCGCGTCGCCCGACCACACCTCGGAGAACTCGACGCCGGTGACGGTCGAGGTCACCAGGCCGGAGGGCGGCTGCTCGCCGGCGACCCACGGCGGCTGGACCCGGCTGTGCACCAGCGGCACGTCGTGCAACTGCGGCACGCCGGTGGCGAGTTCGGTCGCCCGCACCGAGGCCCGGGCGATCCGCCGGCCGCCGGTCGAGGCGGTGCCGTGGTAGGTGCCTGCGGCGGAGCCCAGCGGCCCGGCCCGGCCCACCCGCATCGGCCGGGTCTGGTGGACCTCGCCGAACTGCTTCGGCATGCCCTGCACCCAGCCGCGCAGCAGCGGCACCGACTGGTCGACCCAGGCGTACGGGCAGCGGGCCAGCGGGCGGCCGCGGTACTCGCAGCTCAGCAGGATCAGGAACTCGCCGAACTGGCTGCTGCCCGGCTCGGCCAGTTCCTCGCCCGCCTCCGAGCACCACTGCCAGTGCGCGAAGACCGCCGCCGCCCGGCCCGGGTCGGCGCCCGGGTCGAGCCCGGGCGGCAGGAACGCCGCGGCCGCCTCCGGGTCCACCCGGTAGTCGACCATGACGACCTCCCCGGCGAAGTGCCAGGGCGGCGGGGTCAGCGTGGCCGACGTGCCGGAGGGGGAGAGCGGAAGGCTGTAGCCGCGCAGGGCGCTGACGGCGGGGCTGGTCATCGGGGGGACTCCTCGTTTCTCCAGGCGGCGGCGAGCCGGGCGGCTCCCTCCGCCAGACGGTCGGGCGGGTTGAGGCTGTACGCGAGCCGCAGGTGGGTGCCGCCGGCACCGCCGAAGCGGGAGCCCGGCGCCACCGCGACGCCCGCGTCGCGGGCCGCCGCGACCAGCGCCCCCTCGTCGCGCCGCGGGTCGAAGGTCAGCCAGGTGAAGAAGCCGCCGGTCGGGCGGTCGACGGTCACCGACTCGCCGAGGCCGGCCCGCAGGGCCGCCATCAGCGTGTCGCGCCGCAGTCGCAGTTGGGCCCGCAGCCAGGACAGCCGCAGGTCGTAGCGGCCGTCGCCGAGCAGCATGGCGACCGCCAGCGAGGTCAGGTGGTTGAGCGCGCCGCCGCTGACCAGCTGTCCGCGCGCGGCCAGCGCCCTGACGACCTCGGGTTCGGCCTCCAGCCAGCCCAGCCGCAGGCCGGGTCCGAGCGTCTTGGCGAACGAGCCGAGCCGGATCACGCCCCGCCGTTCGGCCAGCGCGGCGAGCGGGGGCGGCAGGGCGACGCGGTCCAGGCACAGTTCCGCGTACGCGTCGTCCTCCACGATCGGCACGCCGTGCCGGGCGGCGACCGCGAGCAGGTCCCGGCGGCGCTGCTCGCCGGCGACCGTGCCGGTCGGGTTGTGGAAGGTGGGCGTCAGGTAGACGAACGCCACCCGGCCCGCGCCGGTCCCGGCCAGCGCCCGCTCCAGGGCGTCCGGCCGGACGCCCTCCCCGTCGGCGTCCGCCTCGAGCACGCGCAGCCCGTGGTCGGCCATGATCCGGCGGCCCAGGTCGTAGGAGGTGCGCTCGACCACGACGTGCCGGCCCGGCTCGCCCAGGACGCCGCACAGCAGGGCCAGCGCCTGCGAGGTGCCGGCGGTGACCAGGACCTCGTCGGGGGCGCAGCCGTGCCGCTCGCCCAGCAGGACGCGCAGCGGCTCGGCCCCGGCGTTGGCGCCGTAGGTGAGCGCGGCGGGGCCGAACTCGGAGAGCGCCTCCGCGTAGAGCGGCAGCACCTCGCTCACCGGCAGCAGGCCCGGCTCCAGGTAGCCGGGCTCCAGGTCGACGACGCCCGGCGGCGCGACGGCCTGCACCACCCCCGCACGCCACCAGCGGGCGTGCGGGAGCGGCGAGACCGTCGCGCGGGACGGGACCATCAGCCGTGCTGCCGGGCGGTGCCGAGCAGTGCCGCGCGCAGCACCCGGGCGCCCGAGACCAGGGTGGAGGGGTTGCGGGACAGCGCGAGGCGCAGCATCCGCTCGCCCTCCTGGGGCCGCGCCCAGTGGAACTTCTGGCAGGGCAGCACGTACAGGTTGTCCGAGCTGACCGCCGACCAGACGTCCATGCCCATCCGCGAGCCGACGTGCAGGCGCTCCACGCTGACCTTGGCGTCGGCGTCGACGAAGCCGATGTCGGGGACGTCGGCGAGTTCGGCGCGCACCAGGGCCCGGTTCTCGGCGATGGTGCGGTGCAGGTCGACGAGGCCGCCGTCGGCACCGTCCTCGGCGAACCGCTTGACCATGAGCAGGATCAGCGGCGAGGTGCCGAGCAGGATGTCCGAGTGGATCTTCTCGATCGGCAGGTCCACGTTGGCCGAGCGGACCAGCCAGCCGATCTTGAGTTCGAGGGTGGGCCAGAGCTTGCCGGTGTCCTCGATGACCACCCAGCGGCAGCCGACCTCCTCCAGCACCGCGTAGTGGTCGAACTGGGCGGCGGGGTCGAAGCCGCGGAACGAGGTGTCCAGGGCCAGCACCACGCCGTGCTCGGCGCACTGCTCGGCGAGCCGGCGCAGGCGGGCCTCGGTCATCACCCGGCCGGTGGGGTTGTTCGGGGTGGTGATGAAGACGCAGCCGACCCGTTCGAGCAGTTCGTCCGGCAGGTCCGCGTCGTGGGCCGCCTCCTCCTCGACCGGGACGAGTTCGAGGCCGACGCCGCGCAGGATGTCGGGGATGTTGTCGAAGGTGGGGTGCAGCAGCGCGATCGCGTCGGAGGTGGTGACCAGCGAGCGGGCCAGGATCTCCATGGCGAGCGAGGACGAGTAGCAGCTGAGCGTCCGCCCGGCCGCGAACGGGTGGCTGTGCTGGCCGAGCATTCCGAAGAACGCGTCGGCCGCCTCCCGCTCGATCTCCGACACCGGGCGCATGACGGCCTCGGCCCACATGCTCGGCAGCTCGGAGACGATCTTGCCCTGCACCGCGGTGAGCTGCTGACGGGCGTGCCCGTCGGCGAGGTTCATCGAGCTGTCCAGGGCGAGCGTCTCGAATTGGGTCAGGTTCTCCGCAGAGACCGTCGGAAGAATTCTGTTCACAAGCACCTCTCATGCTTGGAGCCGCGGCGGACGGCCGCGACTCACCGGCGCCGGAGCGTCGGGATAGGAATCGAATGACCTGTCAGCAGAACGCGAACTGGGTGAGCAACTGCTCGGTGTCGTCGATCCGGTCGCCCGAGAGCAGACCGGTCTTCCCGACGAAGCGCTTGAGGTAACCGGCGCCCTCGGTCCCGCCGGACCCCTTGATGTCCGACAGGTAGCGGCGGCCGAACCCGTAGTGCCGGCCGCGCCAGACGTGCAGTGGCGCCTCGCCCGTGGCGAACGCCTCACGTACCCAGGCGTCGGCGGCACCGGCCGCGGCGTCGCTCAGGGACGTGAACTCGTGGAGCGGCGGGTCGAGCAGCGGGGCCAGGTGCGCGAACCCCTTGTAGACCTCGACCTTGCGCTCGTCGTAGCCGTACACCACCAGTTCCATCAGGTGGTAGTTGAGCGACTGGACCGCGCTGGCGCTCCCGGTCGCCTCCCGGAATCCCATGAAGAGCTCCGGGGTCAGCGTGCGGAGGGAGTGGAAGAGCGCGTTCAGCAGCTCGGTCACGGCGGCGAACTGGGCCAGCCGCAGCCGGCACTCGGCGTCGTCGCGGCCGATCGCCTCGGTGGCGCGGCGCGCGGTCCAGCGGATCAGGTGGAAGACGACCTCGCACGCCTGCACGGTGCGCATGAAGATGTGCTCGTCGTGCTTGTCCGAGCGGCGGAAGCCCGAGCAGCGGTCGACCACCAGCAGGTCGCGGACCAGCCCGTCGTCGAGCGCGGCGGACCGGACCAGTCCGGCGTTCGCCACGGTGCGGTCCGGGCCGAGCGGGGCCCGGGACAGCCGGTCGAGCACCGCCTCCAGCCGGCGCACCCGCTCCGCGCCCTCCTCGGCGGTGGTCTCGTGCAGTCCGGCCTCGCGCAGTTCGAGCGCGATCAGGTCGGTGACGAGCGAGTGGATCAGCAGCAGGCCGGCCCCGTAGGCGTCGTCCCGCCGGTCGAGGTACCAGCCGATCACGTGCAGGCCGGTGTAGCGGTAGTACTCGGGGATGTCGAGGCGCCGGCTGAACGGCCGGGTCAGCAGCCGCAGGAGCTCGTTCTCCTCGGTGTCCGGCCCGGCCGCGGCCGCGTCGTGGCGGTCGGAGAGCCGGCGGACCTCCTCCTCGGGCAGCGCGGCGATCGGCGTCGCGTGCAGCCGGGCGGCCAGCTCGGCGCAGCTCTCCGGCAGCGTCCGCGGGCGGTCCGGAGCACCGGCCCCGGCGGGGCTCACCGTTCGGACCCGCGGTCTGCGCGCCGGCCGATGACCAGGTGCTTGTCGCCGCCGGAGCGCCGGACCTCGCCCTGTTCGAAGCCCGCCCGCCGCAGCAGCTCCAGGTACTCGGCCGCGGTGCGGTGCCGGCCCTGGGTCTCGAAGTGCATGGAGAGGTTCATGACGGCGGCGGCCGGCGGGCCGCTGCGGTCGTCGTCGAACAGCCTCTCCATGACCAGGATCCGGCCGCCGGGGGCGCAGGCGTCGTACGCCTTGCGCAGCAGCGCCGCGCAGGTCTCGTCGTCCCAGTCGGACAGGATGTAGCCGAAGGCGAAGCAGTCGCCGGCCGGCAGCGGGTCGCGGAAGAAGTCGCCGGCCTCGAAGCCGAGCCGGTCCTCCAGGTGGTGCTCGGCGGCCCGGGCGGCCAGGTGCGGGCCGACCTGGGGCAGGTCGAAGACGGTCGAGCGCAGCCGGGGGAAGGCGCGCAGGGCGGCCACCGAGAACGGGCCGCTCGCCCCGCCCACGTCGATCAGCTGCCGGGAGTCCTCCAGCCCGGCCAGGGCGGCGAGTTCGTGCGAGACGTGGTGGCTGAGGCTCCACATCGCGTTCAGGAAGCGGCCCACCGACTCGTCGTCGCGGTAGAGGGTGTCGAACGGCGCGGGGGCGTCGCGGTCGGCCTCGGCCTTGCCCACCTCGAGGTAGTCGGCCAGCCGGCCGAACTGCTCGGTGGTGCTGCCGATCAGGTGGCCGACGAATCCCATCAGGTAGCGGGGGTCCTCGCGGTCGACGTACGGCCGCACGTCCGCGGCGAGGGAGTAGTGCCCGTCGTCCGCGTCGAGGATGCCGAAGGAGGAGAGCACCAGGAGGAGCCGTTCGAGGGTGTCCTCGTCCACGGCCAGTGCGGCCGAGATCTTCCCGGCGGTGTCGCCGCCGTGTCGTACCAGGTGGTCGAAGACGCCGTTCCCGTCCGCGACGTGCAGGGCGTGGGTGGCGTACAGGCCGTAGACGGCGCGTTCCAGATTCGCAGGAATCATTGTTCTCGCTGCCCATCGATGCGTGGGAATTGTCATTCTCGAACGGGGCCGCGGGTGTCGGACGCGACCGCCGGGATCTCGGGGCCGGATCGGCCCGGCCCGGGCGGTGGGAGCCCCCCGAGTCGTCCAGAAGTATTTCGGCGGGCACGGCGGACCGGCCATGTAGTTGCCTGCAGAGTGAAACCCACAGTTCGGGGGCGCTTTCGGGCGGCGGCGGCCGGCCGGCGGGCCGCGCGGGCGGTCCCGATCCCGGGCGGGTCGGTTCCGGCCCCGATTCGAACTCCCCGTGACGGCGAGGGGTCGGGGAGGCCGACGTGGTCCCATGGCCGGTTGAAATCCGGGTGCCGGTGGTCGGGATCAGGTCATCCGGTGCGGCCGGGCGGCGCGGACGGAAAAGGGGACCGTGCAGGTCGGGGCTGTTTTTCGGAATCCTCCGGACGTTTTCGAAGATCGTTTTCGGCTGGAAGCGGCTTGATCGGGAGTGGCCGGGGCCGGTAGCGTCTCCGGGAAAACGGGGAAAGGATCCGTAGTGGCCGGTAGGCATGCCCTGTTATTGGAATCCGTGACCAAAACCTATGGTTCGGGCCGGAATGCGGTCACCGCCCTGGACGACGTGACGATCGGCGTTCCGCGCGGGACGTTCACCGCGATCATGGGCCCCTCGGGTTCGGGGAAGAGCACGTTCCTACACTGCGCGGCGGGCCTGGACCAGCCCACCAAGGGCGACGTGTTCCTCGGCGACACCCGGCTCAGCGGCCTGAACGAGGAACAGCTCACCGAGGTCCGCCGGGAGCGGGTCGGGTTCGTGTTCCAGGCGTACAACCTGCTCGACTCGCTGACCATCGCCGACAACGTGGGCCTGCCGTTCCGGCTGGCGGACACCCCGGTCCCCAAGGACCGGGTGCTCTCCGAGCTGGCGGACGTCGGGCTCGCGGAGATGGCCGACCGCTACCCGGGGCAGCTCTCCGGCGGCCAGCGGCAGCGCGTGGCGATCGCCCGGGCCCTGATCACCGGGCCCGACGTGGTCTTCGCCGACGAGCCGACCGGCGCGCTCGACACCCGCACCGGCCGGCAGGTCCTGCAACTGCTGCGCGGCGTCGTCGACCGGACCGGCCAGACCGTGGTGATGGTGACGCACGACCCGGTCGCCGCCTCGCACGCGGACTCGGTGACCTTCCTGGCGGACGGCCGGCTGGCCGGCGAACTGGTCGGGCCGACGCCGGAGCGGGTGGCCGACCGGATGACCAGGCTGGGTGAGTGGTGAGTCGCGGGGGCGCCGTGAAGGGGGCGGAACCGCCGCTGGACAAGAAGGGCGCGAAGGCAGCCGCGAAGGCCGCCGCGAAGGCAGCCGAGAAGGCGGAGCGGAAGGCGGAGAAGCGGGCGCGGAAGGCGAGGAAGCGCAAGGGGCGCACGCTCTCCCGGCAGAACCTCGCCCTGGCCTGGAGCACGGTCCGCGGCCGCAAGGGCGGCTTCGCGGCGGTGCTGATCGCCGTCGCGGTCGGCTCCGCGGTGATCACCGCCTGCGGCGTGCTGCTGGAGACCGGCATCAGCTCGGGCGTCCCGGCCGAGCGGTACCACCGGGCGTCCGTGGTCGTCGGCGGCTACCAGGCCGTCCCGGTGCCGGGCGACACGGACCCGCGGCTGTCCGAACGGGTCAGGGTGCCCGCCGGCACGGTGGCCCAGGTCGCCGCGGTGGCGGGCGTGGAGCGCGCGGTCGGCGACGTCAGCGTCCGGCTGAGCGTCCTGCGCGAGGACGCCGCCCTGGACGGCCCGCCGGTGTACGGGCACGGCTGGTCGGCCTCGGTGCTGGCGCCGTTCACCGTGCGCGGCGGCGCCGAGCCGAAGGCGGACGACGAGGTCGCGCTCGACGAGGACCTCGCCCGCCGGGCCGGGGTCGGGCCGGGGGACACCGTCACGCTGGTGGCAGGGTCGACCCCGGCGGCGTACCGGGTCAGCGGCGTCGTGCGGTCCGAGGGGCCGCTCGACCGGCAGTCGGCGGTGTTCTTCACCGACGGCCGGGCCACCGAGCTCTACGGCACCGCCGACCGGATCGACGCGGTCGGCGTACTGGCCGCGCCGGGCACCGGCGCGGGCGAGCTGGCCGACCGGATCACCAAGGCGGTGCCCGGGGTGGTCGCCTACACGGGCGACGACCGCAGCGACGTCGAGACGCTCGACGTCGGGCAGATGCGGTCGTTCGTCATCGAGGTCGCCAGCGCGTTCGGCGCCACCATGAGCCTGCTGGTGGTCATCGTGGTCTCCGGCACCCTGGCCCTCTCCGTCCAGCAGCGCCGCCGCGAACTGGCCCTGCTGCGGGCCGTCGGCGCGACCCCCCGGCAGGTGCTGCGCATGATCGGCGGCGAGGCCGTGCTGGTCGGCGGGATCGGCGCCGCGCTCGGCGCCGTCCCCGGCATCCTGCTGGCCCTGCTGCTGCACCGGGTGTTCGCGGCGGTCGGCGCGCTGCCGTCCGGGTTCTCGCTGGTGATCACCCCGCTGCCGGTGATCGCCGCGCTGCTGGTCTGCGTCCTCGCGGCCCGGGTCGGCGGCTGGCTGGCGGCCCGGCGGGCCGCGAAGGTCAGCGCCGTCGAGGCGCTCGGCGACGTCGCGGTGGAGCCGAAGAAGCTCGGCTGGTTCCGGCTCACCGTCGGCGCGCTCCTGGTCCCCGGCGGCCTCGCCGTCGCGGTCGTGCTGCCGATCGTGCTGCCCGGCGAGTCGGCGGTCGAGGGCGCCGCCAGCTCCGCCCTGGTGCTGGTGGTCGCGATCGGCCTGCTCGGGCCGAAGCTGTTCGGCGGCATCGCGGGGATGCTCGCCCGCCGCCGCCGCGGCGGCGTCACCCGGTTCCTGGCCCTCGCCAACTCCAAGGCCCGGGCCCGCCGGCTCAGCTCCGCCACCACCCCGCTGATCATGGGCGTGACCATGGCGTCCGCGCAGCTGTTCAGCGCCACCACGCTCGCCGCCACCGCGCACGACCAGGCGGTGGCCGGCGTGATCGCCGACCGGGTGGTGCTCTCCGACGGCGCGGGCATCTCGCCCGACCTCACGGAGAAGCTCCGCGCCGTCCCCGGCGTCCGGACGGTCGGCCCGGTCGCCCGGACGTCGACCGTCCTCACCTGGGGCACGGGCGACAGCATCCAGTACCGGATCTCCAGCGCCCAGGGCGTAGACCCGGCGGCCGTGCCGGCCACCATGGACCTCGGCGTCCTGCGCGGCGACCTGAACCGGCTCACCGGGAACGCCACCGTCGCGCTCAGCCGCATGGTCTCCGGCACGGTCGGCGCCGACGTCGGCGGCCGCGTCGACGTCCACCTGGGCGACGGCAGCGTCGAGAACGCCGAGGTGGTCGCGGTCTACGAGAACGGCCTCGGCTTCGGCGACGTCACCCTGCCGCACGACGTGGTGATCGAGCACACCACCGACCACCTCGACCAGTGGCTGATGGTCGACGCCGACAAGGGCGCGGACCTGGACTCCGTCCTGAAGGACCACCCGACGCTCGGCGTGCGGGACGCGGGGGCGCTCACCGCGGCCCCGAGCGACGGGGCCGACGACGGGGTCAGCCTGGTGCTGAACGCCGTCCTGCTCGGCTACCTCGCCATCGCCGTCGTCAACACCCTGGTGATGGCGACGATCTCCCGGCGGCGCGAGTACGCCCTGCTGCGCCTCGTCGGCACCCGCACCGGCCAGGTGCTGTCGATGATGCGCCAGGAGGCCGCGCTGATCGTGGTCTCCGCGGTCGTCGTCGGCACGCTCGCCGCACTGCCCTCGCTGATCGGCATGAGCTACGCGATCCGGCACTCGGTGTTCCCGTCGATCCCCCCGCTGACCTACCTCGGCATCGTGGTCGCGGCCGCGGCGGTCGCCTGGCCGGCCGTCATGCTGCCGGCCCGGCTCGCGCTGCGCCCGCCGGCGGTGGAGGCCATCTCGCAACCGGAGTGAGGAGGGACCGCGGCGCACCCCCGGGTGGGGCACGGCTTCGGCCGTGCCCCACCCGTTGCGCGTCCGGCCCCGCGTCCGGCCCCGGGTCCGGTCCGCCGGGCCCGTGCCGGGCGGGCATTTTCCTCACGGCTCAAGAACGTGGAGCGGGCACCGTCCCGCGGGCGAAGCTCGACTGCCGACAGATCCGCTCGCCTCGCGTGTCTCCAGTGGAGGGCCGCACATGTCCCACGGTTTCGACAGCGCACCCGACGGCCCGGCGCGCCGGGCCGTCCACCACCTCGTCGCCGCGCACGCCCGCCGGGAGCCCGCCGCTCCCGCCGTCGTCGACGCCGGACTGACCCTCAGCTACCTGGAACTGGAGGAGCGGGCCAACCACCTGGCGCACCGCCTGGCGGCCGCCGGCGTGGGCGCCGAGTCGCGGGTGGGCCTGCTGACGGGCCGCTCGGGCCACTCGGCGGAGACCGTCGTCGCGATGCTCGCGGTGCTCAAGGCGGGCGGGCTCTACCTGCCGCTGCACGAGAGCTACCCCGACGACCGGATCCGCCGGATGCTCGCCGACACCGGCACCGTCCTGCTGATCGCCGACCGCACCACCGCCGACCGGGCCACCGCCGCCGGGGTCCCCGTGCTGCTCGTCGACCGCTCCGACCCCGGGCGGCGCGCCGACGCCCCCGAGGTCGAGGTGGACGAGGAGCAACTCGCGTACGTCATCCACACCTCGGGCTCGACCGGCCGCCCCAAGGGCGTGTCGATCACCCACCGGAACATCGCCTCGCTGGCCCGGGACCGCCAGGTGCGCGCCGCCTTCGGCCGCGTCGCGCTGTTCAACGCGCCGCTCGCGTTCGACGCCTCCACCTACGAGGTCTGGGTGCCGCTGCTCAACGGCGGCCGGGTCGTCGTCGGGCCCGCGGAGCTGACCGCGCCGGGACTGGCCGCGCTGAGCGCCGGGCACGGCCTCGACGCGGTCTTCCTGACCGCGGCGCTGTTCCGGCTGTTCGCCGAGGAGCGGCCCGACTGCTTCGCGGGGCTGCGCGAGGTGTGGGCCGGCGGCGAGGCGGTCTCGGCCGCCGCCGTCGAGGAGGTGCGGCGGGCCTGCCCGGGCACCGCGTTCGTCAACGCGTACGGCCCCACCGAGTGCACGGTGTTCGCCACCGCGCACCGGCCGGCGCCCGAGGACGTGCGCAGCCGGATCGCGGTGATCGGCGGCGCGCTGGACGACACCGCCGCGCACGTGCTCGACGAGGAGCTGCGGGAGGTCGGCGCCGGCGGCGTCGGCGAGCTGTACCTGTCCGGCGACGGCACCGGCCGCGGCTACTTCGGGCGCCCCGCGCTGACCGCCGAGCGCTTCGTGGCCGACCCGTTCGTGCCCGGCGGCCGGCTCTACCGCACCGGCGACCGGGTGCGGCTGACCGAGGACGGGCTGATCGAGTTCCTCGGCCGCACCGACCACCAGGTCAAGATCCGCGGCTTCCGGATCGAGCTCGGCGAGATCGAGACCGCCCTGCGGGAGTGCCCCGGCGTCACCGACGCCGTCGTGGCGGTGCGCGAGAGCGGGGCGACCCGCGGCCTGGTCGGCTACCCGACCGGGCCGCGACCCCTGGAGGAGCGCGAACTGCTCGCCCGGCTGGCCGAGCGCCTGCCGGGCTACATGGTGCCGTCGCGGATCGTCTGGACGGAGCGGCTGCCGGTCAACGCGAACGGCAAGGTGGACCGCGGCGCGCTGCCCGAGCCGCCGGCCGGCCCCGCCCCGCACCGCGCGCCGGAGACGGACACCGAGCGCGAACTGGCCGCCCTCTGGGCCGAGGTGCTCGGCGTCGGGCAGGTCGGGGTGACGGACGACTTCTTCGCCCTCGGCGGCGACTCCGTGCTCACCATGAAGATCGTCGCGCGGGCGCGGGCCCGGGGCCTGGTGCTGAGCACCGCCGACGTCTTCGCCCACCCCACCGTCGAGGCGCTGGCCGGCGCGGTCCGGCGGACCGCCGCGCCGGCGCCCGCCCCCCGGCCCCCGGCGCCGCGGTCGGGCAGCTACCCGCTGACCTCGATGCAGAGCGGCATGCTCTTCGACTCCCTGATGCTCGACGACCCGGCGCTGCACCTGGTGCAGTTCGTCGTCCGGCTCGGCGACGTCACCGACCCCGAACGCCTGGGCCGGGCCTGGCAGGAGGCCACCGAACGGCACGCGGTGCTCCGCAGCGAACTGCGCTGGGCCGACGTCGAGGAGCCGGTGCAGGTCGTCCGGGACGAGGTCGTGCTGCCGGTCACCCAGCTCGACTGGAGCGCCCGGCCGCCGGAGGACCATCCGGCGCTGCTGCGCGAACTGCTGGAGGCCGACCTCGCCGCGGGCATCGACCTCACCCGGGCGCCGCTGAGCCGGGTCACCGTCGTGCGGCTCGGCCCGGACACGGTCGAGCTGGTCTGGACGGTGCACCACGTGTTCACCGACGGCTGGAGCTCCGCCGAACTGCTCCAGGACGTGATCGACGACTACCGCGGCGGACCGGTGCGCGAGCGGCCGCCGTTCCGGGACTTCGTGCACTGGCTCGCCGACCGGGACCTCGACGTCGCCGACGCGTACTGGCGCGGCCGGATGGCCGGCTTCACCACCCCGGTGGCGGTGCCCGGCGACCGGCAGCCCGCCGAGGGCCACCGCGCGGTGGCCCGCCGGTCGGTGGAGGTGGGCGTCCCGGCGGAGACCGCCGCGCGGGTCTCGGCCTACGCCCGGCGCACCGGGCTCACCTGGAACACCCTGGTCCAGGGCGCCTGGGCGGTCCTGCTGGCGCGGCTGAGCGGCGAGCGCGACGTGTGCTTCGGCACCAGCATGTCGGTGCGCCCGGCCGAGCTGCCCGGCGTCGAGTCGATGGTCGGCATGATGATCAACTCCCAGCCGGTCCGGGTCCTGGTCGGCGAGGACGAGCCCGTCCTGCCCTGGCTCGCGGAGCTGCAGCGCGAGCAGGCGGCGGCCCGCGAGTTCGGGTACGCCCCGCTGAACCGGGTGCGGTCCTTCGCCGACGTCGAGCCCGGGGCGGAGCTGTTCCACACCGCCGTGGTGTTCCAGAACTACCCCTTCGACCGGTCCGAGATCCGCGCGTTCGACGTCCGGTTCGCCACCAACTACCCGCTGGCGCTGAGCGTGTTCCCGGGCGATCCGCCGGTCCTGCGGCTGCTCCACGACGAGGCGCTCTTCGACCCGGAGAGCGTGCGGCTGATCGCCGAGCGGCTGATCACCGTGCTGGACGCGCTGGCCGCCGGGACGGCGCCGAGCCTCGGCGACCTGAGCGTGCTGACCGCCGCCGAGCGGGAGACCCTCCTCGGCGCGTGGGCCCAGGGCGCCCCCGCCGGGTACTCGATCGAGCGGCGGATGCACCACCTGATCGGCGAACGCGCCGCCGAGCGGCCCGACGCCGTCGCGGTCGAGCGCGGCGGGCACCGGCTCACCTACGCGCAGGTGGAGGAGCGCGCCAACCGGCTGGCCCACCACCTGCGCGGGCTCGGCGTCGGCCCGGACGTGCTGGTCGGCGTCTCCGTCGAACGCGGCCCGGACCTGGTCGTCGCCGTCCTCGGCACCCTCAAGGCCGGCGGCGCCTACGTGCCGATCGACCCCGACTACCCGGCCCGGCGGGCCGCCGCGATCCTGGAGGAGGCCCGCCCGGCGGTGGTGCTCACCCACGCCCGCCACCTCGACGTCTTCGCGGGCGCCACGACCCCGCTGGTGCTGCTCGACCGGGACTGGCCCGCCGTCGCCGCCCGGCCCGCCACCGCCCCGCCGGACGAGGGCGGCCCGCGCGACCTGGTGTACACCGTCTACACCTCGGGCTCCACCGGGAAGCCCAAGGGCACCATGGTCGAGCACCGGTCCATGGTCAACACCGTGGAGGCGGTCGTCCCGCTGCACGTGCGCCCCGGCGCCCGGGTCTACCAGCTCTCCCCGATGAGCTTCGACGCCGCCTCGCTGGTCCTGCTGAGCACGCTCGCGGGCGGCGGCACGCTGGTCGCGCCGACCACCGCCGGGACGTACAGCGGCGCCGAGCTGATCGAGCAGCTGCGCGAGGCCGACGTCAGCGCCGTCACCGGGCCGCCGACCGTGCTGCCGGTGCTCGACCCGGCCGAACTGCCGCACCTGGAGTCCGTCCTGTGCGGCGGCGAGGTGCTGACCCCGGACCTGGCCGCCGACTGGTCGCCGGGCCGCCGCCTGCTCAACGGCTACGGGCCGAGCGAGTGCGCCGTGGCCGCCACGCTGTTCGAGGTGGAGCCGGGCGTCCGCTACCGCAACGTCCCGATCGGCCGGCCGATCCCGCACACCACCGTGTACGTCCTCGACCACCGGCTGCGCCCGGTGCCGCCCGGCACCACGGGGGAGCTGTACCTCGGCGGCGCCGGCGTGGGCCGCGGCTACGTCGGACGGCCCGACCTGACCGCCGAGCGCTTCGTGGCGGACCCGTTCGGCGCCCCCGGCACCCGGCTCTACCGCACCGGCGACCTGGCCCGCTGGAACCGGGACGGCACCCTGGAGTTCGCCGGCCGCTCGGACGACCAGGTGAAGATCCGCGGCTTCCGGGTGGAGCCCCGCGAGGTCGAGAACGTGCTGCTGCGGCACCCCGGGGTGGCCGAGGCCGCCGTGGTCGTGCGCGCCGACGGGGCCGGCAAGCGGCTGGTCGCCTACGTGGTGCCGCGCGGCGCCGGGCCGTCCGACCGGGAGCTGCGGGAGCACGCCGCCCGGCACGTGCCCGCCTACATGGTCCCGGCCGCCGTGGTGGTGCTGGCGGCGCTGCCGATCAACCGCAACGGCAAGCTCGACCGGGCCGCGCTGCCCGAACCGGCGGCCGAGTCGGAGGAGCGGGCGTACACCCCGCCGGCCGACCCGACGGAGGAGGCGCTCTGCCGGATCTTCGGCGAGGTGCTGGACGCGCCCAGGGTGGGCGCGCTGGACAGCTTCTTCGACCTCGGCGGCGACTCGATCAACGCCATCCGGCTGGCCGTCCGGATGCGCGCCGCCTTCGGCGTGCCGCTCTCCCCGCGGGACCTGTTCGAGCACCGGCGCGTACGGGACCTCGCCGCCGTCGTCCAGGAGCGGATCGTCGCGAGCCTGACTGCCGTCTCCGGGGCCGAAGCGCCCGGCCTGATCTGACCAGACAAGGAACGCAGATGACCCAGTTCGACGAGATGTTGACCTCCGTACCGGCGCACCTGCGCGAGGAACTGCTGCGCCGCCTCGCCGGGCAGGCGGCGCCCGCCCCGGCGGCGATCCGGCCCGCCCCCCGGGACGAGCCGCCGCCGATGTCCTCGCAGCAGGAGCGGCTCTGGTTCGCGGCCGAGCTGGAACCGGACAGCGCCGAGTACAACGCGCTGCGCGCGCTGCGGCTGCGGGGCGCGCTGGACACCGCCGCCCTCGGCGCCGCGCTCGACCGCGTGGTGCGCCGGCACGAGATGCTGCGCACCACCTTCGACACCCGCGACGGCCGCGGCGTGCAGGTCGTGCACCCGCACCGGGAGCGGCCGCTGCCGCTGCTCGACGTGTCCGGCCCGGACGCCGAGGCCGCCGTCCGGCGCTTCGTCGCGGCCGAGATGAACACGCCGTTCGACCTGCGCCGCGGCCCGCTGCTGCGGGCCACCCTGCTCCGGGTGGCCGCCGACGAGCACGTGCTCGTCCTGGCCATGCACCACATCGTCTGCGACGGCTGGTCCACCGGGCCGCTGCTGCGCGAACTCGCCGCCGCCTACGCGGACGCCCCGCTGCCGCCGCTGCCCGTCCAGTACGCCGACTACGCGATCTGGGAGCACGGGCGCACCGCCGAGGTGGACCGGCAGCTCGACCACTGGCGCGAGCGGCTCGCTGGGATGCGCACGGCCGACCTGCCCACCGACCGGCCCCGCCCGCCGGTCCGCACGCCCGCCGGCGCGACCCTGGCGGTGGAGCTGCCCGCCGAGGTGCTGACCCGGCTGCGCGAACTCGGCCGCGGACAGGACGCCACCCTGTTCATGACCCTGGTCACCGCCACCAAGGTGCTGCTGTCCCGGTACTGCGGCGAACCCGACGTGGCGGTCGGCACCGTCACCCTGGGCCGCTCGCGCCCCGAACTGGAACCCCTGATCGGCACCTTCGTCAACACCGTGGTGCTGCGCTCCCAGGTCGAGGAGTCGCTGTCCTTCACCGAGCAGCTCGCCCGGGTCCGCGCCGGCATGCTCGACGCCTTCGCCCACGACGAGGTCCCCTTCCAGCGCCTGGTGGACGCGCTGCGTCCCGAACGGGACGCCTCCCGGCCGCCGCTGGTGCAGGTGATGGTCAACCTGCAGAACATGGCGGACACCCTGCCGGAGTTCCGCGGCCTGGAGGTCACCGAGATCCAGCCGGCCGCGGAGGTGGCCAAGCTGGACCTGGTCCTCGACTTCTACGAGGACGCCGGCTCGCTGGTCTGCTACCTGGAGTACAGCACCGACCTGTTCGACCGGGAGACGGTCGAGCGGCTCGGCGGCCACCTCGTCACCCTGCTGCGCGCGGTGACCGAACGGCCCGGGGCGCCGCTGGCGGAGCTGTCCATGCTGCCCGCCGACGAACTGCGCGCGCTCACCGCCGACTGGCAGGGCCGGCCCGCCGCGGCCGCGGACCCGCGGACCCTGCCCGGGATCTTCGACGAGCAGGCGGCCCGGACCCCGGACGCGGTCGCGGTCAGCGACCACCGGCACCGGCTCACCTTCGCCGAGCTGGCCGCCCGCGCCAACCGGCTCGCCCACCACCTGGTGGCGGCCGGCGTCGGCCCCGGCGTGCCGGTCGGCGTGCGCCTGGAGCGCGGGGTGGAGGCGATGGTCGCGCTGCTGGCCGTGCTCAAGGCCGGCGGCGCGTTCGTGCCGATCGACCCCGACCACCCGGCGCGGCGGCAGGCCCTGATGCTCGAGGACACCGCCGCCCCGGTGCTGGTCACCGACTCGGCGGCGGACGGCGAGGGCCCCTGGACCACCGTCCGCCCCGACGCCGACCGGGAGGCCGTCGCCGCCCGGCCCGCCACCCCGCCGGCCGTGGACGTCGGCCCCGACGACCTCGCGTACATCGTCTACACCTCCGGCTCCACCGGCCGCCCCAAGGGCGTGATGGTCAGCCACCGCAACGCCGTCCACATGATGCGGGCCTGGGACGACCGCTACGACCTGACCGGCCTGCGGGCCCGCGCGCTGTCGGTCTCCAGCCTCGCCGTCGACCTGTTCCTCGGCGACTTCCTGATGTCCGCGATGTACGGCGGCGAGATGGTGATCTGCCCGGCCGCGGTGATCGCCGACCCGCCCGCGCTGGCCGCGCTGATCACCGAGGTCCGCCCGCACCTGCTGGTCACCACCCCCTCGCTGGCCAAGGCGGTCGCCCAGGAGCTGTCCTGGAACGGCGCCCGGGCGGACTCGCTGCGGGTCCTCGCCGTCGGCTCGGAGGCCTGGCTGGCCGACGACGCCGCCGCCGTCCTGGAGGTGCTCCACCCGGAGGCCGTGGTCACCAACAACTACGGCGCCACCGAGACCACCGTGGATTCCACCACCTACCGGCTGCGCCCCGGCGCGACCGGCGGCGCGGCGGTGGTGCCGATCGGCCGGCCGCTGGCCGAGACCACCGTGTACGTCCTCGACGGCCGCGGGCGCCCCGTCCCGATCGGCGTGCCCGGCGAGATCTCCATCGGCGGCGACGGCGTCGCCCAGGGCTACTGGGGCCGGCCCGAACTGACCGAACAGCGCTTCACCACCGACCCGTTCACCGGCGGGCGGCTCTACCGCACCGGCGACATCGGACGGTGGCGGCCCGACGGCGAACTGGAGTACCTCGGCCGCGCCGACGACCAGGTCAAGGTCCGCGGCTTCCGGGTCGAGCTCGGCGAGGTCGAGGCCGCGCTGCTGCGCCACCCCGGCGTCGCGGCCGCCGCCGCCGCGGTGCGGCCCGACCGGACCGGCCGCGACCGGCTGGTCGGCTACCTGGTGGCGGCGGGCGCCGCCCCCACCCTGACCGAACTGCGCGCCTTCCTCGCCGGGATCGTGCCCGACCCGGCCGTCCCCTCCGCGCTCGTCGTCCTCGACGCGCTGCCGATGACGCCGAGCGGAACGCTCGACCGCAAGGCGCTGCCCGCCCCGCCCGCCACCGAGGACACCGCCGCCCGCCGGGTGGCGCCGCGCCCCGGCACCGAGGCGCGGCTCGCCGCGGTCTGGGCCGAGGTGCTGGGCCTGCCGGCCGACGCCGTCGGAGCCGACGACAACTTCTTCGAACTCGGCGGCGACTCGATCGTCGGCCTCCAGGTGGTCTCCAGGGCCCGGCGGGCCGGGCTGCGGCTGACCGCCAAGCAGATCTTCCTGCACCAGACGGTCGCCGAACTGGCCGCCGCCGTCCTGGCCGACGACCGGCCCGCCGCGCAGGCACCCGCCACCGCCGCGACCGGGGACGTGCCGCTCACCCCGGTGCAGCACTGGTACTTCGAGGAGTACCCGCAGGGCGCCACCCACTTCAACCAGTCGATGTTCGTCGAACTCGCGCCCGGCACCGACCCGGCCGCGCTGCGGACGGCGCTCACGGCGCTGCTCGACCACCACGACGCGCTGCGGCTGCGCGCCGTCCCGGCCGACGGCGGCTGGCGGCAGCACTGCGCCGGGGACGAGCCCGGCGAGGCGTTCCGGACGGCCGACCTGTCCGGCCTCGACCCGGCCGCGCGCGAGCGGGCCGTCCACGAGGCGGTGCGGGCGGCGCAGACCGGCTTCCGGCTGGAGACCGGGCCGCTGCTGCGCGCGGTGCTGTTCACCGGCGCCCCCGGACCGGACCGGCTGTTCGTCACCGTCCACCACCTGGTCGTGGACGGCGTCACCTGGCGGGTGCTGCTCGCCGACCTGGAGACCGCCTACGAGCAGGCGGCGCGCGGGGCGCGGATCGAACTGCCGGAGAAGACCACCTCCTTCCGGGAGTGGGCGACCCGGCTGGCCGAGGCGGCCGCGACCGGCCGCTTCGACGCCGAACTGCCCTACTGGCGGGGCGTCGAGGCCGCGTCCGCCCAGTGCCCGCCGCTGCCCGGCGACGGCCCGGCGGCCGACACCCTCGCCGACGCCCGCACGGTCGAGGTCCGGCTCGACGCCGAACTGACCCGCGCGCTGCTGCGGGACGCGCCGGCCGCCTACCGGACCCGGGTCAACGACGTCCTGCTGACCGCCCTCGCGGCGGTGCTGGCCGACTGGAGCGGCGGCGCCGCCGTCGCGGTCGAACTGGAGGGCCACGGCCGCGAGAGCCTCTTCGACGACGTCGACCTCTCCCGCACGGCGGGCTGGTTCACCACGCTGTTCCCGGTCGTGCTGCCCGCGGCGGACGGCGACTGGGGCAGCCGCCTCAAGGCCGTCAAGGAGACCCTGCGGGCCGTCCCCGGGGCCGGCCTCGGCTACGGCGCGCTGCGCCACCTGACCCCGGCCGCCGGCCTGGGCGGCGCCCGCTGCCAGGTCGGCTTCAACTACCACGGCCACTTCGACGTCGCCGCGGGCGACGGCCTGCTGCGCGGCTGGGCGCCCAGCCCGGTGCCGGACCGCGCCCCCGACCTGTCCCGGCCCAACCCGCTGGAGATCACCGGCATGGTCCGCGACGGGCGGCTGGAGTTCTCCTGGGAGTACTCCGCCGCGCGGCACGACGAGGCGGCGATCACCTCCCTCGCGGCGCGGTTCACCGCCGCGCTCGCCGAGATCGCGGCGCACTGCGCCACGGCCGGCGGCTGCACCCCGTCCGACTTCCCGCTGTCCGGGCTCGACCAGGCCGGCGTGGACCGGCTCGCCGGGGACGGCCGCGCGGTCGAGGACGTCTACCCGCTCACGCCGATGCAGAGCGGCCTGCTGTTCCACTCGCTCGACGCGCACGAGGACGACATCTACTTCACCCACGTCGGCCTGGTCCTCGACGGCGTCCCCGACCCCGCCGTGCTGGCCGAGGCGTGGCAGCGCGTCGTCGACCGGACCCCCGTGCTGCGCACGGCGATCGCCGACGCCGAGGGCGGGCGCCCGCTCCAGGTGGTGCACCGGGACGTCCGGGTGCCGGTGGTCGTCGAGGACTGGACGGACGCGACCGAGGAGGAGCAGCGGGAACGCGCCCGCCGACTGGCCGAGGCCCCGGTCGAACCGCTCGACCTGTCCCGCCCGCCGCTGCTGCGGCTGCACCTGGCCCGGCTCTCCGGCACCTCGGTGCACCTGCGCTGCTCCTCGCACCACCTGCTGCTCGACGGCTGGAGCTTCGCCGACGTGCTCGGCGAGGTCTTCGCGGAGCACGCCGCGCTCTCCGGCCGCGAGGTCGAACCGCCGCGCCCGCGCCGCCCGTTCCGCGACTACGTGCGCTGGCTCGGCGAGCAGGACACCACCGCGGCGCGGACGTACTGGCGCGGCCTGCTCGACGGGTTCACCGGACCCACCGCCCTGCCGTACGACCGCACGCCGCTGAGCTCGCACCAGTCCCGCGACACCGGGCACCTCGACCTCGAACTGACCGCGGAGCGGACCGCCCGGCTGGAGGGCTTCGCCCGGGAGGCCCGGATCACCGTCAACACCCTGGTCCAGGGCGCCTGGGCGCTGCTGCTGTCCCGCTACAGCGGCGACCGGCAGGTCTGCTTCGGCACCACGGTGGGCGGCCGGCCCGCCGAACTGCCCGGCTCCGACGAGATGGTCGGCCTGTTCATCAACACCCTGCCGGCCCGGCTCACCGTCCTTCCCGGCAGCGAACTGCGCGCCTGGCTGCGCGGCGTCCAGGAACAGCAGGTCGAGGGCCGCCAGTTCGAGTACGCCTCGCTCGCCCAGGTCCGGCACTGGGCGTCCGTCCCGCCGGGCACCGACCTGTTCGACAGCTGCGTGGTGTTCGAGAACTTCCCGTACGACGAGCACGCCGCCGAGCGGTACGGGCTGTCCGTGCGCTCACTGGCCGGACTGGAGACCTCCAACTTCCCGCTGACCTGCGTGGCCCACCTGGTGGGCGGCCTCCACCTGCGGCTCGGCTACGACCCGCGGCTGTTCGACGACGCCACCGCCGGCCGGTTCGCGGACCACCTGCTCGGCACGCTCGACGCGATGGCCGCGGCGCCCGGCGGCACCACGCTGGGCGAGCTGCCGATCGTCCGCGGCGCCGAACTCACCAGGATCGTCGAGGAGTTCAACGGCACCCCGTCCGGCTACCCCGACGGCTGCCTGCACGAGCTGTTCGCCGAGGTCGCCCGGGCCTTCCCGGACCGCCCGGCGGTCACCGCCGGCGACACCCGGCTCAGCTACGCCGAGCTGGACGCCGCCTCCGACCTGCTCGCCCACGCCCTGGTGGGCCGCGGCGTCGGCCCCGAGGTCACGGTGGGCATCTGCCTGCCCGGCGGCGCCGAGATGGTCACCGCGATGCTCGGCATCCTCAAGGCGGGCGGCGCGTACGTGCCGCTGGACCCGGGCTACCCCCCGGAGCGCCTGTCCTACCTGTTCCGGGACTCGGGCGTCCCGGTGCTGCTGACCAGCGCCGAACTCGCCCCCGGCCTGCCGCCCGGCGCCGCCGAGGTGCTGCTGGTCGACGAGCTGCACCTCGACCCGGCCGCCGCGCCGGCCGGACCGCCGCCCTCGCGCACCGTGCCGGACAACCTCGCCGTGCTGGTCTACACCTCGGGTTCGACCGGCACGCCGAAGGCATCCATGGTCACCCACCGCGGCCTGGTCCGGCTGGTGCACGCCGCGGGCGAGCACACCTTCGGCGACGCCACGACGATCGCCCAGCACCACTCGATCTCCTTCGACGCCGCGCAGAACGAGCTCTGGCAGGCCCTGCTGACCGGCGCCTGCCTCGCCGTGCGGCCCGGCGACTTCCGCTCGGTCGACGAGCTCGACAAGTTCCTGCGCGACAACGACGTGCAGGCCATCTCGTTCGCGGCGGGCTTCTTCCACGCCGTCGCGGACACCGACCCGGGCATCCTCGCCGGGCTGCGCAAGGTCGTCGTCGGCGGCGAGGCGCTGTCCGCCCCGCACTGCGCCCGCGTCCTCGACCGGCTGCCCGAGCTGCGGATCGTCAACGCGTACGGCCCCACCGAGTGCTCCGTCACCTCCACCTGCCTCCCCGTCGAGCACGGCGGGCCGGCCGGGCGGACCGTCCCGGTCGGCCGGCCGAGCGCCGACGCCCGGGTCTACCTGCTCGACCGGGACCTGCACGTGGTGCCGGTGGGTGTGGCCGGCGAGGCGTACCTCGCCGGGGACGGCGTCTGCCGCGGCTACCGGGACCGGCCCGGGATGACCGCCGAACGCTTCCTGCCGGACCCGTTCGGCCCGCCCGGGAGCAGGATGTACCGCACCGGCGACCTGATGCGCTGGCTGCCCGACGGCACCCTGGAGTTCGTCGGCCGCACCGACGACCAGGTGAAGCTGCGCGGCTACCGGATCGAACTCGGCGAGATCGAACAGGAACTGGTCCGCCACCCGGACGTCGCCCGGGCGGCCGTCGTCGTCCGCGAGGACCTGCCGGGCCGCCGGCGCCTGGTCGGCTACGTCGTCTCCGAGCAGGACCCGGCCGAACTGATCCGGTACCTGGCCGGCCGGCTGCCCGAGTACATGGTCCCGGTCGCGATCGTCCGGATGGAGGGCCTCCCGCTCACCCCGCACGGCAAGGTCGACCGCCGCGCCCTGCCGGAACCCGCCGCCCAGGCCGCCGAACGGACCGGGGTGGAGCCCCGCACCGCCGAGGAGCGGACCATGGCCGGGATCTGGGCGGAGGTGCTCGGCGTCGAGCGGGTCGGCGTCACCGACGACTTCTTCGACCTCGGCGGCGACTCGATCCTGAGCATCCAGGTCGTCTTCAAGAGCCGCCGGGCCGGACTCCAGGTCTCCTCCAGCGACCTGTTCCGGTACTCGACCGTCGCGGAACTGGTCGCCGCCGCCGGCCGGGAGCGGCAGGTCACCGCCGTCCAGGAGGCCGAGTCCGGGGAGGTGCCCCTCACCCCGATCCAGCACGAGTTCTTCGCCCGCAACACGGTCTCCCCGCAGCACCTCGCCCAGTCCGTCCACGTCGAACTGACCGACGGCGCCGACGAGACGGCGCTGCGGGCCGCGCTCACCGCGGTCGTCCGGCACCACGACGCGCTGCGGATGCGCTACGTCCGCGACGCCCGGGGCGGCTGGACGCAGCACAACGCGCCGGAGGAGACCGGCGAGCTGTTCGAGCGCCACGACCTGTCGGGCCTGCCCGACGAGGAACTGCTCCCGGTCATGGACCGGCTCGCCGGGGCCGCCGACAGCGCGCTCGACCTGGCGGCCGGACCGCTGCTGCGGGCGGTGCTGTTCGACCTCGGCCCGCAGCGGCGCGCCCACCTGCACCTGACCGTCCACCACCTGGTGATCGACGCGGTGTCCTGGCGGATCATCAACCACGACCTGGACCTCGCCTACCGGCAGGCGCTCGACGGCGAACCGGTCGACCTCGGCGCCAAGACCTCCTCGTTCCGGCAGTGGGCCACCCGGCTCGCGGCGCACGCGGCCGACGGCGGCTTCGCCGACCAGCGCGCGCACTGGGAGGCGGTGCCCGAGCCCGGACCGCTGCCGGCCGACGGCCCCGGACCGAACGTGGTGTCCTCGCGGCGCGTCCTGCCGGTGCGGCTGGAACGGGAGGAGACCGGGGTGCTGCTGCACACCGCCCCCGGCCGCTTCCGGGCCCGGGTCAGCGACGTGCTGCTCGCCGCGCTGGCCCGCACGGTGTGCCACTGGACCGGCGAGGACCGGCTGGTGATCGAGATGGAGGGCCACGGCCGCGAGGAGATCTTCGACGACGTCGACCTCTCCCGCACCGTCGGCTGGTTCACCAGCTCCTACCCCGTCGCCCTGGAGGTGCCCGACCGGGCCGGTGCCGAGGCCGACTGGCCCGCCGTCGTGCGCTCCGTGCGCCGCTGCCTGCGCGCCGTCCCCGGCAACGGCCTCGGCTACGGCGCGCTGCGCCACCTCGCCGGACCGGACGCGCTCACCGCGCCGCACACGCCCCCGGCCGTGCTGTTCAACTACCACAGCCAGACCGAGGAGATCACCCGGACCGCCGACCGCTCGCTGTTCCACGCCTTCCACGCCCCGATCGGCCTCGAACAGGACGGCCGCGAACGGGTGGTGCAGGCCCTGGAGGTGGTCGGCGCGGTCGAGGACGGCCGGCTCGGCTTCGACCTGTACTACTCGGTCGACCTGCACCGGAAGGAGACGGTCGAGGCGCTGGGCACCGCGTTCGCGGCGGCGCTGCGGTCGATCGCCCGGTCCTGCGACCGGGCCCCGGGGACGGAGGAGGCCCGGTGAGGGAACTGCTGACCGAACTCGCGCTCCGGCACGGGGTGCCCGGCGCCCAGCTGGCGGTCTGGCGGGACGGCGCCCTGACCACCGCGGAGGCCGGCGAGCAGGAGGCCGGCTCGGGGCGCCCGGTGACGGCCGGGACGGCGTTCCCGCTCGGCTCGCTCACCAAGCCGTTCACCGCCACGCTCGCGGCCATGCTGGTCGCCGACGGCGACCTGGACCTGGACGGGCCGGTCGCCGAGCACCTGGGCGAACTGCGCGGCGCCCCGGAGTTCACGCTGCGCCAGGCGCTCGGGCACACCGCGGGCCTGGCGGCCAACACCGCCGAACTGCCCCCCGGCACCACCCGCGCCCGGTGGCTCGCCCGGTACGCCCCCGAACTGGGGGTGCACCGGCCGGGCACGGTGTTCTCCTACTCCAACCCGGGCTACCTGATCGCCGGCCGGCTGGTCGAGGAGATCACCGGACTCGACTGGGCGGAGGCCGTGCAGGCGATGCTGCTGCGACCCCTGGGCCACGACGCCGCGGCACCGGTCGCCCCGGGCCACCTGGTCCGCCCGGACGCCCCGCCCCGGCCGATCGCGGAACAGTCCGTGCCGCCGCTGGAGGACCCGGCCGCGGGCCTGTGCCTCCCGGCGGCCGGCCTCGCCCTCCTCGGCGCCGCGCACCTGGGCCTCGGCCCGGGCGCGGCCCTGCTGGACGCCGGGACGGCCCGGGCGATGCGCGCGGACGTCACGGCGGGCCTCGCCACCGGCCCCTTCGGGCTCGCGGAGGGCTGGGGAGCGGGCTGGTCCCGGTACGGGACGTGGTTCGGCCACGACGGCACCGGCGACGGCGCGTGGAGCCACCTGCGCGCCGACCCGGAGACCGGGACGGTGGTGGCCCTGACCGCCAACGGCAGCACCGGCGCCCGGCTGTGGGAGTCCCTGCTCGGACAGCTCGTCGACGCCGGCCTGGACGTCGGCGACCACCCCCGCGACGCGACCGGCGACGGCCCCGGGCCGGCCCCCGCGCCGGACCCGGAGCGGTGCGCGGGCCACTACGCCAACGGCGACTGGTCGTGCCGGATCGAGGCGGACGGCGACGGACTGCTGCTCGCGGTCGGCGGCGCGGCGCCGGTCCGCCTGCTGACCGGCCCCGGCCACTCCTTCCGGACGCCCTCGGACGGCGGCCCGCGCACCGCGCTGCCGTACCTCGGGCGCTTCCTGCCCGACCCGGCCACCGGCCGGATCGACCGGGTGCAGATCACCGGCAGGCTCTGCGTCCGCCGCTCCGGGCCCGGGGCGCCCCCGGCGCCGCCGCTCAGGACGCCTCCAGGTACGCCAGCACCGCCCGGACCCGCCGGTGGCCGGTGTCCGCCACGGTCAGTTCCAGCTTCGTGAAGATGTTGCCGATGTGCTTGTGCACGGCGTTGTCGGTGATCGACAGCTTCCTGGCCAGCGTCGCGTTGTCGTGCCCCTCCGCCATCAGCGCCAGGATCTCCCGTTCCCGCCGGGTGAGCGTGGACAGCGGCTCGGTCCGGCGCGCCAGCAACTGGGTCACCACCTCGGAGTCGAGCGCCGTGCCGCCGGCGGCCACCCGTTCGAGCGCCTGGAGGAACTCGTCGACCCGGGCGATCCGGTCCTTGAGCAGGTACCCGATGCTGCCCCCGCCGTCGGACAGCAGCTCGAAGGCGTACGTCCGCTCGACGTACTGGGACAGCACCAGGACCGGCAGGCCGGGATGGACCCGCCGGGCCTCGATCGCGGCCCGCAGCCCCTCGTCGCGGAACTCGGGGGGCAGCCGCACGTCGACGATGGTGACGTCCGGGCGGTGCCGCCCCACCGCGGCCAGGAACACCTCCGCGTCGCCCGCGACCTCCGCCACCTCGTGGCCGGAGCTGGTCAGCAGCAGCTCCAGGCCGGTGGCCAGCAGGACGTTGTCCTCCGCGATCACTATCCGCACGGCAACTCCACGGTGACGGTGGTGGGGCCGCCCGCCGGACTGTCGACCGTCACGCCGCCGTCGAGCGCCTGCGCCCGGCCGCGCAGGCCGGCCAGCCCGCCGCCGCCGCGCTCGCGCGCGCCGCCCCCGCCGTTGTCGGTGACGACGACGGTCAGCAGGTTCCCGCCGTGCCGCACCCGGAGCCCCGCCTCGGTGGCCCGGCTGTGCTTGGCCACGTTCGTCAGCGCCTCGGTGACCACGAAGTAGGCCACCGCCTCGACGGCCGCCGGGATGCGCGGCAGCTCGCCGATGTCGAGCCGCACCGGCACCCCGGCCCGGGCGGCGACGGTGTGCAGCGCCCCCCGCAGCCCCCGGTCGGCGAGGATCGGCGGGTAGATGCCGCGGAGCACCTCGCGCAGTTCGACCATGGCCTCCTCGTTGATGTCGATCGCCTCCCGCAGCGCCCGGTCGGCCGTCTGCGGGGCCCGCTCCAGGCAGCGCTGGGCGACCGCGAGCCGCATGGCCACGGCCACCAGCCGGGCCTGGGTGCCGTCGTGCAGGTCGCGCTCGATCCGCCGCAGCTCGGCGCCGTGCGCCTCCAGGGCGTCGGTGCGGGTCCGGGTGAGGGTGGCCACCCGGTCGGCCAGCTGCTGGGTGCGCGAGGATGCGAGGACGGCGAGCGTCAGCCGGGCGTGGACCGTGGCCAGGAGCGGCAGCAGCGGGCAGCCGGCCGCGAGCAGGACGGACCCGACCGAGGGGCCGCCGGCGGCCCAGGACAGCACCGGGCTCTCCAGCACCGCCGGGGACAGCGCGTGCACCGGGAACGTCCACAGCAGCGACAGCGTCACCAGGACCAGCAGCAGGTTGCCGAGGAACAGCGTCGTCGCGAGCCCGAAGCCGAGGCCGCACACGATGTGCAGGGCGAGCCAGGACAGGTGGCGGGGGAGCGGGACGTTCCGGGCGCGGACCGGGCGGCCCAGCAGGCGGCCGGCCCGCTGCCGGTGCCACGCGGCCCACACCTGACGCATGCCCGGGTGACAGAGCAGCAGGAACGAGGGCAGGCTGATCGCCGCGGTGACCAGCTGCCCCAGCAGGTAGACCGCGGCGGTCGACAGCGCCCCCCACGCCCGCACCGCCTTACCACACCAGGACTCCAGGAGCCTTACAGCAGGCTGTAGTTCCATCCCTACAGCAGAGGGCATGGGTTCCGGAGGGGCGGAGGCCGTAGCATACCGCTCGGGCCGGGGATCAGGGCCCGGGGACAGGGCGGACCGGCCCGTCCCCACGGGGGAGGAACGGGGATGGTGGGAACGCAAGACCTGCCTCCCGAACGTCGAAAGAGATCATCATGGCTGACCAACGTCCGGCTCTGGAGCTGAGCCATGTCGGCTCGGCCGGAGCCGAGGGCACCGCGTCCGGATATGTGATCGAGAACGTGACCTTCGCCTGCGGGCCCGGTACCTGGACGGCGCTGTCCGGGCCGGCCGCCGCCGACCGGACCGGCGTCCTGCGGTGCGCCGCCGGTCTGGACCGGGTGACGGCGGGCGAGGTGCGCCTCGCCGACGGGCTCCGGCTCGCGCACGTCGGACTCCGGCCGGTGGAGGAGCAGTTGGCGGAGGTCGGCACGCTCGGCGCCGAACTCGACCGGCTGCCGGCCGCGGCGGCCGAACCGCTCGCCGAGGCCCTGCGAGGGCTGGGGCTGTGGACGCTGCGGGACACGCCGGTGCTCGACCTGCCGGAGGGGCGGCGGCGGGCGGCCGCGCTCGCGCTCGCGCTCGCCCCCGCCCCCGACGTGCTGCTCGCCGACGACCCGGCCGGCGGGCTCCCGCCCGACGAGGCGGAAGCCCTCCTGGACCTGCTGCGCGACCTGGTGGACCGGCGGGGCCTGTGCGTGGTGGCGACGGCGCCCGACCTCGCCGGCCTGGAGCGGGCCGACGAGGTGGTGCTGCTCGCCGAGGGGCGGGTGGTGGAGACCTGGGTCATGCCGTAGACCGGCGGAGCCGCGGGCCGTTGCGCAGCGTGCCCGCCGAAGGGGGGTGCGGGGCGCCCAGCAGGCCGGTGAACTCCGAGGGGAGGTCCCGCTGCAGGAGCGCCAGGCCGAGCGGAGTGAGCGTGTGCGTCGCCGTGGTGCGGTTGCGCAGGGTCGTGATCAGACCCGCCTCGCGGAGCACGGTCGCCTGCTTGCTGGCGCCGGAGAGCGAGATGCCGAGCCGGTCGGAGAGGTCTCCGGTGGTGCCGCTCTCGGACAGCGCCCGCAGGGCCGCCGCGCGGGTGGCGCCCACCAGGGCGGCCAGTGCCCGGTCGCCGTCGACCTCCGTCTCCTCCTCCAGGTCGTCGAGGTCCAGAGGTACGGAGAAGACGAGTGCGGGCGCGCCGGTCTGCCGTTCGGAGCGCACCAGCACGCAGGTCTTGGCGGGGAGGAAGAGCGAGGGGCACAGGATCAGCCCCTGCCCGTTGAGCCTGATGTCCATGTCCAGCTCGGAGGCGATGCGCAACTGCGAGGACTCCCACGTCACCTTCGGGTGCAGCCCGGCGAGCAGGAACTCGATGCCGTTGGTGATCGCCATCCGGCCGCGCACGTCGCGCTCGATCTCCAGCCGGGC
This sequence comes from Kitasatospora phosalacinea, assembly GCF_000716545.1. Lineage (GTDB taxonomy): Bacteria > Actinomycetota > Actinomycetes > Streptomycetales > Streptomycetaceae > Kitasatospora > Kitasatospora phosalacinea. Next base: position 39,385 of record NZ_JNWZ01000005.1, read on the forward strand.
CTGCATCCGCGACCAGTAGGGCAGGATGCCCGCGCAGCAGAACAGGACCACCGCCTGGGCCAGCCGCCGGACCTGCGCGTGCGTCGAGGCCGCGACCGCGGTGCCCGGCCCGTCCCGTTCGAGCAGCCACAGCAGGTCGGGGAGCACCCGGTGCTCGGAGACGACCTTGTCGACGGCGGGCAGGTCGCCGCCGAGTCGCTCACGGACGAACTTGTGCCAGCTCACGCCGCCCCGGCCCCGGTCACGACCGAAGCGGTGCAGCGCGAACAGCGCCTCTGACATCGGACCAAGGGTATGGACCATTCTTAACCGCTGAAGATCTTCACCGGTCACATGAACGCGCAGCACTTTACACCCCCGTGTCACACCTGTGCGTTGTTTGTGACAGAGCCTAAGCCAAGTGTGCGTCGCCCACAATAGCAAGATCGCGATCTTCTGATTTTCCGGAAGGCTCCGCGGGCGGTGTCGAAATGACCTCGAATTACCGGGCCGCCGGAGGGTCGCCGGCCGGGCGGCGGCCCTCCGGCGGCCCTCCGGCGGAGCGGCGGCCCGGCCCGGCGGGGCGCGCGCCCGCGCCCGGCGCGGGGGTGCGGGCCGCCGGGTGGCCGGGCGGCCCGCACTTCCTGCGGAGTGGGCACTTCCGGAATGCAACTCCCATGATCGGCAATGTAGTTGGATAGCCGAGCGAAGAGGAGCGGACGCCCGCAGGGGGGGATGAGTTCACCCTCGGTGGGGACGCCGCTTCGGTTGGTGACGGGATCCGGGGCCGGGCCGGGGCCGGACCGGACCGGCTCAGTAGATGACCCGGGACCCTGCCGACAGGCGCGCGTGGCGGGACTTGCGCAGATCACGGGTGATGTTCAGCCGGCGCAGCCAGCGGTCGGTCCCGTCGAAACGCGCCTGGAAGGGTTTCCGCCCGTGAACGACGCGGTAATTGTCGATGAAAACGATATCGCCGGGAGCCAGGGAAATTCCGCCCATGGCGCCGTCCAGGGCCGCGCCGATTTCATCGAGCGCGCGCTGCTCGTTCTCGTCCTGCACGCCCTGCATGTAATAGGGGTCCAGCCGGACGTAGGGATCCCGCAGGGAGCCGAAGAGCACCGCGACCGGCTCGGGGGAGCGCAGCGCGCTGTCCACCCGCTCCGCGCTGCGCGCCTTGAGCTCGGTCACCTCCGGGTCCTCCACGACGCCCTCGACCTGGTTCTGCGGGCGGTGCGACTCGTCCGGCAGGATCCTGAAGCGCTCCTCGGCCAGGACGGCCCGGGTCGCCTCGTCGAGGCGGACGTCCGCGATGTCGGCGAAGGTGGTCTCCACCTCGTCGGGGTTGCGCAGGCACATCAGGCCCAGGTAGTCGGTGCGCAGGGGGTGGAAGGCGTCCTCGGTGTGCCAGGTCAGCGTCTGCGCGCTGCCCCAGCCGATCTGCCCGTGCTCGTGGGCGCGGATCGGGAAGATGTCGTGCATGACCCGCCCGTCCTGCTGGGTGGCCCAGGCGATCGGCTCGCCGAGCAGGCAGCCGATCAGCAGGAACGGGACGTCCAGCGAGAGCGTCGCGCCGGGCGCGGGCTTGTTCCGCCAGTCCGCCGGGGTGTCCCCGAGGGAGGCGTCGTCGACCTCCAGCCCGGACACGACCAGCACGCCCGACGGCTCGTTCAGCTTGAAGTCGACCAGCGCCGTGCGCAGGCCGCGGGGCAGCTCGTGGGCGTAGACCGGGGCGGCCCGGTGCAGCTCCGGGTCCTCGATGGACGAGAAGCGGCCCGTGATCTCCGCGGTGACCTTCTCGAGCGCGACGACGTCGTCGTCGCCCAGCTGAATCTTGAGCATCTTCTTCCTCCGTGGTCGGTGGTCAGGAGCGCGCCGGCTGCGGTGCGGCCGACGGGAGGGCGGGCAGGGCGAGGCGGCGCAGGGCCGGGGCCAGGGTGGCGCCGGTGGCGACCACCACCAGCAGCGCGGCGCTGCCGAGCAGGCTCCGCCCGTCGCGCGCGCCGGTGGCCAGGACACCGGCGACGATCGGGCCGGCCGTGGCCGCGAGTTCGGCACCGAGGCCGACCAGCCCGGCCAGTCGGCCGCGCAACTCGTCGGGCACCGCAGCCAGCTGACAGGTGATCACCGTGGTGTTCGCGATCGGCATGGCCATCGCGGCCACGCCCAGCAGGATGCCGAGCGGCACCCCCGGCGGGGCCCAGGCCATCGCGGCCGCCACGGCGGCGAAGACCCAGGTCGAGCCGATCACCAGGGTCCCCGGCCGGATCGACGCCGCGTGCAGCCGGTCGGCGACCAGCGCGCCGACCAGGCCGCCCGCGCCGAAGCAGGTCATCATCAGGCCCATCTGCCCGGGGGCGACATCGTCCTCGCCCGACACGATGAGGACCAGCACCACCAGGCTGTGGAACGCCAGGTTCACGCCGACGATCCACGCCGTGGTGGCCCGGACGACCGGCATCCGCAGGAGCAGCCGGGCCCCGCCGACCCGCGGCGCGGCGCCCGCGCCCGCCCCGTCCGCGCCCGCCCCGTCCGCGACCGCCCCGGCGGCCGGCCGGTGCGGCAGGTGCAGGGCCGCCAGCGCCACGAACGACACCGCGAGCACCGAGCTGTTCAGCGTGAACGGCAGCACCTCGTGCAGCCCGAACAGGAACCCGGCCAGCGCCGGGCCGACCAGCAGCGCCGCGAACGGCCGGGCCGCGTTGCGGGCCAGCGCCTGCGGCAGCTGCTCCTTCGGCACCACCAGCGGGAGGGCCGCGTTCTCGGCCGGTACGAAGAGGCCCGCGCAGGCGCCCTCGACGGCCGCCACGAGCAGGACCTGCCAGAGCGGGCAGCGGCCCAGCAGGACGGTGACGGCGACGCTGAGCATCGCCACCGTGCGCACCCCCTGGGCGACCACCATGATCCGCTTGCGGTCCGCCCGGTCGGCCAGCGCCCCGGCGGGCAGGCTGACCAGCGTGCGCGCCCCGGCCAGGACCGCCGCGACGCCGGAGACCGCCGCCGCCGAGCCGCCGTGGGCGAGCAGCAGCAGCGGGAACCCGACGTACGCGACCTCGGCGGCCAGTTCGGACAGGAACATGCCGGACCAGAGGACGCGGTAGTCCCGGTTGCGCGGCAACGGTGCGGTCATGCCGTGACTCCCCTGGGCGGTGGCGGTGAACGTCACCGAGTGTTCCGGCGCCGGGACGCACCTGCCACGAAGTTGACCCGTGGATGAAACTCCGAGGCCAGTCGCCCGCGCAGAGGCCCGACCTGTGCGATGTCGGCACGGCTCAAGTTCGTTGTGGGCCCCGGTGCGGCCCCCGATATTGGGGGGCTGAGTCGTGTCCGAGTCCTGGCGCGGCGGCGAGCCACGACGGAGGAGAGGAGATCCCCATGGACCTCGCGACGGTCGGAACCACCTCGAAACAACAGGTGCCCCCACCCCCGCAGGAGCTGACGCCCGTCCCCTGGCGGCCGGTGTCGCTGATCGCCGCCGCGATGACGCTGTTCCTGCTGGCCCTGGCCACCCGGCACGGCTACCACATCGACGAGCTCTACACCCGGGCGGCCAGCAGCCACCTGGCCTGGGGCTACGTCGACCAGCCGCCGCTGGTCGCGATCGTGGCCAAGGTCGAGATCGCGGTGTTCGGCGACAACCTGTTCGGCCTCCGCGTGGTGCCGGCGCTGCTGGCCGCCGTCGCGGTGCTGCTCGCCCCGCTGACGGCCCGTGAACTCGGCGGCGGCCGCCGGGCGCAGCTCCTCGCGGCGTCCATGGCCTTCGCCTCCGGCCTGGTCATGTACACCGGCCACATCATGGGGACCAACAACTGGGACGAGCTGTCCTGGATCACGGCGACCTGGCTGCTGATCCGGATGGTGCGCACCGGCGACACCCGCCTGTGGTGGGCGATCGGCCTCGTGGTCGGGGTCGGCCTGACCGCGAAGTACCTGCTGGTCCTGCTGCTGCTCTGCCTCGGCGCCGGCCTGCTGGTGTTCGGGCCCCGGTCGGTCTTCCGCACCTGGCGCTTCCCGGCCGCGGTCGGAGTGGCCGCGGTCATCGCCTCGCCGGTGCTGCTCTGGCAGATCACCCACGGCATGCCCCAGCTGGAGATGAGCGCCGCCCTGTCCAAGGCGCTCTCCACGCTCTCCCGCAGCACCTTCATCCCGATGCAACTGCTGCTCATCGGCCTGTTCCTGAACCCGGTGTGGATCGCCGGACTCATCGCGCTGCTGCGCCGCCCCGAGTGGCGGCCCTACCGCTTCGTCGGGTGGTCGTACCCGCTGATGGTCGTCGTGCTGCTGGTCGTCGGCGGCCAGGGCGCGTACACCACGGCGCTGCAGTTCGTCCTGCTCTCGGCCGGCGCCGTGGTCGTCGACCGGTGGTCGCGCACCGCCAAGCGGCTCCTGACGATCGGTTCGCTGACCGCGCTCAACGCGCTGAGCTGCGCGGTCCTGCTGCTGCCGGTGCTCCCGATCGACACCTACGCCACCAACCCCGTCCTCAAGGGCCTGGCCATCGTCCAGTTCGACCAGGTCGGCTGGCCGGAGATGACCCGGCAGGTGAGCGACATCTACCGCTCGCTGCCGGAGCAGGAGCAGCAGCACACCGTGGTCTACGGCAACCACTACGGGCAGGCCGGCGCGATCGACAAGTGGGGCCCGGAGTACGGACTGCCGGTCAAGGCGTACAGCGGCCACAACTCGTACGCGGACTTCGGGGTGCCCGCCCCGGACAAGACCACCGTGATCACCATCGGCGCCGACCGGGAGCGGTTCGGCAAGCTGTTCACCTCCTGCGAGGACCGGGGCGCGTACCACAACGACCTGCCGGTGTCCGACGACGGCCAGAAGTTCATGGTGTGCCGGGGCCCGCTGAAGCCCTGGCCCGAGCTGTGGAAGGACCTGCGCTGGATCGGCTTCCAGTGCCCGTACACGGCGGAGGCGATCACCGCGGACAGCACGAAGGAGTGTGACTGACCCCGGGGGCGGACCCCTCCCGGCCGGGCTCCGGCACCGCACCGGGGGTGCGGTGCCGGAGCCCGTTCACCGCCCGCCCTCCTCCGGCCGGTCGACGGCCACGCCGAGCGTGCAGTCCGCGGCCAGCCGCAGCACGTCGCCGTCCCGCAGCGGCGTGCGGGCGCCCGCGACGGCCGGGACCTCGTTCACGAAAGTGCCGTTGGTGGAGTGCTCGTCCCGCACCCACGCGGTCCCGTCCGGCTCCAGGCCGACGGTCGCGTGCCGCCGGGAGACGTTGTCGTGGCGCTCCAGCAGGCCGCGGGTCGCACCGGCGGCCGGCGCGCGGCCGAGCAGCAGCGTGCCGCCGGGCGGCACGGTGCGCTCCGCCGCGCCGAACCGGATCCGCAGGACGACCGCGGGGACGTCCCGGCGGGTCGCCCGCGACGCGTCCTCCCCGGCGGGCGGCGGAGCCTCGTCGAGCATCCGCTGGCAGACCACGCACACCCGGTTGGTCGGCACCACCACCGGGGCGCCGCAGTGCGGGCACCGCCGGTGCGGCTCCTCCGGGGCGGGCCGCGCCCCGGCCGCCGGGGGGCACCCGACGGCGGGACGGCTGAGGTTGCCGGCGCAGCCCCGGCAGACCAGGTCCCCGTCCTCCGCCTCCAGGCCGCACGACGAGCAGGTCAGCTGCGCCACGACACCTCCTCCACGGTGATGCCGCTCGCCCGGAGCCGGGCCTCCAGCCGGTCCAGGTCGCCGGGCCCGGGGACGCCGATGAACCAGATCCGCCCGTCGGCCACCGCGACCTGCATGGGCGGCGCGCCCCCGGGCTCCGGCCCCCCGTAGCGCTCGTGCCCGAGCGCGGTCAGCGCGGTCAGCCGCTGGTTGCCCGACCCCCGCCAGCGCAGGCCGGGGGTGTGCAGGCGCTCGACGTACGGGCCGGTGATCACCGCGTCGCAGCGGGCCAGCAGGCCGGGGTGCTCCCGGCGCAGCCGGGCGAGCTGGTACCCGCTGTAGACCAGCACGTCCAGCGGCGCGGACCGCTCGCGGCGCCAGCGGCCGACCCACTCCAGCAGCGCGGCGAGCGCCTCCGGCTGCTGGAACGGCTCCCCGCCGGAGACGGTGATCCCGTCCAGCGGCTCCGGCAGGCCGGCCAGCCAGTCCTGGAGCGCGGCGAGGTCCACGGACGTGCCGGGGTCGGCCGCCCAGGTGTCCTGCGAGACGCAGCCGGCGCAGCCGATCGTGCAGCCCTGCGTCCAGATGCCCGCCCTGGTGCCGGGGCCCAGCGAAGTCACCGGGTAGTGGGCCTTGTTGAGCATCAGCCGGACCGGGGCGGCCGTCATGCCAGCTCCACCGAGACGACGCCGCCCGACTGCCGCAGCCCGGTCACCCGCAGCCGCGCGCCCGCTGCCGGGCCGCGGTCGAACAGGGCCCGGGCGAGCGGGTTGACGAACTGCGACTCCAGGGCGGTGCCGATGCCCCGGCCGCCCATCCGCAGGTCGTCGGTGCACCGCTTCCGCAGCGCCTCCCGGACCTCCGGGTCCAGCTCCAGGGCGATGTCCTGTTCCTTGCGGACCCGGGCGACGATGCTGTCGAGCCGGAGGTCGAAGATCAGGGCGGCGGCCGAGCGGTCGATGAAGTCGAACACCACGATGTTGTCCCCGAAGCGGTTGAGCAGCTCGGGCCGGCCGAGGACGCGGGTGAAGTGGTCGCTGATCGCCGCCTTCACGCGCTCCTCGATCTCCGGGTACGGCAGGTCCGGGTGGACGTGCGGCGCCGAACGCCCGTCGCCGTCCGCCGCGTTCACCCCGAGGTTGGAGGTGAACACCAGGACGGACTCGGAGAAGTGCACCGTCGAACCGCGCCCGTCCGTCAGCCGGCCGTCCTCCAGGATCTGCAGGAACTTGTCCAGGATGCGCGGGTGGGCCTTCTCGATCTCGTCGAAGAGGATCACCCGGAACGGCTGCTGCCGCACCGCGTTGGTCAGCTCGCCGCCCGCCTCGAACCCCACGTACCCCGGCGGCGCCCCGATCAGGCGGTCGCCCGCGTGCTCGGCGGAGAACTCGCTCATGTCGAACCGCAGGTAGGCCGCCTCGTCCGCGAAGACCAGCGACGAGACGGCCTTGGCCAGCTCGGTCTTGCCCACGCCCGTCGGGCCGGCGAAGAACAGCACGCCGCGCGGCCCGGGCGAGGACCTCGGCTGGTGCGCGCCCGACAGCCCGAGCGCCGCCCGCTTCAGGATGTCCAGCGTCTTGGTGACGGCCTGCGGCTGCCCGACGACCCGCTGCGGGATCGAGTGCTGGCCGTCCGTGATCCGCCGACGCAGGTACTCCCGCTTCCACGGGTTGTCCATCACGCCGAGCTTGTAGATCCGGACGGCGTCCGGGAGTTCGGCGAGCGCCAGGCCGCGGTCCCGGGCCAGCCGGGTCACCTCGATCATCGCCTGCAGGGTGAGCCCGTCGGTCTGCGCCGCGAACACCTCGCAGGCCTCGGCCGCCTCCGGGTCCGCGTCCAGGTCCGTGACCCCGAAGAGCCGCACCAGCAGGCGCGCCGTGGTCTGCCGTTCGCCCAGGTCCGGCGCCGGGAGCCCGATGGAGCGGACCTGGTCGTTGGCCGAGGTGAGCCAGACCGGCAGGTCGTTCTCGCGGTCCGCCAGCCAGATCACCGGGTTGTACAGCGGGGTCGTCCGGCCGGTGGGCGCGCCCACCGGCAGCGCCGTCCGCGACAGCCGGGCGCAGAAGCGGAAGAAGTCCCGCTCGGCCGGCTCCAGCTCCGTCGCGCTCCGGGCGATCCGGGAGGCGTCGTCGATCACCAGCGCGGCCCGGACCTGCCGCGCCGGGCGGGCCAGTTCGGTCATCAGGGTGCGCAGGGCGTCCAGCGAGGGGAGCGTCCCCGGCCGGGGCAGCCGGGGGAGCAGCTCGGCCGCCGCCGCCCGGGCCTCCTCGGCCTCCTCGGCGGTGGCGCCCGCCGGCAGGTGCACCCGCAGCCCGTCCACCGGGTCGTGCACCAGCAGGAACGCGTAGCCGCTCGCCCGGAGCGCCTCCCAGAGCAGGTCCGGCAGCGACAGCAGCCGGGGCCGCGCACCGCCGGCCTCCCGGACCAGGAAGCTGTCGTGGCGGTTGCCCCACAGCACGAACTGCGAGTGGACGGGCAGCGTGGCCTCGAACTCCCGGACGAACGGCGGCCACACCGCGGGCGGCGCACCGGCGGGCACGGGCGGGGGCGCAGCCGGTGCGGGCGGGGCCTGCGGCGGTGCGGGCACTGCCCGCGGCGGTACGGACGGGGCCGGTGGCGGTACGGACGGCGCCTGCGGCGGTGCGGGTCGGTCGGTCACCGCTCGCGCTCCCTGTGCGCGGTCCGGGCCCGCGGGGCTCCGGCGGCCGGCGGGACGACCAGCGGCACGGGAACCTGCCCGGGCGGGGTCGCGAGCCGGACCTCCGTGCTCAGCCCCGCCCGGGCGAGCCGGCCGCGCAGCGCCTGGAAGTCCCGGCACCACTGCTCCTCGCGCTCGACGTCCAGGTGCGCGCCGTCGTCGCCCGCCCCGGCCGCGGTGCGCACCAGCGCGGTGCGCAACTGGCGGCCCTCCTGGTCGACGACCAGGTTGACCGCGTGCTCGGACCACTCGTCGCGGGACAGCCGCAGGGCGCCGTCGCTGACGGTGAGCGTCTCGAACCCCTGGCCGACCTGGTAGCCGAGCTCGGTGAGGGCGTCCGTCACCGCCTCCACCACGTACCGCCGCTCGGCCGCCGCCTCGGCCTCGGCCCGGCAGTCGGCGGCCCGCCGGCGCAGCGGCCCGTCGAGGGCGCGGTGACCGGAGACGACCTCCGCGAGCAGTGCCCGCACCCGGTCCGCCTCCGGGGACCGGGCGGGTTCGAGGTCGTGGAGCAGCCCGGTCGCCTCGGCGGCGTCGCGCCGCCCGGCCTCGGCGGCCTCGTTGGCGCGCCGGACCCGGAGCCTGGTCTCGACCAGCCAGGTGTGCGCCTCGTCGAGGGTGGCGGCCCCGGCCACCCGGGCCGCCGCCAGCCGGACGTCCGCCCGGTGGTCCGCGGTGCAGTCCGGCAGGAGGCGCGACAGCACGCGGGCCAGGGCCCGTTCGACGTCCCCGCGCTCCGCCTCCCCGGCCTCCGCCTCCCCGGCCTCCGCCGCTCCCCCCGGGGCGCCGAACAGCTCGGCGGCGCCGACGGGCCCGCGTCCGGCGGCGTGCCCGGGCAGGCCGTCGAACAGGCCGGCCGCGAGGGCTCCGGCCACCTGCTCGCGCAGCTCCCGCTCGGTGGCGTCCAGCGCGCGGTCGGCCTCGGCGCACCACTCCTCCAGCTCGGACGTGGACCGCGTGCCGGGTTCGAGCGCCTCGACCGGTCGCCCGGTGACGACGGTGCCGTACTGCTGCCGGAACTCCTCGGCGGCCGTGGCCAGCGCGGCGATCCGCGCGTTGCGGGCCTTCACCGCGCGCACCGCCCCGTCCCGGGCCGCGGCGGCCCGGAGGGCGGCCTCCTCACGCCGGCGCACCGCCTCGCGCAGCGCCGCGTCCTCCGCCGCCGCGCGCAGCGCCGCCGCGGTCAGGGCCTGGTCACACTCGTACGCCGTGCACTTGGGCCCGCTCATCGCTCTCCCCACGCCTGTGCCTGCTGTTCCCGGTGCGCCGCCCGCCAGGACCGGTACCGGATGTACGTCCAGAGCCCGTAGCCCCCCGCGACCGCGAGCGGGATCGGCGACCAGACCTCCAGCGTGACGATCAGCCAGGTCACGGTGCCGAGCACCAGGTAGAGGAGGCAGCCCCCGCCGAGCGCGATCGTCCGCCGCCGCATGACGGGCAGCTGGTTCGCCAGCGCCCTGCTCTGGCCGGACAGGCTGCGGCCGACGCCGGACAGGCGCGAGCCCAGGGACCAGCGCGGGTGGTAGTCCTGCCCGAGCCCCGCCGCCAGCACCGTCTCGCAGAGCAGCGGGATCCCGCAGGTCACCGTGACGGCCGGGACGAACCGGTCCAGGAACTCGTCGGCGCCGAACAGGCTCCCCAGCAGCAGCGGGACGACGACCGGGACGGCGAACAGCGAGACCACGCCGCCGAGGGCGCGCAGGACCGCCGCCGCGGTACCGGCCTGCCGCGCGTCCTCGGAGACCCGCCAGTCGTGCTGCCGGTCCGCCGCCGCGGCCTCGTTGGCGCGGCGCACCTCCGCCAGCCGGTGGGCCTCGGCGACGGCGGAGGCCAGCGTGCGCACCGCCGCCAGGTGGCGGACCGGGTCGCCGTCGTCGGCGAGCAGCGCGTCGAACCAACCCGTCCCGCCCCGCACGGGGGCCGCCGCGGACTCGACCCGCTCGCGCAGCGCCCGGGCCCAGGCCGGGGAGACCGCGACGGCCAGCGCCTCCGGGCGGATGCCGGCGCCGGCCAGCTCCCGCCGGATCCGCGGCGGCAGCGCGGACGACTCCCGCAGCGCGTCCCACCGGGCGTTCAGGTCGCGCCAGCGGCGGTCCACGCCGGCGAGCTGCCGGGCGCCGCCGCCGAAGCCGGCGAGGAGGGGGAGCAGGTCCAGGTCGTACAGCTCGTCGACGAGTGCGCGAGCGGCCCGCCGCTCCGCGTCGTCCCGGGGGGAGAGGGCCCGTTCGGCGAGGGCGAGCAGGTCCTCGGGGAGCATCCGGGCGCCCCGGTAGACGGCCGGCATCGTCGGGTCGAGCCAGCGCAGCAGCCGCAGCACCTTCACGTCCGGCGCGTCCGGGCCGGGCAGGTGGACGTCGATCAGGTCGACGAGCTCTTCGGCGCCGTCGTGCGCGGGGTCGTCGAACTGCGCCATCCAGGTGCGCAGTTGGCGCCACCCCTGGCTGGGCTCGGCGCGGTCGCCCATCGAGCCGAAGAACCGGCGGGCGGCGGTCTCCCAGTCGGCGGCCAGGGCCCGGGCCAGGGCGGCCTTCTCGGTGTGCTTCACGCCGTCGAACGGCAGCGGGCGGGGGCCGTCCTCCCCCGCGCCGGGGGAGGACGGCCCCTCCACCACGTCCGGGGCGCCGCCCGCGAGCCAGTCGCGCACCTCGGCGGCGGCCCACCGGTGGACCGGGTCCCTGACCAGCAGCCCCCGGCACAGCAGTCGCAGCCGCTCGTCCGGCACGTCCGACACGTCCACCGGCCGGGTCGCCAGGTGGTGCCGGACGGTCTGTTCCGAGAGCCCTTCGAACGGGGCTCCCCCGGTGGCCAGTTGGCGGGTGATCATCCCCACCGACCACCAGTCCTGCGAGGCGGACACCTCGGCCCCGAACAGGTACTCCGGCGCCGAGTAGGCCAGCGTCCCGAAGACGCGCTGGGTGAACCGGGACGTCGCGTCCAGGGACTTGCTCACCCCGAAGTCGGCCAGCACCAGTTCCAGCGGGTCCCTGCCGCGTAACAGGACGTTCGACGGCTTCAGGTCGCCGTGCACGACGCCCGCGCCGTGCAGGTGCGCCAGCGCCTCGGTCAACTGGGAGACGACCTCGGTCAGGACGGGCGGCGGCAGCACCGTCCCGGCCCGGGCCAGGTCCTCCAGCGACCCCGCGGCGAGGTACTCCGACACCTCGTAGTCGCGCCCGTCCGAGAAGCCGGTCTCGACCGCCCGCAGCACGCGGTCGGTGTCCAGGCCGCGCAGGCGCTCCCAGACCTCGGGCATCACCCGGATCCCGCTGCGGTACACCTTCGCGACGAACCCGGCCCCCGACCCGTCGCGGATCAGCAGCACGTCCGCCTCGTGGCCCTGGTGCGGCAGCTCCCCGACCACCGAGTACCGTCCGGCCAGCGCGGAGGGCAGCCGCAGCAGGGTCGCGGAACCGCCGGCCCCGACCCCGACCTCGGCCCCGTCGCGACGCGTCACCGCCGGGTCGGGCGCGCCGCCGGTCCCGGCGTCGTCGCGACGCGTCACCCCGAACGACGTGTCCGAGTCCTTCAACTGTCACCCCCATGGCAGCGCCGCGTCTGGACCGGGCACCCGCATCGTACCCCGCGGGCGGTCGGCGGTCCCCGCGCTCCGGAGACTCCGACCGGCCAACACGGCTGCCGCGCGGCCGGATTGACCGGACGTCAGGCGGAGGGGAGGCGGCCGCCCGGGGGCCTCGGGGCGGGACGTCCTACAGCCAGCCCGCCCGCTTGAACAGCCGGTGCAGGCCGAAGCAGACGCCCGCCATCACGGCCAGCACCGCCGGGTAGCCCCAGGGCTGGCGCAGCTCCGGCATGTGCTCGAAGTTCATCCCGTAGATGCCCGCGATCATGGTGGGCACGGCGGCCAGCGCGGCCCACGCGGAGATCTTCCGCATGTCGTCGTTCTGCTGCACGCTGACCTGCGCCAGGTTGGCGGAGAGGATGTCGGACAGCAGCCGGTCCAGGCTCTCCACCACCTCGTTGACCTTGGCCAGGTGGTCCGCCACGTCCCGGAAGTACGGGCGCAGCCCGTCCGCGACGTAGGGCACCCGCACGTCGGCGCCGGCCCTGGTCAGCCGCAGCGCGGGCTCCATCAGCGGGAAGGTGGCCTTGCGGAAGCCCACCACCTGCCGCTTGAAGCCGTAGATCCGCTCGGCCGCGCCGCGCGAGCGCCCGGGGGAGAAGATCTGCTCCTCCAGCTCGTCCAGGTCGGTCTGCAGTTCGGTGGCCACGTCGAGGTACTGGTCGACCACCAGGTCGCAGACCGCGTACAGCACGGCGGCGGGCCCGTGCGCGAGCAGTTCCGGCTGCTCCTCCAGCTTGGTCCGCAGGTCCTTGAGCGGGCTCTCCGGGCCGTGCCGGACGGTCATCACGTACGAGTCGCCGAGGAAGATCATCAGCTCGCCGATCGAGACGGTCTCGTCCTCGGAGTGGTACGCGGCCGTCTTCAGGACGGTGAACACCGAGTCCCGGTAGATGTCGACCTTGGGGCGCTGGTGGGCCGTCACCGCGTCCTCCACCGCCAGCGGGTGCAGGCCGAACTCGTCGGCGACGTGGTCGAACTCCTCCGCGGTGGGATCCGCCAGGCCGATCCAGAGGAACCCGTCGCCGTCCGCGCGGACCTCCGCCAGGGCGTCGGAGAAGTCTTCGGGGCCCCGGACGCGCTTCCCGTCCCGGTAGGTGCCGCAATCCACGATCATGCCCGCCATTGTGACCCGAACGGGCCGCCGGAGGGAGACGCCGACCACGTACCCTTTCGGGTATGCCCACCCTGCTGCTCGTCCGCCACGGCCGTTCCACCGCCAACTCCGCCGGGATCCTCGCCGGCTGGACCCCCGGAGTCGACCTGGACGACACCGGGCGGGCCCAGGCGGCCGAGCTGCCCGGGCGGCTCGCCGGGCTGCCGATCGCCCGCCTGGTCAGCAGCCCGCTGGAGCGCTGCCGGCAGACCCTGGAGCCGCTGACCGCCGACCGCCCCGAACTGGCCGCCCCCGAGCTCGACGAGCGGCTCGGCGAGTGCCACTACGGCGAGTGGACCGGCCGCCCGCTGGCCGAGCTGGCCGGCGAACCGCTCTGGCGCACCGTCCAGGACCACGCCTCGGCCGCCGCCTTCCCCGGCGGCGAGTCGCTGCGCGCGCTCAGCCACCGCACCGTGGACGCGGTGCGCGAGTGGAACGACAAGGTCGCCGTCGACCACGGGCCGGACGCGCTCTGGGTCGCCGCCACCCACGGCGACGTGATCAAGGCGATCGTCGCCGACGCCCTCGGCCTGCACCTCGACCACTTCCAGCGGATCTCGGTCGAGCCCTGCTCGGTCACCGCGATCCGCTACACCCCGCACCGCCCCTACCTGCTGCGCCTGGGCGAGACCGGTTCGCTCGCCGCGCTGGCCCCGCGCCCGCACGGGCACTCGGCCGGCGACGACGCGGTGGTCGGCGGCGAGACCGGCGCCACCGCCTGAGCAGCCACCGCCTGAGCAGCCACCGCCCGAGCAGCCACCGCCCGAGCACCCACCGGCACCGCCCGGCCACCGTCCGGGTACGGGCCCGCACCGCCCAGCGGCCAACTGCCCGACCGGGCACGGGAACCGACCGCCCCGTGTGCCGTACCCGGGCGGTTTGGCCGTAGGGTGAGATCGAGAAGACCGCAACCCCCCTCCGGAGCGAGCAGCGTGTCCCGTCAGGTCCACTTCTTCGACCAGCCCGAGCGCTTCGTGGCCGGCACCGTCGGCCAGCCAGGCGCCCGCGCGTTCTACCTGCAGGCCTCCTCGCGCGGCCGGGTCACCAGCGTCCTGCTGGAGAAGGCCCAGGTCGCCGCGCTCGCCGAGCGCATCGAGGAGGTCCTCGACGAGGCGCTGCGGCGCAGCGGCGGCGAGGCCCCGATCCCGGCCGTGGCCCCCGCCGAACTGCTCGACACCGCCCCGCTCGACCTGCCGCTGGAGCAAGAGTTCCGGGTCGGCACGATGGCCCTGGCCTGGGACGCCCGCGACGAGTGCCTGGTGGTCGAGGCGCAGGCGTACGTCGAGGAGTCCGAGGACGAGAACGAGGCCGAGGTCTTCGACGACGAGAACGGCCCCGACCTGCTGCGGGTCCGGCTCAGCGGCGCGATGGCCCGGGTCTTCGCCAAGCGCGCCCTGGACCTGGTCGCGGCCGGCCGCAAGCCCTGCCCGTTCTGCAACCTCCCGCTCGACCCGGAGGGCCACCTGTGCCCGCGCGCGAACGGCTACCGGCGCTGAACGAGGAAGCGGCGGGGGAGCGGGCGGAACGGGTGGACGCCCCCGGCACCGACCCGGCCACCAGCGCCGCGCTGGCCGCCGACCCCGCCACCGCGCTCACCCTGCTGCGCGAGGGCGCCCTCGCCGTGCACGGCCGGGTCACCGACGCCTCCAACGCCGTCCTGTACTGCACCGTCACGCTGGACGGCCTCACCGCCCCGTGCGCGTACAAGCCGGTCGCCGGGGAGCGCCCGCTCTGGGACTTCCCCGACGGCACCCTGGCCGGCCGGGAGGCCGCCGCGCACGAGCTCTCCGCCGCCACCGGCTGGCACCTCGTCCCGCCCACCGCGCTGCGCGGGGGACCGGCCGGGCCCGGCATGGTCCAGCTCTGGATCGAGCCCGACCCGGACGCGCCCGAACTGCTCGACCTGCAGCCCCTGGACGGCGTCCGGGAGGGCTGGCTGCCGGTGGTCCGGGCCGAGGTCGAGGGCGGCCTCCAGGTCTGGCTGGTGCACCGCGACGACGAGCAGCTGCGCCGCCTCGCCGTGCTGGACGCCGTCCTCAACAACGCCGACCGCAAGGGCGGCCACTGGCTGTCCGCCGCCGACGGCCGGATCTACGGCATCGACCACGGCGTCACCTTCCACACCGAGCCGAAACTGCGCACCCTGCTCTGGGGCTGGGCCGAACAGCCGCTCACCGCCGAGGCGCTCGACGTCCTGGCGAAGCTCGCCGCCGACCTCGACGGCCCGCTCGGCGAACGGCTGCGCCCGCACCTGACGCCCGGTGAGCTCGACGCGCTGAGGGCCCGGACGGCCGCGCTGCGCACCTCGGGACGGCACCCGCTGCCGTCACGGGAGTGGCCTTCTATTCCCTGGCCGCCGGTCTGATACCGATCCGAAACCGAGGACGAATCGATTCAGGCCGATCGCGTCCGTAGGTTGGTCTTTCAAATGATCGCAAGGTTAGAGTCGGTCCCATGCATGCCTGGCCCGCCTCCGAGGTTCCCGCCCTGCCCGGTCAGGGGCTTCCCCTGCGCATTTACGACACCGCCACGAGCAGTGTCCGAGAAGTCGTGCCCACCGGCCCGACCGCCCGGCTCTACGTCTGCGGCATCACCCCCTACGACGCGACCCACCTGGGCCACGCAGCCACCTACAACGCCTTCGACCTGGTCCAGCGGGTCTGGAAGGACGCCGGCCACGACGTCCTCTACGTCCAGAACGTCACCGACGTGGACGACCCGCTGCTGGAACGCGCCGTCGCCACCGGCCAGGACTGGACCGAACTCGCCGAGCGCGAGACCGCCCTGTTCCGCGAGGACATGACCGCGCTGCGGATGCTCCCGCCCGCGCACTACGTCGGCGCCGTCGAGTCCATCCCGTGGATCGTCCCGCTGGTGCAGCGCCTGCTCGCCTCCGGCGCGGCCTACGAGGTCGACGGCGACGTCTACTTCTCGGTCGAGTCCGACCCGCGCTTCGGCGAGGTCTCCGGCCTCACCCGCGAGCAGATGCTCCCGGTCTTCGCCGAACGCGGCGGCGACCCCGGGCGCGAGGGCAAGAAGAACCCGCTGGACGCCCTGCTCTGGCTCGCCGCCCGCCCCGGCGAACCCGCCTGGGAGACCGAGCTCGGCCGCGGCCGCCCCGGCTGGCACATCGAGTGCGTGGCCATCGCGCTGAAGTTCCTCGGCATGGACTTCGACGTCCAGGGCGGCGGCAGCGACCTGTCCTTCCCGCACCACGAGATGGGCGCCGCGCACGCCCAGGTCGCCCTCGGCGAGCACCCCTACGCCCGCGCGTACGTGCACGCCGGCATGGTCGGCCTGGACGGGCACAAGATGTCCAAGTCCCGGGGCAACCTGGTCTTCGTCTCGGCCCTGCGCCGCGACGGCGTCGACCCCGCCGCGATCCGGCTCGCCCTGCTCGCCCACCACTACCGCAGCGACTGGGAGTGGACGGCCGCCGACCTCGACACCGCCCTCACCCGCCTCGCCACCTGGCGCTCCGCGGTCTCCCGCCCCGACGGCCCGCCCGCCGAGGCCCTCCTCGCCGAGGTCCGCGCGGCCCTCGCCGACGACCTCGACACCCCGGCCGCCCTCGCCGCCGTCGACCGCTGGGCCGCCGCGGCCCACGCGGAGGGCGGCGAGGACACCGGCGCCCCGGGCCTGGCCTCCCGCACCGTCGACGCCCTGCTGGGCGTCGCGCTGTAGCACGCCCGCCGCTCCCCGCGTCCCGTCAGGGGCGCGGGGAGCGGCGCGGGCAGAACGCGGACCGGCCCGGGGAGCGCACCGCTCTCCGGGCCGGTCCGCGTCGCGCCGTCGCGCTACTCCTCGTCCTCGTCCTTGGGACGCTCCGTCGCGTGGCCGGTGATCGGCTTCTCGCCCCTCGGCCCCTGGTTGTCCCGCCGCCGCAGGTACCGCTCGAACTCCCGGGCGATCGCGTCCCCGGAGGCCTCCGGCAGCTCCGCGGTGTCCTGCGCCTCCTCCAACTGCTGGACGTACTCCGCGACTTCGGTGTCCTCCGCGGCGAGCTGGTCAACCCCGAGCTGCCAGGCCCGGGCGTCGTCGGCGAGCTCGCCCGGCGGGATGCGCAGGTCGAGCAGGTCCTCGACCTTGTTGAGCAGGGCGAGGGTGGCCTTGGGGTTGGGCGGCTGGGAGACGTAGTGCGGGACGGCGGCCCAGAAGGTCACCGCGGGGACGCCGGCGTGCGCGCAGGCCTCCTGGAGGACGCCCACGATGCCCGTGGGGCCCTCGTAGCGGCTCTCCTCCAGGTCGAGCGAGCGGGCCACCGCCGCGTCCGAGGTGACGCCGGAGACCGGGACGGGCCTGGTGTGCGGGGTGTCGCCGAGCAGCGCGCCCAGGACCACGACCAGCTCGACGCCCAGCTCGTGGGCGAAGCCCAGCAGTTCGTTGCAGTACGAGCGCCAGCGCATGCTGGGCTCGATGCCGCGGACGAGCACCAGGTCCCGCGGCTTGGGCTCGGTGACCCGGACCACCGACAGCCGGGTGGTGGGCCAGGTGATCCGGCGGACCCCGCCGTCGAGCCAGATGGTGGGCCGGTTGACCTGGAAGTCGTAGTAGTCCTCGGCGTCGAGCGCGGCGAACACCTTGCCGCCCCAGGTCTCGTCGAGGTGCCCGAGCGCGGCGGAGGCCGCGTCGCCGGCGTCGTTCCAGCCCTCGAAGGCGCAGATCATCACCGGGTCGATCAACTCGGGAAGGTCTTCCAGCTCGATCACCCGGCATCTCCCTCCGTCAGTGGCGGGGGCTCTGCCGCCCCCGTGGTCCCTTACTGCCCAGCCTACGGGCATTGAATGCCCCCGCGGACCGGGTGAGGTGCCCAAGCGTAGTGGTGTCAGCCGACGGGGATCCGGCACGGGCGGCGCCCGCGCCCGCCGCGGGCGCGCCGGGTGCGGGCACCGGGTTCACTCCCCGTGCCCCCCGGCCGGGTTGAGGGCGGCGACGACCCGGTCGTAGTCGCCGCGGGCCTCCCCGTAGCGCAGGAACTTCACCCGCTCGACCTGGATCTCCCTCGCGTCCGGGGCGGCCTCGATCAGGCCGACCACCTCGGCGGTGAACTCCTCCAGCGGCATGGCCGCCTCGTTCTCCTCGTGCCCGGGCACGAGCGCGGTGCGGACGGCCGGGGGCACCAGCTCCACGACCTTCACGGAGGTGTCGGCGAGCTGCAGGCGGAGGGACTCGCTGAGCATGTGGACGGCGGCCTTCGTCGCGTTGTACGTCGGCGTGGCCTTCAGGGGGGCGAACGCCAGACCGGACGAGACGGTCATGATCGTGGCGTCCGGCTGCCGCTGGAGGTGCTCGACGAAGGCCGCGACGAGCCGGATCGTGCCCAGGAGGTTCGTGGTGACCGTGGCTTCGGCGGTGGCCAGGAACGACGAGGGGCGGTGCCAGTCCTCGGCGCTCATCACGCCGGCCATGGTCACCAGGACGTTCAGGCCGGGGTGGCGGGCGAGGACCTGCTCCGCCGCCGCCTCGATGCTCGCCGGGTCGGCGGCGTCGACGCGCACGGTGTCGATGCCGGGGTGCTCGGCCGCGATCTGCTCCAGCAGGTCGGCCCGCCGGCCGCCCACGACGACGGTGTTGCCCCTCTCCCGCAGCGCGAGGGCGAGCGCCAGCCCGAGGCCGCTGGTGGAACCGGGGATGAAGACGGTGTTTCCGGAGATGTTCACGGCTCCCAATGTCGTCCCTCCCCGGCGGCGGTGGCAGAGACGCGTTGTCGGGGGACCGCCGGTCCCTGGTTGGGCGGCGGCGACCGGACGACAATCGGACCATGGACCGCACCGCACTCGCCGACTTCCTGCGCCGCCGCCGCGAAGCACTCCGGCCGGAGGACGTCGGCCTGCCCCGGGGCGCCCGCCGGAGGGCTCCGGGGCTGCGCCGGGAGGAGGTCGCCTCGCTCGCCGTGATGTCGACCGACTACTACACCAGGCTGGAGCAGCGGCGCGCCCCCCAGCCCAGCGAGCACATCCTGTCCTCGCTCGCGCGGGCGCTGCGACTGACCGGGGACGAACGCGACTACCTGTACCGGATCGCCGGGCGCAACGCCCCCGCCGCACCGTCGGCCCCGCCCCACGTCGCCCCCGCGCTGCTGCGGGTGCTCGACCGCCTCGACGACACCCCGGCGCTCGTTCTGGGCGACCTGGGCGAGACCCTGGTGCAGAACGGCCTGGCCGCGGCGCTGTTCGGCGACGCCTCGCACCTGACCGGCCCGGCCCGCAGCGCGATCTACCGCTGGTTCACCGACCCCGCCGCCAGGTCCCTCTACCCCGAGGAGGACCGCGACCGGCAGAGCCGCGCCCAGGTGGCGAACCTGCGCGCCGCCCACGGCGTCCGCGGCCCGCGCTCCAGCGCGGGCGAGCTGGTGCGGGCCCTGAGCGCGGCCAGCGAGGAGTTCGTCGACCTGTGGGCGCGGCACGAGGTCGCCCGGCGCTTCGAGGACCGCAAGACGCTCGTCCACCCCGAGGTCGGGCCGATCGAGGTCGACTGCCAGGCCCTGTTCACCGAGGACCAGTCCCAGGTGCTGCTGGTGCTCACGGCCGCGCCGCGCAGCGAGAGCGAGGAGAAGCTGCGCCTGCTCGCCGTGCTGGGGCAGAGCCGCTTCGCCGCCGCCGACCGCTGAACCGGCGCGTCCGTTCGCGGTCCGAGCGGGGAACACGCAGGCTGTTCCGGGGGATTCGTCCCCATTCGTCACCACCGTCCGGCCTGCGAGGAGAGCAAGGACATGAAGGCAGCCGTCGTCCGGGACTTCACCGAACCGCTGGAGATCGAGGAGCGCGAGGTGCCGTCCCCGCAGCCGCACCAGGTGCTGGTGCGGATCGAGTGCTCCGGCCTGTGCCACACCGACATCCACGCCGCGCACGGCGACTGGCCGGTCAAGCCGTCCCCGCCGTTCGTGCCCGGCCACGAGGGCGTCGGCATCGTGGAGTCGGCCGGCGCGAACGTCCGGCACGTCCAGGTCGGCGAGCGGGTGGCGATCCCGTGGCTGGCCGATGCCTGCGGCCGGTGCGACCACTGCGTGACCGGCTGGGAGACGCTCTGCCTCGCCCAGCACAACTCCGGCTACTCGGTGGACGGCGCGTACGCGCAGTACGCGCTGGCGCACGGCGACTACGTCGTCCCGGTGCCGGACGGGGTGGACCCGATGGACGCCGCCCCGCTGTCCTGCGCGGGCGTCACCACGTACAAGGCGGTCAAGCTCTCCGGCGCCCGGCCGGGCACCCGGGTGCTGGTCTCCGGCATCGGCGGCCTCGGCCACCTCGCGCTGCAGTACGCCCGGATCTCCGGCGCCGAGACGGTCGCCGTCGACATCACCGACGACAAGCTGGAGCTGGCGCAGGAGCTCGGCGCCGACCACGTCCTCGACGCCCGCACCCAGGACGTCGCGCACGAGGTGCGGAAGCTCGGCGGCGCGGACGCGGCGGTCTCGCTGGCGGTCTCCAACGCCTCCTTCCGGGCCGCCTACGACTCGCTGCGCCGCGGCGGCACGCTCGTCCTGGTCGCGCTGCCCGCCGAGGGCGAGCTGACCCTGCCGGTCTTCGACACGGTGCTGAACGGGACGAAGGTGATCGGTTCGATCGTCGGCACCCGGCAGGACCTGGCGGAGGTGTTCCGGCTGCACCGGCTGGGCCGGACGAAGGTGATCCGGGAGACCCGCAGGCTGGAGGACGTCAACTCCTGCTTCGCGGAGGTGCTGGCCGGCAAGGTCTCGGCCCGGCTGGTGTTCGACCTGCGCTGACCTCCGCAAGCCGGGGGAGCGGACCGAGGACGGCACCGACCGGTTCCGTCCTCTTCTGCAAATCAACGCAAGCCGCTTGCGTTTTCTGTCGTACACTCGGCGCATGACACGACGACTTGCCGAGGTGGCGAAGAAGGTCGGGGTCAGCGAGGCGACCGTCAGCCGGGTGCTGAACGAGAAGCCCGGTGTCTCCGAAGCGACCAGGGCGGCCGTTCTCACCGCCCTCGACGTGCTCGGCTACGAGCGGCCCACCCAGTTGCGCGGGGAGCGCGCCCGCCTGATCGGGCTGGTCCTGCCGGAGTTGGGCAACCCGATCTTCCCGGCGTTCGCCGAGGCGGTGGGCGGCGCGCTGGCCGGCCAGGGCTTCACCCCGGTGCTGTGCACCCAGACCGCGGGCGGGGTCTCCGAGGCCGACTACGTCGACCTGCTGCTGGAGCAGCACGTCTCCGGCGTGGTGTTCTTCGGCGGCCTGTACGCCCAGGGCGACGCGCCGCACGACCACTACCAGCGCCTGGCCGAGCGCAGCCTGCCGACGGTGCTGCTGAACGCCGCGATCGAGCACCTGGACTTCCCCCGGGTCTCCTGCGACGACGCGGTGGCGGTCGAGCAGGCCTTCGGCCACCTGCGGCAGTTGGGGCACACGGAGGTCGGCCTGGTGCTCGGCCCGCTGGACCACATGCCCTCGCAGCGCAAGCTGGCCGCGGCCCGGGCGGTGGTGGCCAAACTGGGCCTCGAACTGCCGGACGAGCACGTCGAGCGGGCGCTGTTCAGCCTGGAGGGCGGCCAGGCGGCCACCACCCGGCTGCTGCGCCAGGGCGTCACCGGCGTGGTCTGCGCGAGCGACCCGCTGGCGCTGGGCGCGGTGCGTGCGGTGCGCCGGGCCGGGCTCGCGGTGCCGGACGACGTCTCGGTGGTCGGCTACGACGACTCCTCGTTCATGATGTGCACCGATCCGCCGCTGACCACCGTCCGGCAGCCGATCGAGGCGATGGGCCGGGCGGTGGTGGAACTGCTGGTCGGCGAGATCGCCGGGGTCCGGGTCACCCACGACGAGCTGCTCTTCGAGCCCGAGCTGGTGGTGCGCGGATCGACCGCGCCGGCCCGCGCGCGGGGCTGACCGGCAGCGGGCAGCGGCCCCCGAGGGGGCGTCAGGGCAAGGCCGCCGAGCGGGCGGGCACTTCGGTGCCCGCCCGCTTTTCGTGTGCGCACGCTTGCACCGATCCGTTGACATGTTCGTAGCGTCGCTGTAACTCTTGGCTGCCATCGCGCAAAAGATAGACAGAAGACTGTCATCTTCTTGACCTTGTGAAGGGACGTCATGAGATCGAAGCGCATAACCGCGCGGCTGACGGCGTCGTCAGCCGCGCTGGGAATGCTCCTGCTCGCCGGGCCGCTGCTCCCGGCGGCGCAGGCGGCCGGAGGGCCGAACCTGGCGCTCGGCAAGACCGTCACCGCCTCCAGCGCCAACGGCGCCTACACGGCCGGCAACGTCAACGACGGCAACCAGGACAGCTACTGGGAGTCCAACGGCATCGCCTCCGCGCAGTGGGTCCAGGTCGACCTGGGCGCGGCGGCCCCCATCGACACCGTGGTGCTGAAGATCCCCGGCTCCTGGGGCGCCCGGACCGAGACGCTCAGCGTGCTCGGCTCCACCGACGGCACGAACTTCTCCACCATCACCTCCGCGGCCGACCACACCTTCGACCCGGCCTCCGGCGACCGGGTGACGATCTCCTTCGGGGCCACCAGCGCCCGCTACGTGCGGGTCAGCATCACCGCCAACACCGGCTGGCAGGCCGCCCAGATCTCCGAGTTCGAGGTCTACGGCGCCACCTCCGCCTCGGCGAACCTGCTGGCCGGGCGCACCTTCACCGCCAGCGGCTACTCGCAGACCTACGTGGCGGGCAACGTCGGCGACGGCAACCAGGCCACCTACTGGGAGAGCGCCAACAACGCCTTCCCGCAGTGGATCCAGGGCGACCTGGGCTCCGCCGTCCCGGTCAACAAGCTGGTGCTGAAGCTGCCGGCCGGCTGGGAGAAGCGCACCGAGACGCTCAAGGTCCAGGGCTCCACCGACGGCACCAACTTCACCGACCTGGCCGCCTCGGCCGGCTACGTGTTCGACCCGGCCGCCGGCAACGCGGTGACGGTCAACCTGGCGACCACCACCACCCGGTACCTGCGGCTGGCCTTCACCGCCAACACCGCCTGGCCGGCCGGCCAGCTCTCCGAGTTCGAGGCGTACGGCCCGACCTCCGGCGACACCCAGGCGCCCAGCGCCCCGGCCAACCTGGCGTACAGCTCGCCCGCGGCCGGGCAGACCAAGCTGACCTGGGGGGCGTCCACTGACAACGTGGGCGTCACCGGCTACGACGTGTACGCCAACGGCGCGCTGCTGACCTCGGTGTCGGGCACCACCCTGACGTACACCGACAGCCGCTCCGACAGCCAGACGGTGTCGTACTACGTGAAGGCGAAGGACGCGGCGGGCAACCAGTCCGCGGCCTCCAACACCGTCACCCGCACCGGCCAGTCCGGCGACACCCAGGCGCCCAGCGCCCCGGCCAACCTGGCGTACAGCTCGCCCGCGGCCGGGCAGACCAAGCTGACCTGGGGGGCGTCCAGCGACAACGTGGGCGTCACCGGCTACGACGTGTACGCCAACGGCGCGCTGCTGACCTCGGTGTCGGGCACCACCCTGACGTACACCGACAGCCAGCCGGACACCGCGACCGTCTCGTACTACGTGAAGGCGAAGGACGCGGCGGGCAACACCTCCGCGGCGTCCAACACCGTGGTGCGCACCGGCAGCGGGGGAGGGACGGGCACCAACCTGGCGGCGGGCAAGCCGATCTCGGCCTCCTCCTCCACCTTCACCTTCGTGGCGACCAACGCCAACGACAACGACACCGCGACCTACTGGGAGGGCGCGGCGGGCAGCTACCCGAGCACCCTCGCGGTGAAGCTGGGCGCCAACGCGACCACCAGCGCGGTGGTGGTCAAGCTCAACCCCGCCTCGGCCTGGGGCCCCCGCACCCAGACCATCGAGGTGGACGGCCGCGAGCAGAGCGCGAGCGGCTTCACCACCCTGGTGCCGGCGCAGAGCTACACCTTCGACCCGGCGAGCGGCAACGCCGTCACCATCCCGGTCTCCGCGACCGTCGCCGACGTGCAGCTGAAGTTCACCGCCAACTCCGGCTCCAGCGGCGGCCAGGCCGCCGAGTTCCAGGTGATCGGCGTCCCGGCCCCCAACCCGGACCTGAGCGTCACCTCGGTCGGCAGCAACCCGGCCGCCCCGGTCGAGACCGACACCCCGACCCTGTCGGCGGTGGTGAAGAACGGCGGCACCAACCCCTCCGGCGCCACCTCGGTCAACTTCTACCTGGGCACCGCCAAGGTCGGCTCGGCCAACGTCGGCGCCCTCGCAGCCGGTGCCTCCACCACCGTGACCGCGCAGATCCCGGCGCAGAACGCGGGCAGCTACCAGCTGACCGCGAAGGTCGACGAGGACAACAAGGTCATCGAGCAGGACGAGACCAACAACTCGTTCACCGCCGCGAGCGTCCTGACGGTCAGCCAGGTCGCCTCCTCCGACCTGGTCGCCGCCCCCTCGACCTGGTCGCCCTCCAACCCCGCCGACGGCAGCGCGGTGAACTTCACCGTCGCGGTCAAGAACCAGGGCACGGTGGCCAGCGCCGCCGGCAGCCACGGCATCACCGTCACCATCGCGGACGCCACCAGCGGCACCGTGCTGAAGACCCTGACCGGCGCGTACAGCGGCACGCTCGCCCCCGGCGCCACCGGCGGCCCGGTCTCGCTGGGCAGCTGGACCGCCGCCAACGGCCGCTACACCGTCAGGACGGTGATCGCCGACGACGGCAACGAGCTGCCCGTCAAGCAGGCCAACAACGCCAGCAGCCAGTCGCTGTACGTCGGCCGCGGCGCCAACATGCCGTACGACACGTACGAGGCCGAGGACGGCGCGCTGGCCGGCGGCGCCCGGGTGGTCGGCCCCAACCGCACCATCGGCGACCCGGCGGGCGAGGCCTCCGGCCGCAAGGCCGTCACCCTCAACTCGACCGGCTCCTCGGTGGAGTTCACCACCAAGGCCGCGACCAACACCCTGGTCACCCGGTTCTCCATCCCGGACGCGGCGGGCGGCGACGGCACCAGCGCCACCCTGAACGTCTACGTGGACGGCACCTTCCTCAAGTCGATCGACCTGACCTCCAAGTACGCCTGGCTGTACGGCTCGGAGACCGGCCCCGGCAACACCCCGAGCGCCGGCAGCCCGCGGCACGTCTACGACGAGGCCAACGTCCTGCTGGGCACCACCGTCCCGGCCGGGCACCGGATCAAGCTGCAGAAGGACGCCGCGAACACCTCGCAGTACGCGATCGACTTCGTCAGCCTGGAGCAGGCCACCCAGGTCCCCAACCCGGACCCGGCCAAGTACGCCGTCCCGGCCGGCTTCTCGCACCAGGACGTGCAGAACGCCCTGGACAAGGTCCGGATGGACACCACCGGCACCCTGGTCGGCGTCTACCTCCCGGCCGGCGACTACCAGACCGCGAGCAAGTTCCAGGTCTACGGCAAGCCGGTGAAGGTGGTCGGCGCCGGCCCCTGGTTCACCCGGTTCTACGCCCCGACCAGCCAGTCCAACACCGACGTCGGCTTCCGGGCCGAGTCCACCGCCAACGGCTCGACCTTCAGCGGGTTCGCCTACTTCGGCAACTACACCTCGCGGATCGACGGCCCCGGCAAGGTGTTCGACTTCGCCAACGTCGCCAACATCACGATCGACAACATCTGGACCGAGCACATGGTCTGCATGTACTGGGGCGCCAACACGGACTTCATGACGATCACCAACTCGCGGATCCGGGACACCTTCGCCGACGGCATCAACATGACCAACGGCTCCACCGACAACCTGGTCTCCAACAACGAGGCCCGGGCCACCGGTGACGACTCCTTCGCGCTGTTCTCCGCGATCGACGCGGGCGGCGCGGACGAGAAGAACAACGTGTTCCAGAACCTCACCTCGATCCTGACCTGGCGCGCGGCGGGCGTCGCGGTGTACGGCGGCTACGCCAACACCTTCCGCAACATCTACATCGCGGACACCCTCTGCTACTCGGGCATCACCATCTCCTCGCTGGACTTCGGCTACCCGATGAACGGCTTCGGGGCCTCGCCCACCACCAACCTGCAGAACATCTCCCTCGTCCGGGCCGGCGGCCACTTCTGGGGCCAGCAGGTCTTCCCGGCGATCTGGGTGTTCTCCGCCTCCAAGGTGTTCCAGGGCATCCGGGTGAGCGACGTGGACATCGTCGACCCCACCTACAGCGGCATCATGTTCCAGACCAACTACTCGGGCGGCCAGCCGCAGAACCCGATCACCGACACCGTCTTCACCAACGTGTCGATCAGCGGGGCGCAGCGGAGCGGTGACGCCCTCGACGCCAAGTCCGGGTACGGCATCTGGGCCAACGAGATGCCGGAGGCGGGGCAGGGCCCGGCGGTCGGCAGCGTCACCTTCAACCACCTGACGCTGAGCAACAACTACAAGGACATCCAGAACACCACCTCGACGATGCGCATCACCGTCAACCCGTAACACCCTCCCGCCGCCGGGGCGGGGCGCGGACGGCCCCTGACCGCCGTCGCGCCCCGTCCCGGCAGGTCTGCGGCCCGGCCGCCGGCCGACGGCCCGTGACGCCCTCCCCGGGGGCGTTGCGGGCCGTTGCCGCGTTCCGGGCCGTCCCGTGTCACGGTACGCGCAAGCGAAAGTCACGTTTTTGCGAAATACAGTCGACATCTTGTGGCAACCTGTCGGCGGCTGCTTAAGTAGTCGGCACATCCCCACCGCAAACCAACGGGCTTCCACGGCGCCTGCCGTCTGCTGCGCGCTGCCCTCCTGTGCTCGAAAGGGACCACCCCCCATGAACCGTGACCGGCTCCTCCGCAGATCCGTCGCCCTGGTCGCCGCGGCCGGCCTGGCGCTCACCGCCGCGGCCTGCTCGTCCAGCTCGGGCTCCTCGGACGGCGGCGACAAGGGCGGCAGCGCGGACGCCGCGGCGCCCCTCGACCCGAACACCAAGGTCACCCTCTCGATCGACTGCGAGCCCCCGGTCACCAAGGCCGCCGAGCGCAAGCAGTGGGAGGACGACATCAAGGAGTTCAACAAGCAGTACCCGAACGTCACCATCAACGCGAAGGACGCCTCGCCCTGCGAGGAGCCGCCGGCCTTCACCGCCCAGCTCAAGGGCAAGACCCAGCCCGACGTCTTCTACAGCTACTTCACCGACCTGAACCAGGTGCTGGACGAGGACGGCGCCGAGGACATCAGCGCCTACGTCAACGAGAAGACCGTCCCCGCGCTCAAGGACATCGACCCCTCGGTGCTGGCCACCCTCAAGTCGGACGGCAAGCTGTACGGCCTGCCCACCTCCAACTACAAGATGGGCCTGCTCTACAACCGCAAGCTCTTCACCCAGGCCGGCCTGGACCCGGACAAGCCGCCGACGACCTGGCCCGAGGTCCGCGAGGCCGCCAAGAAGATCGCCGCGCTCGGCAACGGCGTCAACGGCTACGGCGACTACAGCGCCACCAACCAGGGCGGCTGGCACTTCACCGCCGAGCTCTACGGCCTCGGCGGCTCGATGACCACCGAGGACGGCAAGAAGGCCGCCTTCAACACCGCCGAGGGCAAGCAGGTCCTGCAGAACCTGTACGACATGCGCTGGACCGACAACTCGATGGGCGCCACCCAGGGCCTCAAGTGGCCCGACCTGATGACCCAGATGTCCTCCGACAAGCTCGGCATGTACATCGGCGCCCCGGACGACATCACGTACATGGTCCAGACCCTCAAGGGCAAGTACGAGGACTACGGCATGGGCCCGATGATCGGCGGCAAGGGCGCCCTGCTCGGCGGCAACGACTACCTCTTCAAGAAGGGGTCCACCCCGGACCAGATCAAGGCCGGCATCGCCTGGATCAACTTCAAGTACCTGACCGTCGGCAAGGGCCAGTTCCAGTACTCCCGCAACAAGGCCGACGGCCTGCCGGTCGGCCTGCCGCAGCCCGCCTTCTTCACCGGCGCCAGCCTGGAGGCCGACAACAAGGCCAAGGCCGCCGACGCCACCGTCCCGGTCGCCAACTACGCGCCGTTCATCAACACCCCCGTGCCCGGCAAGACGGAGCCCGCCAACGCCCAGCAGATCTACAAGGTCCTGGACAACGCCGTCTCCGGTGTCCTGACCGACAAGGGCGCCGGCGTCGACAAGCTCCTGTCCGACGCCGAGACCCAGGTCAACCAGGTCCTGGCGAGCCTCCAGTAACACCCCGACCGGGGCCGGCCGCACGGGCCGGCCCCGGTCCTGATTCCCCTTCGGAGACACCCATGCGGCAAACACTGCGCCGAAACGTGACCGCGCACGGTTTCCTGCTCGGCGCGCTGCTCTGCTTCGCCCTCTTCTCGTGGTACCCGATGATCCGCGAGATCGTGATGAGCTTCCAGCGCACCAAGCGCGGCCACACCCGCTGGGTCGGCCTGGACAACCTGGACCTGCTCACCCAGGACCCCGCGTTCTGGCAGGCCTGGCGCAACACCCTGCTGTTCACCGTGCTCGCCCTCGCCCTGGGCTTCGCCGTCCCCTTCGTGGTCGCCATCGTGCTCAACGAACTGCGGCACGCCAAGGGCTACCTGCGGGTCCTGGTCTACCTGCCGGTGATGATGCCGCCGGTGGCCTCCGTGCTGCTGTTCAAGTACTTCTACGACCCGGGCTACGGCCTCTTCAACAACATCCTGCACACCCTGCACCTGCCGACCTCGGCCTGGCTCAACTCCTCCGACACCGCGATGATCTCGGTGGTCATCGCGGCGACCTGGATGAACATGGGCGGCGCCACCCTGATCTACCTGGCCGCGCTGCAGACCATCCCCGGCGAGCTGTACGAGGCCGCCGAACTCGACGGCGCCGGCCTCCTGCGCCGGATCTGGCACGTCACCATCCCGCAGACCAGGCTGATCCTCTCGCTGCTCCTGCTGCTGCAGATCGTCGCCACCATGCAGGTGTTCGTCGAGCCCTACCTGCTCACCGGCGGCAACGGCCCGCAGGGCTCCACCACCACCGTGGTCTACCTGATCTACCAGTACGCGTTCAACTTCAACAACTACGGCGCCGCCTCGGCGCTCGGCCTGGTCCTGCTGCTCGTCCTCGCGGCCTTCTCCGCGGTGTACGTCCGGCTGTCCCGGAACAACGACTAGGAGGCCGCCGTGCGCACCCTGATATCCGACACCCAGCTCAACCGCCGCCGCGGCAGGATCGTCTACCGGATCGTCCTGTGCCTCGTCGTCGGCGGCTTCACCCTGGTCTTCCTCGGCCCGCTCTACTGGCTGGTCACCGGCGGCCTGAAGACCACCCAGGAAGTCATCCAGAACCCGCCCACGCTCTTCCCGCACTCGGTCCACTTCGACACCTACGGCGAGGCCTGGTCGAAGATGCGGATGGGCCGGCTGCTGTTCAACACGCTCTACTACGCGTTCGGCGCGCTCGCCTTCCAGCTGGTCTTCGACGTCGCCGCCGCCTACGCGCTCTCCAAGCTCCGCCCGGTGCTCGGCAACGTCATCCTCGGCATGATGCTGGCCACCCTGATGATCCCCTCCGCGGTGCTCATCGTCCCGCAGTACCTGACCGTGCTCGACCTGCCGCTGCTGCACGTCAACCTGGTCAACACCCCGTGGGCGATCTGGCTGCCCACCGTCGCCAACGCCTTCAACATCTTCCTGCTGAAGCGGTTCTTCGACTCCGTCCCGGACGAACTGCTGGCCGCCGCCTCGGTCGACGGCGCCGGACCGCTGCGCACCCTGTGGTCGATCATCCTGCCGATGTCCCGGCCGATCCTCGGCGTGGTCTCCATCTTCGCGGTGGTGAACGTCTGGAAGGACTTCCTCTGGCCGCTGCTGGTGCAGACCGACCCGAAGAACCAGACGCTCAACATCGGCATCACCTCGCTGTCCACCGGCGTCCCGCAGAACGTCGTCATCGCCGCGCTGGCCATCGCCTCCGCGCCGACCGTCGTGTTCTTCCTGATCTTCCAGCGCAACATCATGGCCGGCCTCACCGCCGGCTCCATCAAGGGCTGACGCTCCGTCACCTCCCGAAAGGACAACCCGCCGTGGCACATCAGCCCGCGACCTCCGAGTGGTGGCGCGACGCCGCGATCTACCAGGTCTACCCCCGCTCCTTCGCCGACGGCAACGGCGACGGCGTCGGCGACCTGGCCGGAGTCCGCGCCCGCCTGCCGTACCTCGCCGAACTCGGCGTCGGCGCGATCTGGTTCAACCCCTGGTACCCGTCCCCGATGGCCGACGGCGGCTACGACGTCGCCGACTACCGCGGCGTCGAACCGGTCTTCGGCACCCTCGAAGAGGCCGAACTGCTCATCGCCGAGGCCCGCCGGCTCGGCCTGCGCACCATCGTCGACATCGTCCCCAACCACGTCTCCGACCAGCACCCCTGGTTCCGGGCCGCGCTGGCCGCCGCCCCCGGCAGCCCGGAGCGCGAGCTGTTCCACTTCCGCGAGGGCCGCGGCGAGAACGGCGAACTCCCGCCCAACGAGTGGAAGTCCGAGTTCGGGGGCTGCCCCTGGACCCGCCTCCCCGACGGCCAGTGGTACCTGCACCTGTTCGCCGCCGCCCAGCCCGACCTCAACTGGGCGCACCCCGCCGTCCGCGAGGAGCACCTGGAGATCCTGCGCTTCTGGTTCGACCGCGGCGCCGCCGGCGTCCGGATCGACTCCGCCGGACTGCTCACCAAGGACCCCGACCTCGCCGACGTCGAACCCGGCCGCCCGCACCCCTACGTCGACCGCGACGACCTGCACGAGATCTACCGCAGCTGGCGCGCCGTCGCCGACTCCTACAGCCCGCCGCGCGTCCTGATCGGCGAGATCTGGGTCCCCGACGCCGAACGCTTCGCCCGCTACCTGCGCCCGGACGAGATGCACACCGCGTTCAACTTCGACTTCCTGGCCCGCCCCTGGGACGCCGCCGCGCTGCGCGAGTCCATCGACACCACCCTCGCCGCGCACGCCCCCGTCGGCGCCCCCGCCACCTGGGTGCTCGCCAACCACGACATCACCCGCACCGTCACCCGCTACGGCCGCGAGGACACCCGCTTCCAGTTCGCCACCAAGTCCTTCGGCACCCCCACCGACCTCGGCCTCGGCCGCCGTCGGGCCCGCGCCGCCGCCCTGCTCAGCGCGGCCCTGCCCGGTGCGCTCTACCTCTACCAGGGCGAGGAGCTCGGCCTGCCCGAAGTCGAGGACCTCCCGCTGGACTCCCTCCAGGACCCGATGCACTTCCGCTCCGGCGGCACCGACCCCGGCCGCGACGGCTGCCGCGTCCCGCTCCCCTGGAGCGGCGCCCACCCGCCCTACGGCTTCACCCGCGACGGCAAGGACCCCTGGCTCCCGCAGCCCCCCGACTGGGCGCCCCTCACCGTCGAGGCCCAGAGCGGCGACCCGGACTCCATGCTCACCCTCTACCGCGAGGCCCTCCGCCTGCGCCGCGAACTGCGCGGCGACTTCGCCTGGCTCCCCGACGCCCCCGGAGGCGTCCTGGCCTTCCGCCGCGGCGACGTCCGCTGCCTGGTCAACCTCTCCGCCCCGCCGCTCCCGCTCGACGGCGAGGTCCTCCTGGCCTCCGGCCCCCTGCCGGACGGCCGACTGCCCGCCGACACGGCGGTCTGGCTCCGGTAAGGCCGGACCGAGGGCGCGAGAACAGGGGTGCGAGGAGCCGCGCGCGCCGGCGAACCGGCCGACGCGCGCGGCTAGTCGGACCAGCCCTCCCGGTACGCCGCCCAGTGGTCCGGCGTCGCCGCGAAGTCCACGTACAGCGCGAGGCCGAAGTTCTGCCGCCCGCCCGGGCCGAGGCCCAGCCGCGCCCCGCGGACCGCCGCGCGGACGGTCTCGGCGTCGCCCCGGTGCGAGGGCGTGTCCGCCCAGTACGCGGGCAGGCCCATCAGCAGGTCGACGTCCGGCGGGGTGTTGGCGAGGGCGAGCGAGGTCTGCCGGGCGACGTAGCCGCCGTACAGGGACTCCACCGGCATCGAGGTATCGTAGGACATCACCGCGACCTGGTCGACCCGCCGCGCCGCCGCCGCGAAGTACCCGGCCGACCAGTACTTGCCGTGGTCGCTGAGCGCGAAGGTGACCCGGCCCAGCCCGGGGACGGGGTCGATCTGCGGGGCGGCGATGGACAGCGGCACCGAGCGGGCGGCGGTCAGCCCGTGCACCTGGTCGAGCAGGGCGAGGAAGCCGGGGGAGCCCGAGTGCACCGGCTCCAGGTCGAAGTGGACGCCGTCGAAGCCCAGGTCGAGGACCTGCCCCGCGGCGGCGGCGATCCGGTCCCGGACGTCGGCGCGGTCCAGGTGCAGGCCGACCTTCTCCGGCGCCACCACGTCCCCCAGCCAGGACTGGACCCGCACCCCCGGCATCGCCGCGTGCGCCCGGGCCAGGAAGTCCGCCGCGCCGGGCGCCAGCGCCGGGTCGAGCGAGCCGTCGTGCTCCAGCGGCCCGGTGTGCACGTACAGGTCGTGGATGCCGGTGCGGCGCACCTTCGCGGCCAGCGCGGTCAGCTCCTCGGGCGTGCGCCGCCCGTCGACCCAGGCGTGGCCCAGCCAGATCGCGTCCTTGCCGCGGGTGCGGGCGTCCGCGGCCGGCTCGCCGGCGTACTCCCAGCGCAACGCCGCGGCCGCGCCGAGCACCGGCAGCACCACCAGGGCGAGCGCGGTGCCCAGCGCGGTGAGGACGCGCCGGCGCCGGCTCCAGCGGATCCGCCCGCGCCGGCGGCGGCGCACCCGGGCGGCCAGTGTCCGCCATTCGGACGGACGCAGGGCGAGCCCCGCGCGCTTCCACCGGCTCTGCTCCCCCGAAGCGGGCATGATCGTGCTCCCTTCCGGTGGACAGGGACGCCCACAATGTGGAAAAGGTTCCGCCCGGACCCGGCCGGACCGATACCCTGGCGGGGTGCACCCCCGGTCCAGGCGGGGTGCATAGCCGACAGCCGTCGCACTCAGGGAGCAGCCACATGGCCACCGTTGTACCCACGTCCGCCCAGCAGGACCGCGCCGACGCCCTGCGAGAGGCCCTCGCCACCCGAGTCGTGGTCGCCGACGGGGCGATGGGCACGATGCTCCAGGCGCAGGACCCGACGATGGAGGACTTCCAGCAGCTGGAGGGCTGCAACGAGGTCCTGAACGTCACCCGCCCCGACATCGTGCGCTCGGTGCACGAGGCGTACTTCGCGGTCGGTGTGGACTGCGTGGAGACCAACACCTTCGGCGCGAACCACTGGGCGTTGAGCGAGTACGACATCCCGGAGCGGATCTTCGAGCTGTCCGAGGCGGGTGCCCGGATCGCCCGCGAGGTGGCCGACGAGTTCACCGCCGGGGACGGCCGCGTCCGGTGGGTGCTGGGCTCGATGGGCCCGGGCACCAAGCTGCCGACGCTGGGTCACACCACGTTCGAGGTGGTCCGCGAGGGCTTCCGGCGCAACGCGGCGGGCCTGATCGCCGGCGGTGTGGACGCGCTGCTGATCGAGACCAGCCAGGACCTGTTGCAGACCAAGGCGTCGGTGCTGGGCTGCAAGGCCGCGCTGGCGGAGGCGGGCGTGAACCTGCCGGTCCTCGCCCAGGTGACGGTGGAGACCACGGGCACGATGCTGCTGGGCTCGGAGATCGGTGCGGCGCTGGCGGCGCTGGAGCCGCTGGGCATCGACTTCATCGGCATGAACTGCGCCACCGGCCCGGCCGAGATGAGCGAGCACCTGCGCTACCTGGCGAAGAACGCCAAGGTCGGCCTGTCCTGCATGCCGAACGCGGGCCTGCCGGTGCTGGGCAAGGACGGCGCGCACTACCCGCTCAGCCCGGCCGAACTCGCCGACGCCCACGAGGGCTTCGTGCGCGACTACGGCCTGGCCCTGGTCGGCGGCTGCTGCGGCACCACCCCCGAGCACCTGCGGCAGGTGGTCGAGCGGGTCCAGGGCCTGCCGATCACGGCGCGCGACCCGCGGCCGGAGGCGTCGGCCGCCTCCCTCTACCAGGCGGTGCCGTTCCGGCAGGACACCTCGTACCTGGCGATCGGGGAGCGGACCAACGCCAACGGGTCGAAGAAGTTCCGCGAGGCGATGCTCGCCGCCGACTGGCAGACCTGCGTGGAGATCGCGCGCGAGCAGATCCGCGAGGGCGCGCACCTGCTGGACGTGTGCGTGGACTACGTGGGCCGTGACGGTGTGGCGGACATGCGGGAGATCGCCGGCCGGCTGGCGACCGCCTCCACGCTGCCGATCGTGCTGGACTCCACCGAGCCGCCGGTCCTCAAGGCCGGTCTGGAGATGCTGGGCGGCCGGGCGGTGCTGAACTCGGTCAACTACGAGGACGGCGACGGCCCGGACACCCGGTTCGGCAGGATCGCCGCGCTGGCCCGCGAGCACGGCGCCGGGGTGATCGCGCTGACCATCGACGAGGAGGGCCAGGCCCGCACCGCCGAGACCAAGGTCGCCATCGCCGAGCGCCTGATCGGCCAGCTCACCGGCGAGTACGGCATCGACGAGTCCTCGATCCTGGTGGACTGCCTGACCTTCACCCTGGCCACCGGCCAGGAGGAGTCGCGCCGCGACGGCATCGAGACCATCGAGGCGATCCGCGAGCTCAAGCGCCGCCACCCGGACGTGCAGACCACCCTCGGGCTGTCGAACATCTCCTTCGGCCTCAACCCGGCCGCCCGCCAGGTCGTCAACTCCGTGTTCCTGCACGAGTGCGTGGAAGCCGGCCTGGACTCGGCGATCGTGCACGCCGCCAAGATCCTCCCGATGAACCGCATCCCCGAGGACCGCCGGCAGGCCGCCCTCGACCTGGTCTACGACCGCCGCAGCGAGGGCTACGACCCGCTGCAGAAGCTGCTGCAGCTCTTCGAGGGCGTCTCCGCCGCCTCCTCCGCCGCGTCCAAGGCCGAGGAGCTGGCCGCCCTCCCGCTGGAGGAGCGCCTGCAGCGCCGGATCATCGACGGCGAGCGGAACGGCCTGGAGGCCGACCTGGACGCCGCGCTGGCCGAGCGCCCCGCGCTGGAGATCATCAACGACACGCTGCTGTCCGGGATGAAGGTCGTCGGCGAGCTGTTCGGCTCCGGCGAGATGCAACTGCCGTTCGTCCTGCAGTCCGCCGAGGTGATGAAGGCCGCCGTCGCCCACCTCGAACCGCACATGGAGAAGTCCGACAGCGAGGGCAAGGGCACCATCGTGCTGGCCACCGTCAAGGGCGACGTCCACGACATCGGCAAGAACCTGGTCGACATCATCCTGTCCAACAACGGCTACAACGTCGTCAACCTGGGCATCAAGCAGCCCGTCACCGCGATCGTCGAGGCCGCCCAGCAGCACAAGGCCGACGTGATCGGCATGTCCGGCCTGCTGGTCAAGTCCACGGTGATCATGAAGGAGAACCTGGAGGAGCTCAACCAGCGCGCCCTGGCCGCCGACTTCCCGGTCATCCTCGGCGGCGCCGCCCTCACCCGCGCCTACGTCGAGCAGGACCTGCACGAGATCTACGACGGCGAGGTCCGCTACGCCCGCGACGCCTTCGAGGGCCTGCGCCTGATGGACGCCCTGATCGGCATCAAGCGCGGCGTCCCCGGCGCGGCCCTGCCCGAACTGCGCAAGCGCCGGCACGCCCGGGTCGAGGTGGAGGAGCCGGAGGAGGTCAACCTCGGCCAGATCCGCTCCGACGTGGCCGTCGACAACCCGGTCCCGACCCCGCCGTTCTGGGGCGACCGGATCGTCAAGGGCATCCCGTTCCAGGACTACGCCTCCTGGCTGGACGAGGACGCCCTGTTCAAGGGGCAGTGGGGCCTCAAGGGCGGCCGCTCCGGCGGCCCCACCTACGAGGAGCTGGTGGAGACCGAGGGCCGCCCGCGCCTGCGCGGCTGGCTGGACCGGCTGCAGACCGAGGGCTGGCTGGAGCCGGCCGTGGTCTACGGCTACTTCCCGGCCAACTCCAAGGGCGACGACCTGCTCCTCTACCGCGAGGACGGCTCCGAGCTGACCCGCTTCACCTTCCCCCGCCAGCGCCGCGGCCGCCGGCTCTGCCTGGCCGACTTCTTCCGCCCGGAGGAGAGCGGCGAGCGCGACGTGGTCGGCCTGCAGGTCGTCACCATGGGCAACCGGATCTCCGAGGCCGCCAACGAGCTGTTCGCGGGCAACTCCTACCGCGACTACCTCGAACTGCACGGCCTGTCCGTCCAGCTGGCCGAGGCGCTGGCCGAGTTCTGGCACGCCCGGGTCCGCTACGAGCTCGGCTTCGGCGACGAGGACCCGCAGGACGTCCGGGACATGTTCGCGCTCAAGTACCGCGGCGCGCGCTTCTCGCTCGGCTACGGCGCCTGCCCCGAGCTGGAGGACCGGGCCAAGATCGCCGAGCTGCTCAAGCCGGAGCGGGTCGGCGTGATCCTCTCCGAGGAGTACCAGCTGCACCCCGAGCAGTCGACCGACGCCATCGTGGTCCACCACCCCGAGGCCAAGTACTTCAACGCGAGGTAGTCCTCCGACCGGGCATCATCCGTTCGCCGCACCGCCGCCCGGTGCAATCCCACCGGGCGGGCGTATTCTTGATGATCCTGAAACGGGCCGGTCCGCAGTTAGGCCCCGCCCGGCCGGTCTTGCCGGCCGGGCGGGGCCTGGCGGGCCGGCCCGTGCCATCCCCGGACGCACCCGCGCCGGGGCATCCGACAGGAAGGACGGCGCGCATGACGACGGTCTCGACCCCGCTCCGCATCGACGGGGACGGCGAGGACGGCGGCCTGCACGCCGTCCTGCTCGACATGGACGGCACCCTGGTCGACACCGAGGACTCCTGGTGGCAGGCCGAGGTCGACCTGTTCGCCGAACTCGGCCACCGGCTCACCGCCGAGGACCGCACCCACGTGGTCGGCGGCCCGATGACCCGGGTGATCGACTACCTGATCACCCGCACCGCGGTCACCCTCAGCCCGGCCGAGCTGACCGTCCTGATCAACCAGCGCTTCGTCGACCTGCTGGCCGGCGGCGTCCCGCTGATGCCCGGCGCCGAGCGGCTGCTCAACACCCTGGCCGCGCACGGCGTCCCGACCGCCCTGGTGTCCGCCTCGCACCGGCACATCATCGACATCGTGCTGCGCAGCCTGGGCGCCCAGCACTTCGCCTTCACCGTGGCCGGCGACGAGGTCGCCCGGACCAAGCCGCACCCCGACCCCTACCTGGCCGCCGCCGCCCGGTTCGGCGCCGACCCGGCCCGCTGCGTGGTCGTCGAGGACACCCCCACCGGCGTCGCCGCCGCCGAGGCGGCCGGCTGCCCGGTCATCGCCGTCCCCTCCATCGCCGCCATCGAGCCCGCCCCCGGCCGCCTGGTGCTGCCCTCGCTGGAGCACGTCGACCTCGACCTGCTGCGCACCCTGGCCGCCTCCCGGGTGTGAGCTTCGTCTCGGTCACACCCTTTGCCGGTTTCGTTCCGCGTCCGGTGGTACGCGGAACGTGTCCGTCGCCGCGGGCGAAAACGGGCATTGGCTGACAACTCGTCGGCCGTCGCGGCAAGATCATCCGAACTCGGTGCGACCGCGGACCGAACCCTCGGTGACCGCCCGGGGGCGATATGGCACGCTAAGGCGCGTTCAGTCCCCGTGCCGTGCCGCCGCCCACCCCGGAAACCCGGGACGAAGGGCGCGCGCGGCCGCAGCAGACCCGCGGCCCCGCCCGACCCCGGCGCCGGGCGGCGGGCACCGGCGACAGCCGGCCGCACGCAGTGAGGAAGACCACCCCGCATGACGACGCCCAACCGCCTGGCCGTGCTCAGCTGTGCCGCTCTCGTCGCCACCACGGCAGCCGGCTGCGCCTCCGTCGAGAAGGTCGCCGGCGGCGACGGTGACGGCACCATCACCATGGGCACCACCAACGTGACCAGCGTGCTCGACCCGGCCGGTGCGTACGACGCGGGCTCCTGGCTGATCCTGAACAACGCCTTCCAGTCGCTGCTGAGCTTCCCGCCCGGCGCGACCGAGCCGCAGCCCGACGCCGCCGAGTCCTGCCGCTTCACCGGTGCCGACGCCCTCACCTACAAGTGCACCCTGCGCAGCGGCCTGAAGTTCTCCAACGGGCACCCGCTGACCGCCCAGGACGTCAAGTTCTCCGTCGACCGGGTCAAGAAGATCGCCGACCCGTCCGGCCCGAGCCCGCTGCTGTCGACCATCGCCTCGGTGGACGCCTCCGGCGACCGCGAGGTCGTCTTCCACCTGGAGAGCCCGGACGCGGTGCTCCCGGCCAAGCTGGCCTCCGCGGCCGGCTCGATCGTCGACCACCAGGTCTTCCCGGCGGACGGGCTGCTCGGCAACACCTCCCTGGTCGGCTCCGGTCCCTACAAGATCGACTCGGTCGAGATGAAGGGCAAGGCCCCGAAGAAGATCCAGCTCAGCGCCAATCCGAGCTACCAGGGCACCGCCCAGCTGCACAACAGCAAGTTCACGGTGCAGTACTTCGACAAGCCCGAAGAGCTGAAGACCGCCCTGGACGGCAAGGCGGTCGACCTCACCGACAACAGCCTCGACCCCACCGAGGCCGCCAAGATCAGGACCGACGACCTGTCCGGCGCCGGCACCCTCCGGGTCGCCGAGGGCGCCTCCGGCGACACCCGCTACCTGGTGTTCAACACCAAGGACGAGACCGGCGGCAACCAGGCCGTCCGGCAGGCCGCCGCCCAGCTGATCGACCGCAAGGCGATCTCCCAGGACGTGTACGCGGGCACCGTGCAGCCGCTGTACTCGGTCGTCCCGGCGGGCGTGGCCGGCCACAACACCGCCTTCTTCGACAAGTACGGCGAGCCCGACCCGGTCAAGGCCAAGCGCATCCTGAACAACGCGCACGTCACCACCCCGGTCAAGCTCACCCTGACCTGGTCCCGGGCCCGGGCCGGCGCCGCCGAGCTGGAGGCCGTCAAGCAGGAGCTGGAGAACGGCGACCTGTTCCAGGTCACCGTCCAGCAGGAGCCCGACTGGACGGCCTACCAGGCCGGCTGGAAGAACGGCAGCTACCAGGCCTACACCGTCGGCTGGACGCCCGACTACGCCGACGCCGACGACTACATCAGCCCGCTGGTGGTCAACGGCGGCGCCTACCACAACGGTTGGAACAACCCGCAGATCAGCGACAAGCTGGTGCCCGAGTCGATCAAGCTCACCGACCGCACCGGCGGCGGCGCCTACGACCAGATCCAGAAGATCCTGGCCGACGCCGTCCCGATGGTCCCGCTGTTCCAGAACAAGTCCTTCTACGTCTACCACCCCGGCATCACCGGCGTGGACAGCACCATGGACAACACCGGCGTGTTCCGGTTCTGGCAGATCGGCCGCACCTCGCAGTGACCCGGGCCCCGCGCGAACGGCCCGCCACCCCCTGCGGGGTGGCGGGCCGTTCGGCGTGCCGGGCCCGGGGCCGAGCCGGGCCTACAGCGAGCCGGGGCGCACCAGGCCGCTCTCGTACGCGTACACCGCCGCCTGCACCCGGTCGCGCAGCTGCAGCTTGGTCAGCACGTGGCCGACGTGCGTCTTCACCGTGGTCTCCGAGACGAACAGCTCGGCGGCGATCTCCGCGTTCGACAGGCCGCGCGCCACCAGCCGCAGCACCTCCACCTCGCGCTCGGTCAGCACCGTCAGCGCCTGCGGCGGCGTCTCGTCCCCCGAGGGCAGCTTGGTGGCGTACATGTCCAGCAGTCGGCGGGTCACCGACGGGGCCAGCATCGCCGCGCCGTCCGCCACCACCCGGATCGCCTGCACCAGCTCCTCGGCCGGCACGTCCTTCAGCAGGAAGCCGCTGGCACCCGCCCGCAGCGCCTCCACCACGTACTCGTCCAGGTCGAAGGTGGTCAGCACCAGCACCTTCGCCGGGCCGTCCCGCTCCGGGCCGGCGATCCGCCTGGTCGCCTCCACGCCGTCCATCCGCGGCATCCGGATGTCCATCAGCACCACGTCCGGCTGCAGGGCGCGGACCTGGTCCAGCGCCTGCTGCCCGTCGCCCGCCTCGCCGACCACCACCAGGTCGGGCTCGGCCTCCAGGATCATCCGGAAACCGGTACGCAGCAGCGGCTGGTCGTCCACCAGCAGCACACGGATCGTCACCTACGACTCCTTGCCGGAAATGGTCACAGTGGTCAGCGGCAGTGGGTACGGCGGGGGAGTGCCGCCGAACTCCGGGCACGACGCCTTGTGGTCGCACCAGTCGCACAGCCGGTTGCGCGTCGCCGGGAAGTCACCGGTGGCCACCGCCGCCGAGATCGCCTCCCACAGCGCCTCCAGCTTCCGCTCCACCGCCAGCAGGTCGGCCTCGTCCGGGTCGTACGTCACCACGTCCCCGCCGCCGCCCAGGTACACCAGCTGCAGGCGCTTGGGGACGATGCCCTTCCAGCGCCACACCACCAGTGCGTAGAACTTCATCTGGAACATCGCCTTGCCCTCGAAGTCCCGCGAGGGGGCCCGGCCGGTCTTGTAGTCCACCAGCCGCACCTCGCCGGACGGCGCGACGTCCACCCGGTCGACGTACCCGCGCAGCAGCAGGCCCGAGGGCAGCGCGGTCTCCACGTACAGCTCCCGCTCCACCGGGTGCAGCCGCGCCGGGTCCTCCAGCCGGAACCACTTCTCCACCAGCTTCTCGGCGTCCGCCAGCCAGCCGGCCAACTTCTCCGGCTCGCCCGGGAACAGTTCGGACAGCTCCGGCCGTTCCCCCAGCAACCGCTCCCACTGCGGGCCCAGCAGCCCGAGCGCCCGCTGCGGCGTGCGCTCGGCCGGCGGGTGGTCGAACAGCCGCTCCAGCACCGCGTGCACCAGCGTCCCCCGGGTGGCGGCCGCGCTCGGCGGCTCCGGCAGCCGGTCGATCACCCGCAGCCGGTACAGCAGCGGGCAGGTCATGTAGTCACCCGCCCGGGACGGCGACAGCCCGGTCGGCCGGGCGGCCGGACGCGGAGCGGGCGAAGGGTCGGTCTGCTGCATGCCACGACCCTATTGCACCGGACCGACACGATGGGCGAACGGGTCGAAGAGCTGGGTATAGGAAGGGGGAGGGCGGGGTGCGCCGCCGTTCCCGGGGCGTGATCACGTAGCGTACGAGGCACCAGCGGACGGCGGGACGGAAGGAGCACGGTGAACGACACCGAGGGGCGGGCACCGGAGAAGCCGAAACCCGACGACCAGCCGCGCGGCGGCATCCTGATGGGCCGTCCCTTCGGCGTGCCCGTCTACGTCACCCCGTCCTGGTTCCTGGTCGCCGCGCTGATCACCTGGATCTTCGGCAGCCGCCTCGCCGAGGTCCTGCCCGACCTCGGCGCCGCCCGCTACCTGCTCGCCTTCTCGTTCGCCGTCGCCTTCTACGGCTCGGTGCTGGTCCACGAACTCGCCCACACCGTGGTCGGGCTGCACTACGAGCTCGGCGTGCGCCGGATCCAGCTCCAGTTCCTCGGCGGCGTCTCCGAGATCGAGAAGGAGGCCGACCGTCCCTGGCGCGAGTTCTGGCTCGCCTTCGTCGGCCCGCTGCTCTCGCTCGCCCTCGGCGGCGCCTTCTGGCTCGGCCTGCGCGCCGTCGAACCCGCCACCGTCCCCGGCGTGCTGCTCGCCGGCCTGATGGTCTCCAACCTGGTCGTCGCCGCCTTCAACCTGCTCCCCGGCCTCCCGCTGGACGGCGGGCGGATGCTGCGCGCCGTCGTCTGGGCCGTCACCGGCAACCCGATGAAGGGCACCCGGGCCGCGGTCTGGGTCGGCCGCGCGCTGGCGATCGCCGTCGTCCTCGGCCTGCCGGTCCTCAGCTCCTCCCAGGACGTCGAG
The DNA here is from genome assembly GCF_000716545.1 of Kitasatospora phosalacinea. GTDB lineage: Bacteria > Actinomycetota > Actinomycetes > Streptomycetales > Streptomycetaceae > Kitasatospora > Kitasatospora phosalacinea. Next base: position 81,038 of record NZ_JNWZ01000005.1, read on the forward strand.
CGCACCACCACCGAGGCCATGGTCGACGGCGTGCTCGCCGCCATCCTCGGATTCATCATCTGGCAGGGCGCCGGCAACTCGCTGCGCAACGCCCGCCTCAAGGAGGTGCTGCCCCGGCTCAAGGTCCGCGAGATGGCCCGCCGCAGCATCGACGTCCCCGCCGACACCCCCCTCGGCGAGGCCATGCGCCGGGCCCGCGAGGTGCACGCCGGGGCGATCGTGGTGGTCGACGGACGCGGCGAGCCGACCGCCGTGGTCAAGGAGTCCGCGGTCAGCGACGTCCCCGAGCACCGCCGCCCCTGGATCGCCGTCAGCGCCGTCTCCCGCGACCTCGAACCGGGCCTCACCGTCCCCGTCGACCTGGCGGGCGAACAGATCCTCGACACCCTGCGCCGCGCCCCCGCCACCGAGTACCTGGTGGTCCGCCCGGACGGCTCGGTCTACGGCGTCCTCTCCCTCACCGACCTCGAGCGCAAGCTCACCGCCGCGCTCCAGGGCCGCCCCTGACCGGCCCCGCGGAACCGGGACGATCATGTGGTCGGGGGCAGCCCTCCCGCTCCCGTAGGATGGCCCCCATGTCCGAACCGACCGGTGCCGCCCGCCGACGCGGGCCCTTCAAGGTCGGGGACCAGGTCCAGCTGACCGACCCCAAGGGCCGCCACTACACGTTCACGCTCCAGGCCGGGAACCAGTTCCACACCCACAAGGGTGCGTTCCCGCACGACGAGCTGATCGGCGCTCCCGAGGGCACGGTCGTCCGCACGACGGGCAACGTCCCGTACCTCGCGCTGCGCCCCCTGCTCCCCGACTACGTCCTGTCCATGCCGCGCGGCGCGGCCGTGATCTACCCCAAGGACGCGGGGCAGATCCTGGCCATGGCCGACATCTTCGCCGGCGCCCGGGTGGTCGAGGCGGGCGTCGGCTCCGGCGCCCTCTCCACCTACCTGCTGCGCGCCGTCGGCGACACCGGCATGCTCGCCTCCTACGAGCGCCGGCAGGACTTCGCCGACATCGCCAAGGGCAACGTGGAGCGCTACTTCGGCGGCCCGCACCCGGCCTGGAAGCTCACCGTCGGCGACCTCCAGGACAACCTGGTCGAGGCCGACGTCGACCGCGTCATCCTCGACATGCTCGCCCCCTGGGAGTGCCTGGACGTCGCCTCCAAGGCGCTCGTCCCCGGCGGCCTGATCTGCTGCTACGTGGCCACCACCACCCAGATGTCGCGCACCGTCGAGGCGCTGCGCGAGCACGGCAGCTTCACCGAGCCGCAGGCCTGGGAGACCATGGTCCGCACCTGGCACCTGGAGGGCCTGGCCGTCCGCCCGGACCACCGGATGATCGGCCACACCGGCTTCCTGCTCACCGCCCGCCGCCTCGCCGACGGCGTCGAGCCCCCGCTGCGCCGCCGCCGCCCCGCCAAGGGCTCCTACGGCGAGGACTACGAGACCGGCCCGGAGAGCGAGCTCACCCTCGCCGAGCGCGCCGCCGTCCGCAAGGCGCAGCGCGAAGCGGCCTCGCACGAGGCGCGGGAGCTGCCGCAGTAGCGGTCGGCGCGACCCGGCTGTCGGCGTCCTCCGCCCGGCGCCGTTGCCCGCGCCCCTGGTTGCGCGCGGTGCGCGGGTCTGTGGAAGGATGCGCGGACCGGAAAGGGCGGACCGTGAAGGGGAGTCTCGTGGTGACGGAGCGTCGGATACCCGGGCACGCGCGGTCGGGGCTGAAGCACTGGGTGCTGGTCGCGGCGGGCTGCGCGGCCGTGGTGGGCGGGGCCCTGGGGGCCACCTCGGCGACCGGCGCGGTGACGCCCGGTCAGGCCGCCGCCGAGCCGACCGCCCGGCCGGTGCCCTCCTCCGTGCCGCCGCCGGAGGTCGACCTGACGAAGGCGCACCTGCCGCTGGACTGCGGGCCGTTCCCGGTCGCGGTCGGCCTGAAGGCCTCCGCCGTGCTGGACGGCGAGCCGGTGACCGTCGCCGCCGCGCACTGCCAGGCCGACATGGGCACCCCGCCGGACGGGGTGTTCCTGGTCGCCGCCGGGGGCGCCCCCGTCGCGCTGCTGCCCGACGCCGAGGGCCTGACCGTCACCGAGCTGGCGATCCGCAGCGACGGCTCGATCCGCGGCAGGGCCCGCGGCTACTCGTCCCCCGACGTGCCGCGCTTCTCGCCCGACCTGCAGGTCGAACTGGTCTGGACCCGGACGGGCGGGGCGGGCGGCCCCTGGACGAAGACCGAGGCCGCCGCGCCGGTGCGCACCGCCTGAGCGGCCGTCAGTCCGCGTCCGGCCCGTAGACCTCGACGCCGTCCGCCGCGCGGCGGACGTGGATGCAGTCGCCCGGGCAGTCCTTGGCGGAGTCCACCACGTCCTGAAGGAGCGTCAGCGGGACGGGCACGCTCTCGCCCGGCTGCTGGCGCAACTCGTCGTCCGCGCCCTTGACGTAGGCCAGACCGTCGATGTCGAGCTCGAAGACCTCCGGCGCGTACTGCGCGCAGATGCCGTCGCCGGTGCACAGATCCTGGTCGATCCAGACTTCGAGTGCCTCGCCCGTGCCCGCCATTGCCCCTGCCGTTTCTGCTCTCGTCGCCCCGTATTCGGGGACATTCCTGTCACGATACATCCGCTCTGCTTTGAACCGTTGAGCGGTGGGCATCTCCTCTACCAAGAGGGGAAGCACGCAGGGCGAACAACCGGACACGCCCGACCCGCCTTTCTGATCACTAAGGGGTTTACATCGCCCTGGTCCCAGGTAGGTTTGGGTCGTCCAGCTCCCCCAGGAGGAGGTGAGGACCGTGGCAGCCCACGACGACGAGTACGACCGCAGCGCCGGCAGGCCCGCACGGGGGTCCGACGAGGCCGCGCAGGTCTCCTACCTCGAGCAGGAGATCGCTGTCCTTCGGCGCAGGCTCGCGGATTCCCCGCGCGGATCGAGGATCCTCGAAGAGCGGATCATCGAGCTGCAGACCAGTCTGGCCGGTGTGACCGCCCAGAACGAGAGGCTCGCCGCGACCCTGCGCGAGGCCCGCGACCAGATCGTGGCCCTCAAGGAGGAGGTCGACCGGCTCGCCCAGCCGCCGGCCGGATTCGGCACCTTCCTAGAGAAGAACGAGGACGGCACCGCCGACATCTTCACCGGGGGCCGCAAGCTCCGGGTCAACGTCAGCCCCAGCGTCGAGCTGGACGAACTGCGCCGCGGCCAGGAGGTGATGCTCAACGAGGCGCTCAACGTCGTCGAGGCGATGGCGTTCGAGCGGATCGGCGAGATCGTCACCCTCAAGGAGGTGCTGGAGGGCGGCGACCGCGCGCTGGTCGTCGGCCACACCGACGAGGAGCGCGTGGTGCGGCTCGCCGAGCCGCTCCAGGGCGTCACGATCCGGGCGGGCGACGCACTGCTGCTGGAGCCCCGCTCCGGCTACGTGTACGAGGTGGTGCCCAAGTCCGAGGTCGAGGAGCTGGTCCTCGAGGAGGTCCCGGACATCGACTACCGGCAGATCGGCGGCCTCTCCGGCCAGATCGAGCAGATCAGGGACGCGGTGGAGCTGCCCTACCTGCACGCCGAGCTGTTCAAGGAGTACGAGCTCCGGCCGCCCAAGGGCGTCCTGCTCTACGGCCCGCCCGGCTGCGGCAAGACGCTGATCGCCAAGGCGGTGGCCAACTCGCTGGCCAAGAAGGTCGCCGAGGTGACCGGCCGGCCGCAGGGCAAGAGCTACTTCCTCAACATCAAGGGCCCCGAGCTGCTCAACAAGTACGTGGGCGAGACCGAGCGGCAGATCCGCCTGGTCTTCCAGCGGGCCCGGGAGAAGGCGAGCGAGGGCACGCCCGTCATCGTCTTCTTCGACGAGATGGAGTCGCTGTTCCGCACCCGCGGCTCCGGCGTCAGCTCGGACGTGGAGAACACCATCGTCCCGCAGCTGCTGGCGGAGATCGACGGCGTGGAGGGCCTGGAGAACGTCATCGTCATCGGCGCCTCCAACCGCGAGGACATGATCGACCCGGCGATCCTGCGGCCCGGCCGCCTGGACGTCAAGATCAAGATCGAGCGGCCGGACGCCGAGGCGGCCAAGGACATCTTCTCCAAGTACCTCAAGGACACCCTCCCGTTCCACCCGGACGACCTCAAGGAGCACGACGGCTCGGTGTCGGTCACCGTCGCCGCCATGATCCAGTCGGTGGTCGAGCGGATGTACTCGGAGACCGAGGAGAACCGCTTCCTGGAGGTCACCTACGCCAACGGTGACAAGGAGGTCCTGTACTTCAAGGACTTCAACTCCGGCGCCATGATCCAGAACATCGTGGACCGGGCCAAGAAGATGGCCATCAAGGACTACCTCGACCACGGCCAGCGCGGTCTGCGCGTCTCCCACCTGCTCGCCGCCTGCGTGGACGAGTTCAAGGAGAACGAGGACCTGCCCAACACCACCAACCCGGACGACTGGGCCCGCATCTCCGGCAAGAAGGGCGAGCGGATCGTCTTCATCCGCACCCTCGTCACCGGCAAGCAGGGCGCCGAGTCCGGCCGTTCCATCGACACCGTCGCCAACACCGGGCAGTACCTGTAGCACGCGTACGACCCCGTCCGGCTGCGGCGCTCGGCAGGGCACCGCAGCCGGACGGCGCGTCTGCGCCGGCAGCACCCAGCAGTACCCACAGGTCAGGAGGGCCGCATGACCGTACGGCGCGTGATGGGCATCGAGACCGAGTACGGCATCTCCGTGCCCGGCCACCCCAACGCCAACGCCATGCTCACCTCGTCCCAGATCGTCAACGCGTACGCCGCGGCGATGCACCGGGCGCGCCGCGCCCGCTGGGACTTCGAGGAGGAGAACCCGCTGCGCGACGCCAGGGGCTTCGACCTGGCCCGGGACGTGGCGGACGCCAGCCAGCTCACCGACGAGGACATCGGCCTGGCCAACGTCATCCTCACCAACGGCGCCCGGTTCTACGTCGACCACGCGCACCCCGAGTACTCCTCGCCCGAGGTCACCAACCCGCGCGACGCGGTGCTCTGGGACAAGGCCGGCGAGCGGATCATGGCGGAGGCCGCCGAGCGCGCCCTGGAGCTGCCCAACGGGCAGCGGATCCTGCTCTACAAGAACAACACCGACAACAAGGGCGCCTCCTACGGCACCCACGAGAACTACCTGATGCAGCGGGCCACCCCGTTCGCCGACATCGTCCGCCACCTCACCCCGTTCTTCGTCTCCCGCCAGGTGGTGTGCGGGGCCGGCCGGGTCGGCATCGGCCAGGAGGGCGGCGGCCACGGCTTCCAGCTCAGCCAGCGCGCCGACTACTTCGAGGTCGAGGTCGGCCTGGAGACCACGCTCAAGCGCCCCATCATCAACACCCGCGACGAGCCGCACGCCGACGCCGAGAAGTACCGCCGGCTGCACGTCATCATCGGCGACGCCAACCTGTCGGAGATCTCCACCTACCTCAAGCTCGGCACCACCGCACTGGTGCTGTCGATGATCGAGGACGGCTTCATCGCCGTCGACCTCGCCGTCGACCAGCCCGTGCGCACCCTGCACCGGGTCTCCCACGACCCCGACCTCAAGCAGCTGGTCCAGCTGCGCAGCGGCCGCCGGCTGACCGCCGTCCAGCTCCAGATGGAGTACTGCGAGCTGGCCCGCAAGTACGTCGAGGACCGCCACGGACAGGACGCCGACGACCAGACCATGGACGTACTGGCCCGCTGGGAGGACGTGCTGGGCCGCCTGGAGCGCGACCCGATGAGCCTGTCCCGGCAGCTCGACTGGGTCGCCAAGAAGGAGCTCCTGGAGGGCTACCGGCAGCGGGACGGCCTGGAGTGGGACAGCCCCCGCCTCCAGCTGGTCGACCTCCAGTACAGCGACGTGCGGGCCGACAAGGGCCTGTACAACCGGCTGGCGGCGCGCGGCCGGTTCGAGCGGCTGTTCACCGACGACGAGGTGCGCCGTGCCGCCACCAGCCCCCCGGACGACACCAGGGCGTACTTCCGCGGCCGCTGCCTGGAGCAGTACGCCGACCACGTGGCCGCGGCCTCCTGGGACTCCGTCATCTTCGACCTGCCCGGCCACGACAGCCTCCAGCGCGTCCCGACCATGGAGCCGCTGCGCGGCACCCGGGAGCACGTCAAGGAGCTGCTCGACCGGTGCCGCACCGCCGAGGACCTGGTGCGCGTCCTCTCCGGCGGGTAACTTTTCGATCACCGGGGGTGAACATTTCCCCGACGGGGAATCATTCCGGTGAGCAGCCAGCGTTGAACGAGAACACCGAACGAGCGGGGTGAGGAAAATGGCGGACAAGGACACCGGCGGCGGCCAGCAGCGGGCAAACCGCTCCTCCGAGGAGGCCGAGGAGCAGGCCGCGGAAACTCAGGCTTCGGACGACCTCAAGGAGCGCCAGGAAAAGCTCAGCGACGACGTCGACTCGGTGCTCGACGAAATCGACGAGGTGCTGGAATCCAACGCGGAGGATTTCGTGCGCGGATTCGTCCAGAAGGGCGGCGAGTGAGGAGGGGGAACCCCCTCCTCCACCGAGAACGGCACCACGAGCGCCGCAGGTGTGCCCTGAGCGCGCCTGCGGCCTCGCGTTCCCGCAAGCTCCTGTGCACAGCGGGTGGAACCGGACCCCGAAGCGGGTAGGGTCCGGGGCACCAAGCAACTTTCGATCTTCGATCCGGAAGGACACGTGTGGAAGCCAACCTCAGTGGCACCGGGCGTCTGCCGGCCGCCTTCCTCACCCCCGGCTCCTCCTCGTTCCTCGACTTCCTCGACAGCCACGCGCCGCAGCTGCTCCCCGGCCGGCGCGCCCTCCCCGAGGGGATGACGGTCGAGGCGCCGCACGGCACCACCATCGTCTCCGCGGTGTTCGACGGCGGCGTGGTGCTGGCCGGCGACCGCCGCGCCACGATGGGCAACGTCATCGCCCAGCGGGACATCGAGAAGGTCTTCCCGGCGGACGAGTACAGCGCCGTCGGCATCGCCGGCACGGCCGGCCTCGCGGTCGAGATGGTCCGGCTGTTCCAGCTGGAGCTGGAGCACTACGAGAAGATCGAGGGCGCCGTGCTCTCGTTCGAGGGCAAGGCGAACCGGCTCACCACGATGATCCGTTCCAACCTGGCGATGGCCATGCAGGGCCTCGCGGTCGTCCCGGTCTTCGCCGGCTACGACCTCGACCTCGGCCGCGGCCGGATCTTCACCTACGACGTCACCGGCGGCCGCTCCGAGGAGCGGGCCGGCTTCGCCGCCACCGGCTCCGGCTCGGTGTTCGCCCGCGGCTCGATGAAGAAGCTCTACCGGGAGGGGCTGACCGGCGAGGAGGCCGCCACCCTCGCCGTCCAGGCGCTGTACGACGCCGCCGACGACGACTCCGCGACCGGGGGGCCCGACCTGGCCCGCAAGATCTTCCCGATCGTCACGCTGATCACCGAGGACGGCTTCCGCCGGCTCACCGAGGAGGAGGTCTCCGCGATCGCGATCTCCATCACCGACCAGCGCCGCGAGCACCCGAACGGCCCGCAGGCCCCGCTCCTCTGAGTCCGCCCCAACCACCCGAAGGGAGACCGGCGGTGTCCACGCCGTTCTACGTCTCGCCCCAGCAGGCCATGGCGGACCGCGCGGAGTACGCCCGCAAGGGCATCGCCCGCGGCCGAAGCGTGGTCGTGCTCACCTACGCCGACGGCATCGTCTTCGTCGCGGAGAACACCTCCCGCGCCCTGCACAAGGTCTCCGAGATCTACGACAAGATCGCCTTCGCCGCGGTCGGCCGCTACAACGAGTTCGAGAACCTGCGCATCGGCGGCGTCCGCTACGCCGACCTGCGCGGCTACTCCTACGACCGGGCCGACGTCACCGCCCGCGGCCTGGCCAACGTCTACGCGCAGACCCTCGGCACCATCTTCTCCTCGGTCGGGGAGAAGCCCTACGAGGTCGAACTGATCGTCGCCGAGGTCGGCCGCGCCGCCGCCGACGACCAGATCTACCGGCTCACCCCCGACGGCTCGGTGGTGGACGAGAAGAACGCCGTGGTGGTCGGCGGCAACGCCGACTCCATCGGCAACTACCTCGGCCAGCGCCACCGCGCCGGCCTGAGCCTCGCGGAGGCGCTCAAGCTGGCGGTCGACGGCCTGGCCCGCGACCCCAACGGCGGCACCCCCCGCGCCCTGACGCCCGAGCAGTTGGAGGTCGCCGTCCTCGACCGCCAGCGCCCCCAGAAGCGGAAGTTCAAGCGCATCCTGGGCGGCCAGCTGGCCCGGCTGCTCAGCGGCGACGAGTCGGCGGCCGCCGAGGACGGTAGCGACGGGAGCGCCGACACCGAATGACCGGCCCGGGCGGCCCGCCCGACGCGGCGGGCCGCCCGCCCGGTCCACCACCGCCACCGAGGGGTTCCACCGAGCTTCGAACAGAGAAGAGTCGCACATGGACCGCCGAATTTTCGGGCTGGAGAACGAGTACGGAGTCACCTGCACCTTCCGGGGGCAGCGCCGGCTGTCGCCGGACGAGGTCGCCCGCTACCTCTTCCGCCGGGTCGTCTCCTGGGGCCGCAGCAGCAACGTCTTCCTGAAGAACGGCGCCCGCCTCTACCTCGACGTCGGCTCCCACCCCGAGTACGCGACCCCCGAGTGCGACGACGTCACCGAGCTGGTCACCCACGACAAGTCCGGCGAGCGGATCCTCGAGGGCCTGCTGGTGGACGCCGAGCGGCGGCTGCACGAGGAGGGCATCGCCGGCGACGTCTACCTGTTCAAGAACAACACCGACTCGGCCGGCAACTCCTACGGCTGCCACGAGAACTACCTGGTGGCCCGGCACGGCGAGTTCTCCCGGCTGGCGGACGTGCTGATCCCGTTCCTGGTGACGCGGCAGCTGATCTGCGGCGCCGGCAAGGTGCTGCAGACCCCGCGCGGCGCGGTCTACTGCGTCAGCCAGCGCGCCGAGCACATCTGGGAGGGCGTCAGCTCCGCCACCACCCGCTCCCGCCCGATCATCAACACCCGGGACGAGCCGCACGCCGACGCCGAGCGCTACCGGCGGCTGCACGTCATCGTCGGCGACTCCAACATGTCGGAGACCACCACGCTGCTCAAGGTCGGCGCCACCGACCTGGTGCTGCGGCTGATCGAGGCCGGCGTGGTGATGCGCGACCTGACGCTGGAGAACCCGATCCGGGCGATCCGCGAGGTCAGCCACGACCTGACCGGCACCCACCAGGTCCGCCTCGCCAACGGCCGGGAGGCCTCCGCCCTGGAGATCCAGGAGGAGTACTACACCAAGGCGCTGGAGTTCGCCGACCGCAAGGGCCTCAACGAGGGCACCGTGGCCCGGGTGCTGGACCTGTGGGGCCGCACCCTGGAGGCGGTGCGCAGCGAGGACCTGGCCAAGGTCGGCACCGAGATCGACTGGATCATGAAGTACCAGCTGATCGAGAAGTACCGGGCCAAGCACCAGATGACCATGTCCAACCCGCGGGTCGCCCAGATCGACCTCGCCTACCACGACATCCACCGCCGCCGCGGCCTGTTCTACCTGCTGCAGAAGAACGGCCAGGCCAAGCGGGTCACCACCGACCTGCTGACCTTCCAGGGCAAGTCGGTGCCCCCGCAGACCACCAGGGCCCGGCTGCGCGGCGACTTCATCCGCCGCGCCCAGGAGCAGCGCCGCGACTTCACCGTCGACTGGGTGCACCTCAAGCTGAACGACCAGGCGCAGCGCACCGTGCTGTGCAAGGACCCGTTCCGCTCGGTCGACGAGCGGGTGGAGAAGCTGATCGCCGGCATGTGAACGGCCGGCTCCGCACGGTCCGTCGGGGGCGCGCCGAGCGCCTCCGACGGACCGGACGAATCGGGTCATAGGCTGACGCCATGCGTCGAACCGCCTGCCTGCTCACCGTTCCCCTGACCGTCGCACTGCTCGCCGGGTGCAGCAGTTCGGGCGGCTCGGGGAAGTCCACCGCGACGACGCCCCCGGCCGCCTCGGCCTCCGCCGTCGCGGTGCCGAGCCCGGTGGCGTCCGCCTCGCCGATGCCGTCCGTCAGCGGCGAGTTCGGCTCGAAGGCGACGATCACGCTGCCCTCCGAGCAGCCCGGCGGCCAGTTCGTGGTGAGCGTCGTGAGCGAGGGCTCCGGGCCGGAGGTCAAGAAGGACGACTGGGTGACCGTCAACTACACGGTCAAGGACTGGACCAGCGGCAAGGACCTGTCCAGCTCCTACGACGACAAGGGCAAGCCGCAGCTCTACCAGGCGGGCACCGGGCAGCTGGTGCCCGCCTTCGACCAGAGCGTGGTCGGCAAGAAGACCGGCTCCCGGCTGCTGGTGGTGGCCCCGCCGGCGGCCGGGTTCGGCAGCCAGGGCTCGACCGCGCTGGGCGTCGGCAAGGACGACACCGTGGTGTTCGTGCTGGACGTGGTGGGCACCGTCGCGCCGGACACCACCATCCCCGGGGACATCGTCCAGCCGCCCGCGAACGCCCCGCAGGTGAAGGACAACGGCAAGGCCGCGCCGACCATCACCGTCCCCTCCGGCCAGCAGCCGCCCGCCGACCTGCAGCAGTACGTGCTGGTCAAGGGCACCGGCCCGGAGGTGCAGAGCGGGCAGACGCTGCTGGTCCAGTACACCGGCGTGGTCTGGGCGGACGGCAAGGAGTTCGACTCCTCGTGGAACCACGGCGGGGCGCAGCCCATGCAGGTGGGCACCGGCAGCCTGATCAAGGGCTGGGACCAGGGACTGGTCGGCAAGAACGTCGGCAGCCGGGTGATGCTGGTGGTGCCGCCCTCGCTGGGCTACGGCGACCAGGCCAGCGGGTCGATCCCGGCGAACTCCACCCTGGTGTTCGTGATCGACATCCTGGAAGCAGTCTGAGAACCGCCTGACAGCGGGGCGCGGACCGGACTGAACGGCTCTCATGCCGACCTGACATACTGCTGCCCCGCACCAGTGGTACACGCGTCGTCGGGCGAGTCGAATGGGGAGTCATGTCTGAGAAAGCGTCGAGCCCGGGCGAGGCCGACAACACCGGGAACAAGCCTTCCCTGGACCGCGAGTCGATCGTCGTCCCCGCGGAGATCCTGACCCAGGCCGGCTGGGCCCCGCCCACCAACCCGGTCAGTCCCGATGCCAAGGACGACCAGGCGCCGCAGTTCTTCGCGTCCAACCAGCGCAAGGTGCCGCTCTCCGAGGCCGGGTACGACGAGGACCCGGGCGGGGTGGGCCGGCTCGGCGTCATCCTGGGTTCGGTCGTCGCGGTCCTGCTGCTCGCGTCCGGCGTGACGATGTACTACGTCAACAAGGACGGCGACACCAAGCCCGCCGCCAAGGCGGACGCGGCGACGGCCGCCCCGAGCGCGGCCGCGTCGCCCTCGCCGAGCCAGGAGCCGGTGCCGCCGATCAAGGACAGCGCCAAGGTGCTGCCCTCGGTCTCCGGCGACTTCGGCTCCAAGGCCGCCATCACGCTGCCCAAGGACGCCCCCGAGGGGACGTTCGTGGTCAAGGAACTGTCCGCGGGCAACGGCCCGAAGGTCGACAAGGGCAACTGGGTCTCCGTCGACTACACGGCGATGGACTGGCAGACCGGCAAGGAGATCCCCGGCTCGTACGGCGACGAGAACGCCAAGCCGCAGCTGTTCCAGGCCGGCGGCGGGTCGCTGATCCCGGCGCTGGACAGCGTCGTCGAGGGCCACAAGGCCGGCAGCCGCCTGCTGGTGGTCGCCCCGCCCGCCGCCGCGTTCGGCGCGAACGGCAACAGCCAGCTGGGCATCGGGGCCGGCGACAGCCTGGTGTTCGTGCTGGACATCCGGCAGGCCACCGCGCCGGGCGCGGTCCTCTCCGGCGAGGTGACCCCGCCGCCGGCGGACTTCCCGAAGGTCAAGGACAACGGCAGCAAGCCCGCCGACATCACCCCCGTCCCGGGCGCCGCCGACCCGACCGAGCTGAAGAGCCACGTGCTGATCCAGGGCAAGGGCCGCAAGATCGAGCAGGGCGAGAAGGTGCTGGTCCAGTACACCGGCGCGCTGTACAAGGACGGCAAGAAGTTCGACTCCTCGCTCGACCGGGGCGAGGCGTTCACCTTCACCACCGGCGCCGGCCAGGTCATCGAGGGCTGGGACAAGGGCATCACCGGCCAGAACATCGGCAGCCGGGTCGAGCTGGTCGTCCCCGCCTCGCTGGGCTACAAGGACCAGGCCAGCGGGTCGATCCCGGCGAACTCCACCCTGGTGTTCGTGGTGGACATCCTGGACGCGGGGGCCGGCGGCAACTGACGGTCACCGGCCGCCGGTGCGCCTAGGATGAGTGGCGTTCACGCAACCGAACGAGAAGAGCAATCGTGAGCCTGACCAAGCCGGAGATCGACTTCCCGGGCGGCGACGCCCCGACCGAGCTCCAGATCCGCGACATCGTGGTCGGCGACGGCGCCGAGGCCAAGGCCGGCGCGGTCGTCGAGGTCCACTACGTCGGTGTCACCTTCGCCTCCGGCGAGGAGTTCGACGCCTCCTGGAACCGCGGCCAGACCTTCAAGTTCCCGCTCGGGGGCGGCCGGGTCATCAAGGGCTGGGACCAGGGCGTCGAGGGCATGCGCGTCGGCGGCCGCCGCGAGCTGGTCATCCCGCCGCACCTGGCGTACGGCAACCAGTCGCCGAGCCCGCTCATCCCGGCCGGCTCCACCCTGATCTTCGTGGTGGACCTGCTGGGCGTCTGACCTCGGACGTACCACCGACACCCCCGGTTCCGCCAGGAGCCGGGGGTTCGGCTTTCTCTGGACGCGTCCGTACCGGTACGGTCAGGCGGGTCACCCCCGATCGGAGGAAGGGTCAGCGATGGCGATCGCCAAGGCAGAGCGGCTGATGAACCTAGCCCTGTGCCTGATGAACACCCGGCGTCCGCTCTCCAAGAAAGAGCTGCGCGAGTCCGTCGAGGCGTACCGGGAGGCCTGGCAACAGGGCTCCGAGGACGCCTTCAACCGGATGTTCGAGCGCGACAAGGACGACCTGCGGGAACTCGGACTGATCATCGACGTGGACGAGAACGCGCTCGACGGCGAGATCGGCTACCTCGCCCGCCGCGACCGCAACCGCCTCCCGGAGATCGCCCTGGACGCCGAGGAGGCCGCCGCCCTGGCGCTGGCCGCCCGGGTCTGGCAGCAGGCCAAGATGTCCGGCGCCGCCAGCGGTGCGCTGCAGAAGCTGCGCGCCGCGGGCGTCCCGTTCGTCGAGGACCGCGAGCACGGCGCGCTGGAGCCGCGGATCCCCGGCCGGGAGGCCGCGTTCGAGCCGCTGCTCACCGCCGCCCGCGACCGGCGCCCGGTCACCTTCGACTACCGCAAGGCCGGCGCCGCCACCGCCGAGCCGCGCTCGGTCGAACCCTGGGCGCTGGAGTGCTGGCGCGGCCACTGGTACCTGGCCGGGTACGACCGCGACCGCGGCTCGGCCCGGGTGTTCCGGCTCTCCCGGATCACCGGCAAGGTCCGCTCCCGGGCCGGCGCCTTCACCGGCGAGGTGCCCGAGCACGTGGACGTCCGGGCCGTGGTGGCCCGGTTCGCCGGCGAGGGCGCGACCGCCGTGGCGCAGGTCGAGGTGCGCTCCGGCGCCGCCTACCCGCTGCGCCAGCGGGCGCTGGAGACCCGGCCGGTGGACGCCGACTGGGACGAGCTGGACATCCCGTACGGCAACGGCCTGGGCGCCGACCTTGCCGAGTACGGGCCCGACGTCATCGTGATCGGCCCCGAGGACCTGCGGGCCGACGTCATCGACCGGCTGCGCGCCGTCGCCGGTCTCTCGGAGGTGCGGGCATGAGCAACGCGATCGACCAGACGCGGCGGATGCTGTCGCTGGTGACGTACCTGCGCGAGCGGCCCGGGGCCGAGGTGGCCGAGGTGGCGCGGGCGTTCGGGATCACCGAGCGGGAGCTGATCGGCGACCTGAACGTGCTGCCGATGTGCGGCACCTCCTTCCGCGGCGGCGACCTGCTCGACATCGACACCGACGGCGAGCGGATCTGGTGGCACAACGTGGACGACGTCGCCCAGCCGCTGCGGCTGGCCGCCGACGAGGCCACCGCGCTGCTCGTCGCCGCCCGCGCCGTCGCCGGGCTGCCGGGGCTGCGCGAGCGCGACCGGCAGGCGCTCACCCGGGCCGTCGCCAAGATCGAGGACGCGGCCGGCGAGAACGCCGCCTCCGCCGCCCGGATCGGCGTCACCTTCGAGGCCGAGGGCACCGTCTTCGCCGACATCGACCGCGCCCTGAGTGAGGGCCGCCTGATCTGGCTGCGCTACTGGTCGCACGGCCGCGGCGAGCTGACCGAGCGCGAGGTCGACCCGATCCGGCTGGTCACCGAGGGCCACACCTACCTGGAGGGGTGGTGCCGCACCTCCGAGGACCGGCGCACCTTCCGGCTGGACCGGATCGCCGAGATCAAGGTGCTGGACGAGCCCGCCAACCCGCCCCGGCTCCAGCCCCGCGACCTGTCCGCCGGGCTGGTCGCCCCCACCGCGGACGACCCGCAGGTGGTGGTGGAGGTCGGCCCCGGCGGCCGCTGGGTCGCCGAGTACTACACCCACGACAGCGCCGAGGAACTCCCCGACGGCGGACTGCGGATCACCATGCGCTCCGCCGAGCCGGCCGGCCTGCGCACCCTCGCGCTGCGCCTGGGCCGGGACGGCCGGATCACCGCGCCCGCCCAGCTCGCCGAACAGGCCCGCACCGCCGCGCTGGCCGCGCTGGAGCACTACCGGGACGGACGGGTCTCAACCACGTGACCGGAGGCACCAGGTTCAAGGTGTACTGCTCGCAGTGCCGGGAGAAGGTCGAACTCCCGGCCGGCGAGTTCCGGCTGGCCCTCGGCGCCAGCAAGGAGCGCACCTTCTACAGCTTCACCTGCCCGGCCTGCGGAGCCGCCGTCCGCAAGATCGCCGGGGAGAAGATCGTCGCCGCGCTGACCGAGGCCGGCGTGCGCACCATGCGGCTGCTGCCGGTGGACGGATAGGGGAGGCCCGCACGTGAACTGGACCCTGGTCGGGGCCGTCCTGCTGTCCACCGCGGGCCTGCTGGTGCTCGGCGTGCTCGCGCTGCGGCTGTGGCTGGACGCCCGGGCGCTGGCCCGCGAGGTGGACGGCGCGGTCGACGCGCTGCAGCGGGCGAACAAGGCGGGCTGACGCCCGACCGGCGGCGGGGCGGCCGGTACCCGATCGTTGGGTACCGGGTTCCCGTCGCGACACCCCGAGCGGCTACCATCGCCCGCAGAGGGGGAGCCCTGCCTCCCGGACAAGGAAGGCGGTGCTCCGGAGATGAGACTCCTGTCGCCCGGCTCGCTGCTGCTGGTCACGGTGTTCGCGGTGCTGCTGTTCGGCGGCAAGCGGCTGCCGGACGCGGCGCGGGCGCTCGGACGGTCCCTGCGGATCCTCAAGAGCGAGGGCAAGGCGCTGCGCCGGGAGTTCGACTCCGGCCGCGAGGGCGCGGTGCCCGTCGCCGAGGCCGCGCGGAGCGCCGCCGAACCGGAACGGGTGGTCAAGTCCGCCCCCGGCGCGTCGCGCACCGACCGGGCCGCCTGAGCGACCCGGCCTGAGCACCACCGTCGGGCTCCCGCACCACTCCGACTACGACGAGCGCACGATTCGAGGACCGGGTTGAGCAAGACGACCAAAGCGGCCAAGGACCCTGAAGGGCGGATGGCGCTCGCCGACCATCTCCGCGAGCTGCGCAACCGGCTGGTCAAGTCGCTGCTGGCGATCATCTTCTTCACGATCATCGCGGCGTTCTTCAACAAGCGGCTGCTGGACTTCCTGATCGCCCCGCTGCCCGCCTGCGGTCCGGACGGGCACCCGGTGCCGGGTGACGAGCACTGCGCGCAGGTGTCCAACATCGGCCTGCTGACGCCGTTCACCCTGGTGCTGAAGGTCAGCCTCACCGCCGGCGTGGTGGCCGCCACCCCGGTCTGGCTGTACCAGCTGTGGAAGTTCGTGGCGCCCGGTCTGCACCAGCACGAGAAGCGCTACTCGGTCTCCTTCCTGGCCGTCGGCACCCCGCTCTTCCTGGCCGGTGCGGCGTTCGCCTACCTGGTCATGCCGATGACCGCGCAGATGCTGATCAGCTTCGTCGCGGACGGCGTCACCTCGATCGTGCCGGTGGAGGACTACCTCGACCTGGTCACCCGCATGGTGCTGGTGTTCGGCGCGGGCTTCGAACTGCCGCTGTTCCTGGTGATGCTGAACCTGGTCGGGGTGCTCACCGGCAAGCGGATGCTGGGCTGGTGGCGCGCCATGGTGATGGGCATCACGGTGTTCGCGGCGTTCGCCACCCCGTCGGCCGACCCGGTGTCGATGCTGGCGCTGGCCGCGCCGATCTGGGCGCTGTACTTCATCGCGGTCGGCATCTCGCTGGTGAACGACAAGCGCAAGGCGGCCCGCAACCCCGACGCCGGGCTGAGCGACGAGGAGGCCTCCGAGGTCGACCTGACGGTCGAGGGCGTGGCGGGCCCGGAGTCGGTCGGCGGGGTGGAGCCGGTGGAGGCCCCGGCGCCGATCCCGGCCACGCGGCGCGACCGGATCGACGACGACATCACCTGACGGGCGGCCGTTGACCGGCCAGGCCGACGGACGGCCCCGGACCCCTGTGGTCCGGGGCCGTTCCGCGTTCCGGGTGAGGGGGCCGGGGCCGGCGGGGGTCTTGCCCGAGATTTGAGCCATGTGACATATTACTGGCGTGCTCAAGCGAACCCCCTACGACGTCGTGGTGGTCGGCGCCGGCGTCGTCGGCGCCGCCTGCGCCTACTACGCGGCCCGGGCCGGTCTGAAGACCGCCGTGGTGGACCGCGGCCCGGTGGCCGGCGGGACCACCGGCGCCGGCGAGGGCAACCTGCTGGTCTCCGACAAGGAGCCCGGACCGGAACTCGACCTCGCGCTGCTCTCCGCCCGGCTGTGGCGCGAACTCGCCGCGGAGTTCGGCGAGCGCGTCGAGTACGAGCCCAAGGGCGGCCTGGTGGTCGCCACCGAGGCCGCCGGGCTCGACCCGCTGCACGGCTTCGCCGCCGCGCAGCGCGCCGCCGGCGTGGAGGCCGTCCCGGTCGCCGCCGACGAACTGCGCACCCTCGAACCGCACCTGGCCCACGGACTGCCCGGCGGCTACCTGTACCCGCAGGACGCCCAGGTGCAGCCCGCGCTGGCCGCCGCCCACCTGCTGCGCGCCTCCGGCGCCGACCGCCACCTCGGCGAGGCCGTCACCGGGCTGCTGCGCGGCCCCGGCGGCGCCGTCACCGGCGTGGCCACCGCACGCGGCGCCATCGCCGCGCCCGCCGTGGTGAACGCCGCCGGCACCTGGGGCGGCGAACTCGCCGCGCTGGCCGGCGCGCACCTGCCGGTGCTGCCCCGGCGCGGCTTCGTGCTCGTCACCGAACCGCTGCCGAGGATCGTCCGGCACAAGGTCTACGCCGCCGACTACGTCGCCGACGTCGCCTCCGGCTCGGCCGACCTGCAGTCCTCCGCCGTGGTCGAGGGCACCCCCGCCGGGCCGGTGCTGATCGGCGCCAGCCGGGAGCGGGTCGGCTTCGACCGCACCCTCGACCCCCGGGTGCTGCACCGGCTGGCCGCCCAGGCCGCCGCGCTCTTCCCGGTGCTGCGCACCGTCCAGGTCCAGCGCTCCTACCGGGGCTTCCGCCCCTACCTGCCCGACCACCTGCCCGCCATCGGGCGCGACGCCCGGGTGCCCGGCCTCTACCACGCCTGCGGGCACGAGGGCGCGGGCATCGGCCTGGCGCCCGCCACCGGGCTGCTGATCGGCCGCCAGCTCACCGGAGCCGATCCGGGCTTCGACCTGGCGCCGTTCCGGCCCGAGCGGTTCGAGCGGTTCGAGGGCGCGGAGGGGGAGTCGTGAGGGCGGGCTCGCGGGAGCGGGCGGTGCGAGGCGCGTGGAGACGAGGAGTGGTCATGGATCCGTTCGACCTGGTGGGGGCCGAGCCCGGCCCGGCCCGGACCGTCCTGTTCGACGGGCGTCCGGTGCCCGCGCTGCCCGGGCAGACGCTGGCCGCCGCGCTGTGGGCCGACGGCGTGCTCGCCTGGCGCACCACCCGTGGCGGGGGGCGGCCGCGCGGCGCGTTCTGCGGGATCGGCCAGTGCTTCGACTGCCTGGCCACCGTCAACGGCCGTCCCAACCAGCGCCTGTGCCTGCTGCCCGCCGAGCACGGCGACACCGTCACCACCCAGGAGGGGCACGGCCATGCCGACCTCGAAGTCTGAGCCGACCGGGCCGGCCGGCGGCCGCGCGGGGCCCTGCTACGACCTCGCGGTGATCGGGGCCGGCCCCGCCGGGCTGGCGGCGGCCGACACCGCCGCCCGGTTCGGCCTGCGGGTCGCGCTGGTGGACGCCGGCAGCCGGCTCGGCGGGCAGTACTACCGGCACCCGGCGCCCGAGCTGGGCGCGGCCAGGCCCGGGAGGCTGCACCACGGCTGGGCGGTGTTCACCCGGCTGCGGGCCCGGCTGGCGGCCTCGCCGCTGGTCGACCACCTGGCCGGCCACCACGTGTGGGCGGCCGAGGCGGGCGGGCCCGGGGACGGCGGGCGGCCCTGGCGGCTGCACGCCACCCACGGCCCCGGGGCGGCCGACCGGACCACCGTCCGGGCCCGCGCCGTCCTGCTGGCCACCGGTGCCCACGAGCGGCACCTGCCCTTCCCCGGCTGGACGCTGCCCGGCGTGGTGTCCGCGGGCGGCGCGCAGGCGGTGCTCAAGTCCTCGCTGGTGCTGCCCGGCCGCCGGATCGTGGTGGCCGGCAGCGGCCCGCTGCTGCTGGCCGTCGCCTCGTCGCTGGTCTCGGCCGGGGCGGAGGTCCCCGCGGTCGTGGAGGCCGCCTCCTACCTCGGCTACGCCCGGGGGCTGCCGGTGCTGGCCGGCAACCCCGCCAAGCTGGCCGAGGGCGCCGCGCACGGCGCCGGGCTGCTGCGCCGCGGCGTGCGGCTGCGCCGCGGCAGCGCGGTGGTCGAGGCGCACGGCACCGACCGGGTCACCGCCGTGACGGTGGCCCGGCTGGACTCCCGGTGGAGGCCGGTGCCCGGCAGCGGGCGGCGGATCGCGTGCGACGCGCTGGCGATCGGGCACGGACTCGTCCCGCAGATCGAACTGGCCGTCGAACTGGGCGCCGGGACGGTCACCGGGCCGGACGGCGCGGTCGCCCTGGAGGTCGACGCCGAGCAGCGCACCAGCGTGCCCGGGCTGTGGGCGGCGGGGGAGACCTGCGGCGTCGGCGGCGCGGACCTGGCGCTGGCCGAAGGCGTGCTGGCCGCCCACGCGGTGGCCGGGCGCCCGGCGCCCGCCCGGGAGGCCGCCACCCGGCGGCGGCGGCGCGCGTTCGCCGCGCTGATGGCCGCCGCGCACGCCCCCGGGCCGGACTGGACCGGCTGGGTCACCGACGACACCGAGGTCTGCCGGTGCGAGGAAGTCCCGGCGCGGGAGGTCCGGGCGGCCGTGGAGGAGCTCGGCGCCGGCGACGCCCGGACGGTCAAGCTGCTCACCCGGGCCGGGATGGGCTGGTGCCAGGGCCGGATGTGCGGGCCCGCGGTGGCCCGCCTGTCCGGCGGGGGCGCCGGGCGGCCGGACAGCCGCCCGCTGTCCTGCCCGGTGCCGCTGGCGCAGCTGGCCGAGCCCCGGCCGGACTGAGCCCCCCGCCGCCCCCGGGGCGGCGGGCCCTTGTGGACCCCGCTCGCCCACTTGTAAAATGTCACACATCATATCGAGGGAGATCTCGTGACCCCCACCCCCCGCGACCCCGCCCGCCCCTGGCGCGGCGTCATGGTCGCCACCACCCTGCCTTTCCGCGCCGACCTCACGGTGGACTACGACGCCTACGCCGAACACGTCCGCCGGCTGATCGACCGGGGCTGCGACGGCGTCGTCCCCAACGGCTCGCTCGGCGAGTACCAGACCCTCACCCCCGAGGAGCGCGCCAGGGTCGTCACCACCGCCGTCGAGGCGGCCGGCGACGGCGCCCGGGTGATGGCCGGCGTGGCCGCCTACGGCAGCGCGGAGTCCCGCCGCTGGGCCGAGCAGGCCGCCGAGGCCGGGGCCGGGTCGGTGCTGCTGCTCCCGCCGAACGCCTACCGCGCCGACCACGCCGCGGTGCGCGCCCACTACGCCGAGGTCGCCCGGGTCGGCGTGCCGGTCGTCGCGTACAACAACCCGATCGACACCAAGGTCGACCTCGTTCCCGCCCTGCTCGCCCAACTGCACGCCGAGGGCTCGATCGTGGCCGTCAAGGAGTTCTCCGGCGACGTCCGCCGCGCCTACGAGATCGGCGAACTGGCCCCCGGCCTGGACCTGCTGGTCGGCGCCGACGACGTGCTGCTCGAACTGGCCGTGGCCGGCGCCGTCGGCTGGATCGCCGGCTACCCGAACGCGCTGCCCGCCACCTGCGCCGAGCTGTACCGCGCCGCCGTCTCCGGCGACCTGGCCACCGCCGTTCCGCTCTACAGGTCGCTGCACCCGCTGCTGCGCTGGGACTCCAGGACCGAGTTCGTGCAGGCCATCAAGCTCTCCATGGACCTCGCCGGCCGCCCGGGCGGCCCGACCCGCCCCCCGCGCCTGCCGCTCCCCCCGGAGACCGCGGCCGCGGTGCGCGCCGCGACCGGGAAGGCGCTCGCCGAAGGCCGCGAGTAGCGCCGCCGCCAAGGCGGTCCCGACCGGCGGGGGAGCCGGTCCGGGCCGCCGGACGCCCCTGAACCGCCGTCAGCCGATCGGAGAGCACCGCGATGCGGACCCGCCACGTCTTCCACGCCGTCGACTCGCACACCGAGGGGATGCCCACCCGGGTGGTCACCGGCGGCTTCGGCACCGTCCCCGGCGCCACCATGGCCGAGCGGCGCACCCACTTCCAGCGCCACCTCGACCGGTTCCGCACGCTGCTGATGTACGAGCCGCGCGGCCACTCCGCGATGAGCGGCGCGATCCTGCAGCCGCCCACCCGGCCGGACGCCGACTTCGGCGTGCTGTACATCGAGGTCTCCGGGCTGCTGCCGATGTGCGGCCACGGCACCATCGGCGTCGCCACCGTGCTGGTCGAGACCGGCATGGTGCCGGTGGTCGAACCGGTCACCACGGTGCGGCTGGACACGCCCGCCGGGCTGGTGGTCGCCGACGTCCGGGTGGAGGACGGCGCCGCGACCGCCGTCACCATCCGCAACGTGCCCTCGTACTCCGTCGCGCTGGACCGGAAGCTGGAGGTGCCCGGCTACGGGACGGTCACCTACGACCTCGCGTACGGCGGCAACTACTACGCCATCCTGCCGCTGGAGCGGCTCGGGCTGCCGTTCGAGCGCGGGCGCAAGGACGACATCCTGGCCGCCGGACTGGCCGTGATGGACGCGGTCAACGCCTCGGACGGGCACCGGCCGGCCCACCCCGAGGACCCGTCCATCCACGGCTGCCACCACGTCCAGCTGCTCGCGCCCGGCTCGGACGCGGCGCACTCGCGGCACGCGATGGCGATCCACCCCGGCTGGTTCGACCGCTCGCCCTGCGGGACGGGCACCTCCGCGCGGATGGCGCAGCTGCACGCGCGCGGCGAGCTGGCGATCGGCGCGGACTTCCGCAACGACTCCTTCATCGGGACGACCTTCACTGGCCGCCTGGTCGAGGAGACCACGGTGGCCGGCCTGCCCGCCGTCGTCCCGACCGTCACCGGCCGGGCCTGGGTGACCGGCACCGCGCAGTACTTCCTCGACCCGACCGACCCGTTCCCGGCCGGCTTCCTGCTGTAGCCGCGGCGGCCGTCGGCCACCCCCTGCGAAAGGTTCTCCCGCATGACCACCATCGACTCGTACAACCCCGCCGACCCCGACGACCTGGTCGCCTCGGTGCCGTCCACCGGGGCCGGGGGCGTCGCGGCGGCGCTCGCGGGCGCGCGCGGGGCGCAGCGCGACTGGTGGGCGCTGGGGGCGGCCGGGCGGTCGCTGGCGCTGACGGAGGCCGCCGCCGCGATCGAGCGGGCGGCCGACGAACTGGCCGGACTGGTGGTCCGCGAGGTGGGCAAGCCGGTCGCCGAGGCGCGCGGCGAGGTCGCCCGCACCGTGGCGATCTGGCGCTACTACGCGCAGGCGCCGTTCGCCCCGGCCGGCGAGGTGCACGAACCCGCCGCCGGGCCGGGCCTGCTGCTGACCCGCCGCCGCCCGTACGGGGTGGCCGGGCTGATCACGCCGTGGAACTTCCCGCTGGCGATCCCCACCTGGAAGGCCGCGCCCGCGCTGGCCGTCGGCAACACCGTGGTGCTCAAGCCGTCCTCCGAGGCGGTGGCCTGCGCGCTGCGGCTGGCCGAACTGGCCGGCCTGCCCGAGGGCGTGCTCACGGTGGTGCCGGGCGGCGGGGAGGCGGGGACGGCGCTGGTCGAGGGGGCGGACGTCGTCTCGTTCACCGGCTCGACCCCGGTGGGCCGCTCGGTGATCGCGGGCGCGGCCGGGCGCGGCGTCCCGGTGCAGGCCGAGATGGGCGGCCTGAACGCCGCGCTCGTCCTCCCGGACGCCGACATCGAGCGGGCCGCCGCCCACCTGGCGGGCGCCATCGCCGGCTACGCGGGCCAGAAGTGCACCGCCACCGGCCGGGTGATCGCCGTCGGCGGCGCGTACGGGCCGCTCGCCGAGGCCCTGGCCGGGGCGCTCGCGCGGACCCCGGCCGCCGACCCGTCCGCGCCGGCCACCGTCTGCGGCCCGGTGATCAACCGGTCGGCGCTGGAGCGGCTGACCGGCGCCGTCGACACCGCCCGCGCGGGCGGCGCCACCGTGCTGGCCGGCGGCGCGGAGGCCGAACGGACGGGCTGGTTCCTGGGACCGACCCTGCTGGCGGGCGTCCCGGCCGGGCACCCGCTGCTGGCGGAGGAGTTCTTCGGGCCCCTCGCCGTGCTGCTGCCCGCCGCCGACCTGGACGAGGCGGTCGCGCTGGCCAACGACACCCGGCACAGCCTGTCCGCCTCCGTGCACTCGCGCAGCCTGGAGGTGGCGCTGGCCGCCGCCGACCGCCTGGACGCGGGCATGATCCGGATCAACGCGCCCTCCAGCGGCGTCGACTTCCACCTGCCGTTCGGCGGCGCCAAGGGCGCCTCGTACGGCCCCCGCGAGCAGGGCCGGGCCGCGCTCGACTTCTACACCGCCTCCCGCACCGTCAGCGTGCTGCCCGCCGGGGAGCACTGATGCAGCAGATCTCCACCACCGACTACCACACCGCGGGCGAGCCGTTCCGGATCGTCGTCGCGGGCCTGCCGCCGATCCCCGGCGACACCGTCGCCGAACGCCGCTCGATCGCGATCGGCACGGGCGGCGCCACCTCGCCGCGCCCCGGCGCGCTGGACGACGTGCGCCGCCTGCTGACCCGCGAACCGCGCGGCCACGCCGGCATGTACGGCGGGTTCGTGGTGCCCCCGGACGACGGCGGGGCCCACTTCGGCGTCCTGTTCTGGCACAAGGACGGCTACTCGACCGCGTGCGGCCACGGCACCATGGCGCTCGGCGCCTGGGCCGTCGACACCGGGCTGGTCGCCGCCCCCGACGACGGCACCGCGCTGGTGCGCATCGACGCCCCCTCCGGCCGGGTCAGCGCCACCGTGCACCGCAGCGGCGGCCGCACCACCGCCGTGACCTTCCGCAACGTGCCGACCAGGGTGCTGGCCCGCGGGGTCGGACTGACGGTCGGCGGGCGCCCGGTGGCGGTCGACCTGGCGCACTCCGGCGCGGTGTACGCCGCGCTGCCCGCCGCCGCGCTCGGCCTGTCCGTCGTCCCCGACCGGCTCGCCGAACTCACCGCCGCCGGACGGGACGTCCGCGCCGCGCTGGAGGGCCACCGGGCCCTGGCCGAGCACCGCGACGGCGTCTACGGCGTCATCCTGTACGACGAGCTGCCCGACACGCCGGCCGGTCCGCACCAGCGCAACGTCACCGTCTTCGCGGACGGCCAGGTCGACCGCTCCCCGTGCGGCTCCGGCACCTCCGCCCGGCTCGCCCTGCTCGCCGACGAGGGCGCGCTCGGCGGTGAGCGCACCCTGCGCCACGACTCGGTCATCGGCACCGCCTTCACCGGCCGGGTCCGCGGGCGCCGCGACGGCGGCGTGGTCACCGAGGTCACCGGCACCGTCCACCGCACCGGCGAGCACCGCTTCGTCCTCGACCCCGAGGACGTCCTCGGCGCGGGGTTCCTGCTGTGAACGTCGCCGGGCTGGAACTGACGCTCGACCACCTCGCCGCCGTGGCCGCGCTGGAGCGGGCGCTGCTGGACGGACTGGACGTGGAGGGCACCCCGGCCCGGGCCGGGGTGCCCGTCCCGGCCGGGGAGCTGCTGCTGATGCCCGCCGCGACCGAGCGCTTCGCGGGGGTGAAGATCGCCGGGGTGGCGCCCGCCAACCCGGCGGCCGGGCTGCCCCGGATCACCGGCTGCTACCTGCTGCTCGACGGCCCCACCCTGCGCCCGCTCGCCCTGCTGGACGGGGCGGCGCTCACCGCGCTGCGCACCCCCGCCGTCACCGCGCTCGCCCTGCGGGCGCTGGCCGCGCCGGACGCCCGGCACCTGGTGCTGTTCGGCGCCGGGCCGCAGGCGCTCGGCCACCTGGAGGCGTTGGACGCGGTGCTGCCCGGGCTGGCGCGGGTCACCGTGGTGGCCCGCCGCCCGGGCCCCGCCGGGGAGTTGGCGGCGCGCGCGGCCGCGCTGGGCCTGGACGCGGCCGTCGGCGCACCGGAGGCGGTCGCCGGCGCGGACGTCGTGGTGTGCTGCACCACCGCCCGCACCCCGCTGTTCGACGGCGCGCTGGTGCCCGACCGGGCGGTGGTCGCGGCGGTCGGCTCGCACGAGCCCGGGGCCCGCGAGGTGGACGCCCGGCTGGTGGACCGCGCCGACCTGTTCGTGGAGGCCCGCGAGGCCGCGCTGCGCGAGGCCGGGGACCTGCTGCTGGCCGGGGCGGGGGCCGAACGGCTCGTCAATCTGGCCGAACTGGTCACCGGGAGGGCCGCCGTCCGCCATGATCGGCCCAGGTTCTTCAAGAGCGTGGGCATGGCGTGGCAGGATCTGGCGGTGGCGTCGGCGCAGTACGCGTCGACGCGGTGGGGCGCGGGGCGGTGGAGCACGGGGCGGCGCGCGGACACGGACGGCGACGACCGCGGGTAGGGCACCCACTCTCCGCAACGTGACATTGTACAATGGGGTCCTGTTGAACCTCCGGAGGAACACCATGGCCGACCTCAAGCCCCGCAACCTCATCTCCGTCCAGGAGCGGCTGCGCGACCAGGTCGCCCACGCCCTGCGTGCGGCACTCATCTCCGGTGAACTGCGCCCCGGCGTGGTCTACTCCGCCCCGACGCTGGCCGTCGACTTCGGGGTCTCCGCGACCCCCGTCCGGGAGGCGATGCTCGACCTGGCCCGCGAGGGACTGGTCGAGGCCGTCCGCAACAAGGGCTTCCGGGTCACCGAGCTCTCCGACCGGGACCTCGACGAGTTCACCGAGATCCGCGCGCTGATCGAGGTCCCCACCGTCGGCCAGGTCGCCCGCACCGCCACCGCCGAACAGCTGGAGGCGCTGCGCCCGCAGGCCCGGGCGATCGTCGCGGCCGCCCGCGAGCACGACCTGATCGGCTACCTGGAGGCCGACCGGCAGTTCCACCTCGACCTGCTCGCGCTGGCCGGCAACGCCCGGCTGGTCGAGACGGTGGGCGACCTGCGCAAGCGCTCCCGGCTGTACGGCCTCAACCGGCTCGACCAGCGGGGCGAACTCGTCACCTCCGCCGAGGAGCACCTCGAACTGCTGGACGTCCTGCTGACCGGCGACGCCGAAGCCGCCCAGGCGTGCATGACCCGCCACCTCGGCCACGTCCGCCACCTGTGGGCGGCCGGCGACAAGGCCGCCGAGCGGCCCGCCGGGCCGGAGGGCGCGCTGCGGCTGTCGGGGCGCTGACGGGCCGTCGGCGGCGGTCCGGGCGGGGGTGGTCCGGGCGGGGGTGGTTCAGGGCCGCGGGGTGCGGCTGCGCGCGGAGTGGCCGAGCTCCGGGCCCAGCCCGAAGTAGTGCCGGAAGTTGTACACCAGCGGGCTCCACGCGGCGGGCTCCACGTAGTCGGTGCCCGGCACCGTGACCGACTCCGCCGCGTGCACCCGCCGCACCCGCGCCTGCACCACCCGGAACTCCCCGGTGACGTCCGCGCGCAGGTCCACCACCTCGGCCTCCAGCTGCAGCGGGCACTCGGCGACCCGCGGCGGGACCACGGTGTCGGAGGGCAGCGCGGTCAGCCCCGCGTGGCCGAACTTGTCCCGGACGAACACCGGCCAGCCCGTCCCGTCCGACCCGCCCGTCCCGTCCGGCCGCGCCGGGCGGTCGGGGCACCCGGTGGTGGCGCCCAGCCGCTCCACCTCCCGCCACAGTCCGGGCCCCGGCACGTTCACCACCAGCTCCGGCCGGGCCGCCAGGTTCCGCACCGTCCAACCCTCCCCTCCCAGGCCGAGCACCACCGTGCGGTCCAGCGCCCACGCGGAGGAGACCGGCGCGAGGTTCGCCGAACCGTCCGGGTTGACGGTGCTCAACAGCACCACCGGGGTGCCGAAGTACAGGACGTGCGGCTCGATGACGCGGTGGGACGGGCGGGACGGGTGGGACGGTGCTCCGAGGAGGTCGTTTCGCATGCCGCCGACCGTAGGCCCGGGACGCTTCGGTCAGGACCGAAGCGTCCGCGCGGCAGGATGGACGGATGGACACCCCGACCGGCGCCCGCGCCCTCGCCGACACCGCGGCCCTGCTCGCCGACCCGACCCGGGCCGCGATCTGCCTCGCCCTGCTGGACGGCCGCGCCTGGACGGCCGGTGAACTCGCCCGCCGGGCCGGGGTCGCCGCGCCCACCGCCACCGGCCACCTGAACCGCCTGGCCGGCGCCGGACTGCTGACCGAGGAACGCCAGGGCCGCCACCGCTACCTGCGACTGGCCGGGCCCGCCGCCGCCGAACTCGTCGAAACGCTCGCCCAGTTCGCGGACCGGGACGCTCCCGCGCCGCCCGCCCGCTCCCTGCGCACCGCCCGGCAGCAGGGCGAACTCGCCCGCGCCCGCACCTGCTACGACCACCTCGCCGGGGCGCTCGGCGTCGCCGTCACCGACGCGATGACCACCCGCGGGCTCCTCGACCACCGCAACGGACTCGCCCTCACCACCGCCGGGGCCGACTGGCTCGGCGCGACCGGCATCACCGTCCGCCCCGGCCGCCGCCCCGCCGTCCGCCCCTGCCTGGACTTCACCGAACGGCGCCCGCACCTGGCGGGCGCCGTCGGCGCGGCGCTGTGCCGGCACGCCGTGGACGCCGGATGGGTGGTGCCGCGCCCGGACAGCCGGGCGGTGCGGGTCACCGCCGCCGGGCGGGAGGCGCTGCGCGGGCTGCTCGGGCTGGAGTGGAGCTGCGACTGAGGACCGGGCGGCCGACCCCCGGCGGCCGACCCCCGGCGACCGGGCGCGCCCTACACCTCCTCGGTCAGCCGGCCGTCGCGCATCGCCAGCACCCGGTCGGCCCGGCCCAGCAGGTCGCGGTCGTGGGTGACCATCACGGTGGCGGTGCGGTGGGTGCGGGTCACCTCCGCGAGCAGCTCGACCACCTGCACGCCGCGCTCGTGGTCCAGTGCCGAGGTCGGCTCGTCCACCAGGAGCACCGACGGGCTGCCGAACAGGGCGCGGGCGATGTTCACCCGCTGGCGCTCGCCGCCCGACAGCTGGTGCGGGCGGCGGCGCTGCTCGGCGCCGGTCAGGCCGACCGACTCCAGCAGTTCCTCGGCCCGGCCACGGGCCCGGGCCGGGCGGCGGCCGCGCACCGACTCCAGGACCAGCAGCTGTTCGACGGCGGTCAGCGAGGCCAGCAGGTTCGACTGCTGGAACACGATGCCCAGGCGCTCGCGGCGCAGCGCGGTGCGCTCGCGCCCGCCCAGCGCGCCCGCGTCCACCCCGTCGATCAGCACCTCGCCGCGATCCGGGCGCAGCAGCGTCGCGGCGACCGCCAGCAGACTGGACTTGCCGGAGCCGGACGGGCCCACGAGGGCCGTGAACTCGCCCGGGGCGACGGTGAGTTCGACCTCGTCCAGGGCGATCAGCCGGCTCTCGCCGTCCGGGTAGCCGAGCGTCACGCCGCGCAGTGCGAGGCCGGTGCGCAGGGAGGTGGCGGTGGTGGTCACGGCGGAGCCTTCCGGAGCGGGGTGGGTGGTCATCGGCCGGCGCCCAGCGCGGCCAGCGGGTCGACGGCGGTGATCCGGCGCACCGCGAGGGCCGCGCCCAGCAGGCCCAGCAGCACCATCGCGGCCACCGGGACGGCGACGGTCGAGGCACCCACGTCGAACGGCACCGACGCCGAGGCCAGCGCCCCGCCGGCCGCGCCCAGCGCCCCGCCCAGCAGCGCCCCGCCCAGCAGGACGGCCGCCGCCTGGGCCAGCGCGTCGCGCACCAGGTAGCCGCTGGAGGCGCCCACCGCCTTCAGCACCGCGATGTCCGGCCGGCGCTGCACCGTCCACACGGTGAAGAACGCGCCGACCACCAGGGCGCTCACCGCGAACAGGAACCCCTGGATCAGCCGCAGGCTGCCCTGCTCCGCCGCGTACCCGTTGATGCCCGCCAGCGCGTCGTCCAGCGACACCGCCCTGAGGTCGGCGGGCAGGCCGTGCGGCAGGCCGCGCACCGCCAGCGCCGTCGGCTGCCGCTGGCCGGAGACCAGCTGCCAGGTCGACGGGGTGGTCCACACGCTCGGGGCGTGCGAGAGCGAGCGCTCGGCGGTGACCGCCGCGACCGTCAACTCCTGCCCGCCGACGGTGACCCGGCTGCCCGGGGCGAGGCGGTACTCGGCGGCCAGGTCGGCGCCGACCACGAGCTCGCCGTCCGCCGGGGCCGCGCCCCGCACCAGGGCCGGCAGCAGCTCCGCGTCCGTGCCCAGCACGCTCACCGAGGCCGCGCCGCCCGCGCCCGTCAGCCGCGACATCGCCACGCCCAGCGGGTGCACCGCGCCCGCCCCCGCCGCCGCCACCGCGTCCCGCTGGCCCGGCGAGACCGTGCTCGACGCGAACGACACCTCCGCCTCCGCACCCGCCGGCGCGCCGAACACCAGGCCGTCCACCGGGAGTTCGGCGATCGTCGAGGACGCCGCCGAGGCCAGGCCGCCGGTCAGGCCGTACAGGAACACCACCAGGGTCGTGATCAGGGTGACCACCGCGCCCATCAGGGCGAACCGCCCCCGGGCGAAACGGATGTCACGCAGAGCGACGAACACGGGAAACCTCTCGTAGGGGCGGCAGGGCAGGCGCAGGGGCCGACAGCGGTCGGTAGCGGTCGGTGGGGTCGGTAGCGGTTGGTGAGGGAGGGTCGGCGGGACGGTTCCCAGCCTGGTCCGCTGACGCCCCGCCGGCATCGGGGAGACGGACGGAGCGCACACCCGTCGAGAGGTGCACCCGGAAATCCATCGAACGGTTGATGTCGCGGCGCGCCTGGCGGCCGGCCCCGCCCCGTATCCTCGGAAAGCGTGCCCCGTACCGAACCCCACGCCTCCCCGGCCGGTCCGACGCCCGCGCTGCGCCTGGCCAACCTCGCCGTGCACGGCCTGTTCTTCACCCTGCTCGCCGTGCTGCTGGCCCGCGCCGCCGCCGACGGGGCGCTCGGACCGGCCGGCTGGGCCACCGCCGGCGCGCTCGCTGCCGGGTACGCCGCCGGCGGGGCGCTGCGGCGGATCCGCGAAACGCGCGCCCTGGGCGCCGCCTGGCTGCTCGCCGTCACCGCGCTGTGGATCGGACTGACCCTCCAGCACCCCGAGTTCAGCTACCTCGCCTTCCCGCTGTACTTCGTCTGCCTGCACGCCCTGCCACCGCGCTTCGCCCTGCCCGCCGTCCTCGCGCTCACCGCCGCCGTCGTCGCCGCCCAGACCACCACCCCCGGCGGCCTCACCACCGCCAAGGTCCTCGGCCCGCTCGCCGGACTCGCCGTCGCCCTGCTCACCGCGTACGGCTACGCCGCCCTCTACCGGGAGAGCCGCGCCCGCCAACGGCTCATCGACGACCTGGTCCGCACCCGCGACGAACTCGCCGCCAGCCAGCGCGAAGCCGGCCGCCTCGCCGAACGCCAGCGGCTGGCCCGCGAGATCCACGACACCCTGGCCCAGGGCCTGGCCGGCATCGTGCTGCTCGCCCGCGAAGCCGGCCACACCCCCGACCTGCCGGCCGCCACCGCGCCTCTGCTGCGCGAGATCGAGCACACCGCCTCCGCCAACCTCGCCGAGGCCCGCCGCTTCGTCCACGCCCTCACCCCGCCCGCGCTCGACGGCACCACCCTCACCGACGCCCTGCGCCGTCTCGCCGACGGCGCCGGCGCCGCCTACCGCCGCGACGGCGAGCCCCACCCCCTGCCCGTCGAAGCCGAAGTCGCCCTGCTGCGCCTCACCCAGGAGGCCCTGGCCAACGCCGTCCGGCACGCCGACGCCCCGCACGTCGCCGTGACCCTCGCCTACCTCGACGACGCCGTCACGCTCGACGTCTACGACGACGGCACCGGATTCGACCCGGCCACCGCGCCCGCCCCCGACTCCTTCGGGCTGCACGGCATGCACGAACGCATCGCCGCCCTCGGCGGCACCCTCACCGTCGAATCCGCCCCCGGCGAGGGCACCGCCGTCGCCGCGGCGCTGCCGCTGCGCGCGATCGACCGGCCCGCGGAGAGCACGGCGGGGGCCGGGGCGCAGCCTTCGGCGGGACGGCCGCCGGGTTCGGCGCTCCGGTCGGCCGGACGGTTCGCTCCGGCGGTGGCTGCCGGGGGTGCGGTGGCTGCCGGGGCTGTCGGGACTGTCGGGGGCGCGGGAGCTGCCGGGGTCGCGGGGGTGCGGCGGTGATCCGGGTGCTGGTGGTGGACGACCACCCCGTGGTCCGGCGCGGGCTGCGCGCCGTGGTCGAGGACCTGCCCGAGGTCACCGCCGTCGGCGAGGCCGCGGACGGCGCCGCCGCGCTCGACCTGCTCGCCGCGCTGCCCGCCGGACAGCGCCCCGACGTCGTCCTGATGGACCTCCAGATGGGCGCCGGCATGCACGGCGTCGAAGCCACCCGCCGGATCACCGCCCTCCCCGACCCGCCCGCCGTCCTGGTGCTCACCACCTACTCCACCGACGCCGACATCCTCGCCGCCGTCGAGGCCGGCGCGACCGGCTACCTGCTCAAGGACGCCCCGCCCGAGGACCTCGCCGCCGCCATCCACGCCACCGCCCGCGGCGAGACCGTCCTGGCGCCGCCCGTCGCCGCCCGACTCCTCGGCCGCGTCCGGGCCGGCCGCCCCTCGCTCTCCCCGCGCGAGGCGGAGATCCTGCAACTCCTCGCCGAGGGCCTGCCGAACCGCCGGATCTCCAGGAGGCTTTTCATCAGCGAGGCGACGGTCAAGACCCACCTGGTGCACATCTACGACAAACTCGGCGTCGACTCCCGCACCTCGGCGGTCGCCGCGGGCCTGGCCGCCGGACTGATCCGCGCCGCGGAGCGCTGACCGGATTCTGCGGAGCGCTGACCGGATTCTTTTGCGCGGGTTGCCCGGTATGCGAACCTCCGTTTATCGGCGAGGCGGGGGGAATTCGCTGGTCGCGGAGTTCTTGGCGCATCCTTCCGAATTCCTTGACCGGTCGTTGGTAGGGTCGTGGGCGAGCCGTCACGGGGGAGAAGTGGACGACGGCTCACATGTTCGGCCTATTGGGGGGACACAATGGGGGAAATTACCGGGAACAGCCGTGATCTGCCGTCGGGAACGCTCCGGGTGGACCTGGAGGAAATGCGGAAATGGTCCACGTCGGCCCGGGAGATCGCCAATTCCTTCGTCGCGGCCAGCCACTCCATCGAGGGAACGGTCACCGACGGCTACGTGGCGCTGTCCGAGTGGGACAGCGGCCCGGCCCTGCGGGCTCGGTGGATCAGGTGGGAAGACCAGATCACCTCGCTCGGCAACCTGCTCGCCGACGTCGCCGACCGGCTGAATCGGACGGCGGACAACTACCGCGCCGCCGACGAGGCCGCCCACCGGCAGGTCACCGCCGCACCGCAGGGGTGGTGACGCGTGGTCACCTACGAAGGCGTGACACGGACCAGGCTCGACCGGCTCGCCGCAGTGGCCGAGGCATGGGGCGGGCTGCGCAACAGCTTCCTGGGCCTGCACGACCAACTGGCGCAGCAGGTGCAGACCCCGATGGTGGCGGGCTGGGAGGGCAGCGCCGCCACTCAGGCCCAGGAGTGGATCAAACGGGCCGTCGGACAACTGGAAGACGCGGCCGAAGAGGCCCGGGACATCGCCACCCTGCTGGACGACGCGGTCGGTGATTTCCTGAAGGCGCAGAACGAATTGCGGCGCCTGTCGGAAGAGGACGCCCCGGCCGGGGGGATGCGGATCACCCCGCAGGGAGAGGTCGTCGACCTGGACTGGGAGAACGCCGGGGAGCGGAGGTTCGACATCGACGCGCTGCTCGCGCAGCAGGTACGGACCACTGAGATGACCGCGCAGATCAACGACGTCCTGGCCCGGGCCACCCAGGCTGACCAAGCTCTGTGCTGGGCTCTCGCCCAGGACCCGAACGGCGAACTCGATCACGGCTTCAACCGGGACTCCTTCGGCGACCTGGACCAGGCCGCAGCCGCTCGACGGGATCTCGCCGAGGCGCTCGCACTGGCCCGCAAGGACGACCTCACGACGGAGGAGCTCACCAGGCTCAACGCCCTGCTGGAGGCCCGCCACGGCGACCCGGCGTTCGCCGAGGGCTTCGCCACCGGCTTGGGCGCGGGTGGCACGGTGGGGTTCTGGCGCCGTGCCAACGACCCGCGGCTGCTCCACGACCCGATGGGCGGCGTCCCGGCGGATCGCGCGGAGGCGCTGACGAAACTCCAGGCGTCCCTGGGCGGGACGCTTGCCACGGCCTCCCACAGCCACAGCGAGGCGATGGCCACCTGGAAGAAGGAGATGATCGGCCTCGGGCCCGAACGGTTCGGCGGATCGGACGGCTCTCCCAGCGGCTTCCAGTTGATGGGCAGCCTGATGCGCACCGGCACCTACGACGGCGCCTTCCTCGACGAGTTCGGCACGGCCCTGGTGGACGTCGAACGCCGCGGTGGGAAGGAAGCGACTCTGTCGTACGTGCGCGGGCGCGGCGGAGCGGCGGGCTGGGAGCACTTGGCGGCGGAGGGTGCCACAGCCGATCCGATGGGGGCTTTCGCCGTTGCCCTCGGCAACAACCCGCAGGCGGCCACCGCGTTCCTCGACCCCGGCCCCGACGGTTCCGACAAGAACCTCGAGTACCTGCTCAAGGAACGCCGGTGGCCGCTCGACTCCGACCAGTACGGGACGTTCGCCACCAATGCCGTCGGACAACTCGGTCCGGCCCTCGAAGCGGCGGCCACCGGTGACCCGGCCGGCCATGCGGACGGCGACCGACGGCACACCGAGGCGCAGGCCCGGACGGCCCAGGCGGTCCTCACGGGGTTCGACCTCAAAGCCGGGGAGGAGGAACTGCCCGCAGGCATGGAGCCCTACGTGGCCAACCTGCTCGCCGACTACGTGGACGACACCCACGCGGCGTTCGGCGCGGTCGACGCCGCGCAGCCGGGCGGCGCGGCCGACGGCACCCCGTACACCGCACCGGACGGCTCCTCGCACATCGCGGTCAACCAGGACACCCTGATCAGGGTGGTGCGCGGAGCGGCAGAGGATCCCGACGCGTACGCGGTGATGCACCTGGCCGAGACGCGTAAGGTCTCCGAGGTGCTCGACGACATTCCGTACGGTGCGAGCGAGGACCAGCGGTACGACCAGATCGAACAGAGCGCCGCCGCCCTCATGGTGTACGACGCCGTCCGGGACGACGTCCGGTACGACAAGCGGGACGAGGACAACGACGCGGTCGAGTGGGACGCCAAGGTGGTCCAGAGCATCGTGGCCGTGGGGGACATCCCGTTGGGCGGTGCCAAGGACCTGGCCGACCCGGCGATGGACGTCTGGCTCACTTCGGTGGTCAATGACACCAAGAACAGCAACAACAACGAGGCACTGGCCGACGTGAGCCGGGCGGACCTGGAATCGCGCGGCCAGTTGAGGCGCCAGATCGAACAGTGGGCCGAGCGGCGCGAGCCGGGCAGCGGCGACTCTTCGGCCGTCCACAGGCTGCAGCGGGATGCGGACAACACCGGTAGGACCTCCTACGAGCACGCGCAGGAAGCATTGAGGGGCAGCGCATGACGCCGGATCGGTTCGAGGCACCCGTGCCGTCCATGCCGTCGGTACCTCCGGCGCCGGTGGCGCCCGCGGTGCCGCCCAGGCCGCGTCCGGCCGGGCGGCGGCGGAAGCTGGCGTGGTTCGGGGTGGTGCTGGTGGTGTCGGGGGTGCCGGCCGGGTGGTACTTCGGGGGCGGGTACGACCGCTGGCAGGACGGGCGTGCGTTGCGGGGGTTGTGCGCGGGCGCGGTGGACACGGCCGAGGTACGGGAACTGTTCCACGGGGCCGGGCGGTTGAGCGGGTACGACTCGGATCAGGCGTCGGGGCTCGCCGGTTGCACGGTGACGGCGCCGGGGCGGTACGCCACGCTGGGGATCGACATCGGGTGGGAGCCGCGGGCGGCGCACGACGCTCTGTGGGCCCTCGGACGCAACCGGGCGGTCAAGCGGGAGAACGTTCCGGTGGTGCCGGTCGGCGCGGGCTGGGTGGGAGTGCTGTCGGTCGCGTCGGACGACCGGGCCGACCTGGTGCTCGCGTTGCCCTGCACCGCGCCGGACCTTCCCGGGCAGTTGATCGTCAGCCTGAGAGCCCGGCCGTCGATGGATCCGCACGGTCCGACGGACGACTTCGCCCCGGCCGAGCAGCGGGCGCGGCTCGGCCGGATCGCCGGTCGGATCGCGTCCCGGGCGAACGGGATCTGGAGGTGCGGGGCTCCGCTCGGCGGCCGGATCGAGCGGGTGTCCGGCCGGGCGGACGTGAAGGTCGTGCCGCAGGGCGGGGCGGACGGCACCTGTGCGGAGATCCCCGGCCCGGTCCGGGAGACCCCGGTCGACCGGACGGTGCCCATGGAGGACTGCACCGTCCTGACCCCCGACGGGAAGGGCACCGGCTTCCGCATGTCCGCCTACTACCCGCCGTACGCCCAGGACGCCGAGGCCAACGCGGGCCTGGAGGAGACGACCGGACCGGGGCGCGGTGCGGACCTGGGTTGGACGACCGCGTCCTGCCCGGGTGGTGAGGCGTTGTTCCTCGGGTACCGCGTCGCCGGGACGACCGTTGCGGGCGACGACGCCTTCAAGGCGTTCGCCCGTCGGTCGGCGGAGCGGCACGGCTGTTCGGAGCCGGCGCTGTCCTGAGCCGGGCGGGGGCGGGGGACCCGATCGGAGCGGGCAGGGAATGTCGGGTGCGGCGGGGGCGGTCCTTCCTAGGGTGGGGGCAAGGAAGAGGAAGGGAGCCGGGGTGCTGGAGCGGTTGAACCAGGCGATGGAGCACGTGGAGGAGCACCTCGACGGGCGGTTGGACGTGGCCGAGTTGGCCCGGATCACCGCCACGTCGGAGTACCACTTCCGGCGGCTCTTCTCGTCGCTGGCGGGGATGCCGCTGTCGGAGTACGTCCGGCGCCGGCGGCTGACCGTCGCGGCGGCCGAGGTGCTCGCCGGGGAGCCGTCGCTGCTGGACGTCGCGGTGCGCTACGGCTACACCTCGGGCGAGGCCTTCGCCCGGGCGTTCCGCGCCCTGCACGGGGTCGGGCCCGGGGAGGCGCGGCGCAGCGGCGCGGTGCTGAACGCGCAGCCCCGGCTCTCCTTCCGTCTCGTCGTCGAAGGGAGTGCCACCATGCGGTACCGCATCGTGGAGAAGGAAGCGTTCCGGGTGGTGGGCAAGAAGGCCCGGGTCCCGTTGATCCACGAGGGGGTCAACCCGCACATCGCCGAGCACGTGCGGAGCGTCCCGCCGGAGACGATGCGGCGGATCGTCGCGCTCTCCGACCAGGATCCGGAGGGAGTGGTGTCGGCGACGGTGCGGCTGCCGGAGGAGGGGCCGGGCGGGCTGGACGGCTTCGCCGAGGGCAGCCTGCTCGACTACTATCACGCGGTGGTGAGCGGGGCCGCCGAGGTGCCCGCGGACCTCGACGTGCTGGAGTGCCCGGCGGGCAGCTGGGCGGTGTTCGAGAACACCGGCCCGTTCCCGCAGGCGCTGCAGCAGATGTGGGCCGAGGTGGCGGCCCGGTGGATCCCGTCCAACCCGTACGAGTACCGGCCGGGCCCGGAGATCCTGCGCGTCCGGCCGGTACCGGACGACCCGGAGCAGTCGTTCGCGCAGCTGTGGATCCCGGTGGTCCGGACCCCGGCGTAGGGCGGGCCGGGTCGGCGGGGCGGAGGGGGCGGAGGGGGTGTTCGACGGGTGCGGCCCGTGGTGCGGGTGGGGCGCGTGAACTCGCCCTCCGGCAGGCCGCCGGGTGGATTCCGGCGGCCGAACTCCTCCATGGCGGCAGCCGGGTTGCCGGCCGCCGGGGAGGACTCGCCCGCGCTGCGCGACCCGGCCGGCGGGAGCCGGTTCGGCCGGCCGGGCCGGCGGGACGCGGAACCGGAGTTGCTGGAGCTGTTCGGACGGGCACTGGGCGAACTCGGCATCCCCGGGCCCGAGTCGGCGGAGGCCGCTCGCCGGGCGGTGCGTGAACTCGCGGTACGGCTGCGCGCCGGAACCGCCGACCCGGCCGGGACGGTGGCCGCGCTCGCGCTCGCCGGCGAGTGAGGGCCGCAGGGCCCTTGGGTGGTACGGGCGGTGGCCGGCGGTGGGGTCGTCGGGGCGGGGGAGTGGTGCCGGAGCGGGCGGGGGAGTGGTGGCGCCGGAGCGGGCCGGGGAGTTCGGCGGCCGGGGCGGACGGCCCGCCGGGGCGGCGGTGTTCGCGGGTGGGCGGGAGCGGCGTCCGGGTGTGGAAGGATTCGGGTCATGGTTGCCCAGCGCCCCCGCCCGTCCGCGCGGGTCGGACGGCCCCGTGCGCTGGGGCCTTCGGAGAGTGAACTGTCGCCCCGCGACGAGGTGTTGGCCGCGGCGGCGGAGCTGTTCACGGAGAACGGGTACGCCGCCACCACCACCCGGGCGGTGGCGGAGAGGGCCGGGCTGCGGCAGGCGTCGATGTACCACTACTTCGCCCGCAAGGAGGACATCCTCGCCACCCTGCTGGAATCCACCGTCGAACCCTCGCTGCTGCTGGCCACCGAGCTGCTCGCCCGGGCCTCCGTCGACCCGGCCGCCCGGCTGTGGGCGCTGGCCGCCGCCGACGCGGCGCTGCTGCACCGCGGCCTGTACAACCTCGGCGCGCTCTACCAGCTGCCCGAGGTGCGCGGCGAACGCTTCGCCGGATTCCGCCGCTCCCGCGCCGAACTGCGCTCCGCGTACGGAGAGTTGATGCACCTGATCGCCCCGGACGAGCCCGGTCGCGAACTGCGCTGCGACCTGCTGCTGGGCCTGGTCGAGGGCGGTGTCGCGGTGGTCAGGGGTCGCGAGGAGGGCGGCGTGCCCGGCACCGAGGAGGTCGGCGCGGCCGTCGCCGACGCGGCGCTGCGGCTGGCCGGATGCGACCGGGCGGCCCGGGAGGCCGCCGCCCGGGCCGCCCGCGAACTGGCCCCGGTCTGAGCCGGGTTCCGGCCCGGGCCGGGTTCCGTTCCGGGCCGGTGGAACGGGTCGCGAGCGGGGGTGACGCCCTGGCCCGGGTGGGGCCGGTGCCGGGCGTCCGACGACCCGAGGGGGAGGGGTCAGGAGAACTGGCCCGGAACGTAGTCGCCGGCGGGCTGCTGGATGGTCACGTTGATCCGGTTGTACGCGTTGATCAGCGCGATCAGGCTGATCAGCGCGGTCAGCTGCTCCTCGTCGTAGTGCTTGGCCGCCTCCGCCCAGGCCGCGTCGCTGACCCCGCCCGCGGCGTCCGCGATCCGGGTGGCCTGCTCGGTGAGCTCCAGGGCGGCCCGCTCGGCCTCGGTGAAGACGTTGGCCTCGCGCCAGGCGGCGACCAGGTTCAGCCGGGTCTGGGTCTCCCCGGCGTGCGCGGCGTCCTTGGTGTGCATGTCGGTGCAGAAGCCGCAGCCGTTGATCTGGCTGGCGCGGATCTTCACCAGCTCCTGGGTGGGCATCGGCAGCGCGGACAGCCCCAGGGCGTGGCCGGCCGAGTTGATGTACTTCAGGAACTTCGCGCCGAGCGGGTTGCCGAAGTAGTTGAGACGTGCGTCCACGGTGGTGGGCTCCTCGGTGTGTGTTTCGCGCTTCTGCAAGGTTGACCCCGCGGCCACCCCGGGTGTGACAGGCCGCGGATGTGACGGCCGTCACGCTACCGGCGGGGCGGCGTTCCACCGCTGAGGCAGGTCCGCGTCACAGAAGACGCACACGAAGAACCCCTCTCGCACCACGGAAACCTCCCCGCACCCGACGCGGCGCCGGAGCACCGCCGGATGCGTGGAACCACCCGGGTGTCCGGGGCCGCCGCGCGTGCCGCGGTGCGGATGTCCGGCGGGCCGACGTAGCGGTAGGCGGGCGGGCTCACCGCGAGAGGGTGTCGGCGGTGGCGGTGGCGGTGGCTGGGGTGGGACGGGAGACAGGGGCGGGGACGGGTCGGGGGGGCGGGGGGGGGGAGGGAAGACGGGGGCGGGGACGGGTCGGGCCGGCAGGCCGTACGGGACGGCCGGGCCGGCGGACGTAGGGTGGACGCGCGGGGGACCGGGCGGGTTTCGGTGGTGGAGGAGCGCGATGGACTTCGACCTGGCGGTGCCGCTGATCGCCGCACCGATGGCGGGCGGGGCGAGCACCCCCGAACTGGTCGCCGCCCTCAACGGCGCGGGCGGCCTCGGGTTCCTCGCCGCGGGCTACCGCGACACCGGCGGGATGATCGAACAGGTCCAGCGCACCAGGGAGTCGACCGACCGGCCGTTCGGGGTCAACCTGTTCGTGCCCGGGCCGCCCGCCGCGCCCGGCCCGGTCGCCGCCTACCGCGAACGGCTGCTGCCCGAGGCGCTGCGCCGGGGCGTCGAACTGCCCGCCGAGATCCCGCCCGACCGGGACGACTGGGACGCCAAGCTCGACGCGCTGCTGCACGGCCCCACCGACGGCGTCGCATGGGTGTCGTACACCTTCGGCCTGCCCGAACCCGCCGAGGCCGCCGCCCTCCGGCTGGCGGGCCTGCGCCAACTCGGCACCGTCACCAGCCCCGAGGAGGCCCGCGCCGCGACCGCGCTCGGCCTCGACGCGCTGGTCGTCCAGGGCCCAGAGGCCGGCGGTCACCGCGCCACCCACCGCGCCGAGGACCGGCCGGGCACCCTTCCGCTGCTCCCGCTCCTCGCCGCCGTGCAGGAGGTGACCCCGCTCCCGCTGATCGCCGCCGGCGGGCTGGGGAGCGGAGCGGCGATCGCGGCGGCCCTCGGGGCGGGCGCGGCGGCCGTCCAGCTCGGCACCGCGTACCTGCGCACCGACGAGTCCGGGGCCTCGGCCGCGCACCGCCGCGCCCTGCTCGAACTGGACGCCACCACCGTCACCCGCGCCTTCACCGGCCGTCCGGCCCGCGCCCTGCGCAACGCCTTCACCGACCGGCACGAGGGCCGCGCCCCGGCGGCGTACCCGGAGGTGCACCACCTCACCCAGCCGCTCCGGGCCGCCGCGAGCCGCGCGGAGGACCTGACGGCGATGCACCTGTGGGCGGGCACCGCGCACCGCGAGGCCCGGGCGGGCCGCGCGGCGGACGTCACCCGGGAGCTGTGGCGGGAGGCGCTGCGGGCGGGCTGAGCGGGGAGGCCGGTGCGGGGAGGCCGGTCAGCCCAGCAGGCCGCCCATCCAGGATTCGATCGCGTCGGCCTCGCGGGGGAGGGCGCCGGACATCAGGCGGGCGCCGTCGGCGGTGATCACGAGGTCGTCCTCGATGCGGACGCCGATGCCGCGTAGGGCGGGCGGCAGGGTGAGGTCGTCGGGCTGGAGGTAGAGGCCGGGTTCGACGGTGAGGACCATGCCCTCCTCCAGGACGCCGTCCAGGTACGCCCCGGCGCGGGCCTTCGCGCAGTCGTGCACGTCGAGGCCGAGCATGTGGCCGCTGCCGCAGAGGGTGTAGCGGCGGTGGAGGCCGGAGTCCTCGCGGAGCGACTCCTCGGCGGAGACCGGGAGCAGGCCCCACTCGGCCAGGCCCTCGGCGATGACCCGCATCGCGGCCCGGTGGAACTCGCGGAAGGAGGCACCGGGGCGCAGGGCGGCGATGCCGGCGCTCTGGGCGGCCAGGACGAGTTCGTAGACGTCGCGCTGGGCGGGGGAGAAGGTGCCGGAGAGGGGGAGGGTGCGGGTGACGTCGGCGGTGTAGAGGGTATCGGTCTCCACGCCGGCGTCGAGGAGCAGGAGTTCGGCGGGGTCGAGCGGGCCGTCGTTGCGGATCCAGTGCAGCACGCAGGCGTGCGCGCCGGAGGCGACGATGGTCTCGTAGCCGGTGCCGTTGCCCTCGGCGCGGGCGCGGGCGTTGAAGGCGCCTTCGAGCAGGCGCTCGCCCCGGCGGTGGCGCAGCGCGGCGGGCAGGGCGCGCACGGCGTCCTCGAAGCCGGTGGTGGTGTGGTCGACGGCGAGTTGGAGCTGTTCGACCTCCCAGGCGTCCTTGACCAGGCGCAGTTCGGCCAGCGCGGCGGCGAACTGCCCGTCGGGCACGGCGTGTTCGGCGGCGGGGCGGCCGGTCAGGGCGTCGAGGACCGGGTCGACGCCGGCCAGGACGCGGGTGGGGACGGAGCCGGTGAGCAGCTTCGGCAGGTCGTCGAGGTGGGCGGTGCGCAGGCCGGTGAGCCGGGCGCTCTCGCCGAGGTCGGGGCGCCGGCCGACCCAGAACTCGCCGTAGCGGCGGTCGCGGTAGAACTCGGCGGAGCCGTCGGCCCGGTCGGAGCGGGGGTGCAGGTGGAGGACGGGTTCGCCGTCGGGCTCGACCACCAGGACGTGGCCGACCTGCTCCTCGCCGGTCAGGCCGGTGAGGTGGGCGTAGGCGCTGTGCGGGCGGAAGCGGTGGTCGCAGTCGTTGCTGCGGACCTTGAGCCGCCCGGCGGGGACGAGCAGCCGCTCGCCCGGGAAGGCGGCGGCGAGCCTGGCGCGGCGGGCCGGGAAGTACGCGTAGCCGGGGACGCGCTCGTCGGCGGGCAGCGGGGTGGCGGCCCACTGGCCGGCCATGTGGGCCTCCAGCGCGGGGGTGACCGGCAGGTCGTGGCTGCCGGTGTTCAGGGTGGGCTGGTCGGCCATCGTCGGGGGCTCCTCTGACCTGGTCGAGCTGAGGCAACTCGGTTGGGGGAAGGCGAATCGCACCGTGGGAGCGGGCCTGGAACGGCACAGGTCGGCGAGATGGCCCGGCCTCTCATCGCGCAGTGCAATTTCACATTATTATGTTACTGGTCACGCCTCGGTCGGACCAGACCTCGGGCGGTACGGATCCCCTCTGAGCGGCGGACCGGCCCCCTTCCCGGAGCGGCACACGGCGGGCGTCCCCGCGCCGCTCTCGCGGCGGCCATCTCGGCAGCCCTCGGTCTGGGCCGGCGCCAGGGCCTGGACCTTCCACCTCGACGGCGCCCCGGGCGACCACTTCGCGATCAAGCCCGCGGGCGACCCGGAGAAGGCGGAGCAGCTGCTGGCCGAGGCGATCCAGGCCGCCCTCAAGCGGGTCGGCGTCGGCGTCACGATCACCACCGTCGACCCGACCGCCGTCAACTCCATCGTCGGCGGCGGGGAGGAGCGGCCCGGCCGTCAACGCCGAACTCGACCGGATCGCCGCCACGGACCACCTGGACGCCAAGATGACGGACGCCTCGCCCGCCGTCCCGCCGGTGTGGCAGAAGACGCCGCTGCTGGTCGGCTCCGGCATCGCCGGCGCCTTCGATTCGCCGATCCGGTCCGCGCAGGTCGACTGCGCGACGATCGGCCTCAAGTCCGCCGATTAGGACGGGAGTTCCCACATGACCACCCCCACCGCCCCGGACCCGACCGGGGGAGCGGGGTGCGGGGGGGGGATCGGGTTCGACCGCGGGCCCGGCGCCGTCGACCTGCTGGTGCGGCACTGCCCCGGTGGGACGGTCGCCCGGGCGCAGACCCCGGTCGGCGGGACGGAGCCGTCCGTCCGCGCCTCCGCCGGGGGTCTGCTCACCCTGCGCGCGTGGGCCGGGAGGCGGGAGCCTCAGACCTCCAGGTCGGCCTCGACCTTCTTCAACTGGTGCCGGGCCATCGCCAGGTTGGCCCGGTTCCGGTCCAGCGCCAGGTACAGGAACAGGCCCTTGCCGGTGCGCGAGGTCAGCGGCCGGATCAGGTGGTACTGGGTGGAGAGGCTGATCAGGATGTCCTCGATCGCCTCGTTCAGGTTCAGCAGCTCCATCGCGCGCAGCTTGGCCCGTACCACGTCGGTGTTGCCCGCGGCCGCGACGTTCAGGTCCAGGTCCGACCCGCCGCCGATGGTGCCCAGTGCCATCCCGCTGTTGTAGTCGACCAGGGCGACACCGATGGTGCCCTCGATCGAGCTCATGATGTCCTTCAGTGCGGTTTCCACAGCAGCCATTTTTTCCAAGTACCTCTTCCGTGAAAGGAATTGACGACCCGTCAGATCCTTGCTGCGACGGGCGTGTTGCAGGGTGAGATGAGTGTCGGGGGGCGGGGCGGGGGTCAGAAGGTCGTCCGGTCGAGGTCGGCGTCGGCCAGGGCCGCTATCCGGGCCCCGGCCCGGCGGGCCTCCAGGTGCAGCCGCCCCACGTTGGCCTGCGAACCGGCCAGCAGGGTCAGCACCGTGTACGCGCCGGCCGCGTACGTCGCGGTGTAGCCGCGCTCGCCGCGGGTGATCAGCTCCCGGAAGGCGCCCTGGCCGGTCGCCTCGGTGAGCCGCGACCCCACGCCCAGCGCGGCGGCGGTCAGCGCGGCCACGCCCTCCGGCTCCAGCGCGGGCGCGTCGTGCGCCACCACCAGGCCGTCGATGGTCGCCACCAGCGACCCGGTCAGGTGCGGAATCCTCGCCCGCAGACCTCGCAGTTCGGCCTGCACCTCGGCTTCCGGCAGCACGGGGGTCCTCCTCGCGGTCAGTTGTCGAAAGGTCCGCTTCATGACTCGGTCGGCGGGACGGGGCGGGCGGGCGGGGCGGTCACAGGGCCTCCAGGGCAGCGCGTAGTCGGAGCAGCAGGCCCACCTCCGGGTCCGAGGAGTCGTAGGAGCGCGGCGCGGGCGGCAACAGCACGTCCGGCAGCGCGGCTTGCGGCACGGCGGCCGGCGGCGGGTCGGGGACGGCGGCCGGCCGGTGGGCGGTCAGCAGCCCCGCGGCGGCCAGCTGCCGGACGTCCAGCAGCGTGCCGTAGGTGGAGCGCCCCAGCAGCCGGGCCAGCTCGGGCGCGGTACGGGTGCCGTCGGCGGCGGCCAGCAGCGCCTGCCGGCGGCGGTGCGGCACCGC
Organism: Kitasatospora phosalacinea; assembly: GCF_000716545.1. Taxonomy (GTDB): domain Bacteria; phylum Actinomycetota; class Actinomycetes; order Streptomycetales; family Streptomycetaceae; genus Kitasatospora; species Kitasatospora phosalacinea. The sequence goes on from NZ_JNWZ01000005.1 coordinate 124,375, forward strand.
GGTGCGGCGGGTCGGGGCGGCGCCGGTGGCCCGCAGCGGGGCGCGGTCCAGCTCGGCGGACGGCCAGCAGCCGTCCAGCAGCGAGCGGCGGCGGCCGACCGCGCCGCGCAGCTCCAGCACCGACAGTGGACGGGCCAGCCGGAACGCCGGCTCGGCCGCCGGGTCGAAGCGCAGCTCCCCGTCGTGCTGGGCCAGCGCGTCCTGGGCGCCGTCCAGGGTGGCGGCCAGCCGGGCGAGTTCGAGCTCGCCCGGGCCGACCAGACCGCCGGCCACCAGGTACTCGGCGAGCCGCCCGGCGCCCAGCAGCAGGCTGTCCTCCCACTCGCGGACGGTGATCCGCCCGGCCCCGGTCAGCAGGTGGCCGACGGTCGCGGCGGCGGGCGCCTCGGCGTGCACCACCAGGCCGCCCGCCAGGTGCACCGCGCCGCCGGGGCCGTGCAGCGCGCCGGTGGAGCCGTCGGCGGCGAGGTCGGTCAGCGCGGCCTCGAAGGTGGTGGCGGGTGCGCAGCTGGAGCGCCGGCGCCGGGGGAGCGGTGCGGCGTGGGCCCGCCGCCGGGCGGCCGGAGGGGCGGGCCGCGGGTCTGCGGGGAGCGGGCCGACGGGCTCCGGCGCCACGGACCGGGGTACGAGGGGCTGGGGTTCGGCGGGCCGGGGCTCGGTGGGCCGGGGCTCGGTGGGCCCGGCCGTCAGGTACGGGCCGGGCACCTCGGTTCCGGGTCCGAACCGCCCGCCGGACGGCGCCGGCCGATGCGCCGGGGCGGGTGAGGCCACCGGCAGTGGCGGCACCGACGGCCCGGGTGGCGCGGGCGGTGTCGGGGCGAGGGTGTCGGTGGGCCACATCAGGAGAGCACCAGCCGGTCGGCGATGGCGGCCAGCCGCAGCCGGGCCATCGCCAGGTTGGCGAGGCCCCGGTCCAGCCGCAGGTAGAGGAAGACGTTGGCGTCGAAGGGCGCGGGGACGAAGCGGAGCAGGTGGTAGTTGTCGCCGGAGGTGACGATGACGTCCTCGGCGGGCGGCGCGCCGGTGTGCTGGTCGGCGAACGAGGGCGTCTGGGTGACCGCCCGGGCGAGCTCGGTGGCGTCGGCCGCCCCGACCTCGTGGTCGCCGTCGGGGCCGAGTCCGGCGGTGCCTATGGCCAGCCCGTTGGTCCAGTCGACCAGGCTGACCCCCAGGGCGCCGGTGATCCCCATGGCTTCCGCAAGGCACTCCTCGATCCCGGGCACGTACCGCGTTCCCTCCCCACCGTGCGGGGCACGGTGCGTCGCCTTCACCGCCTTCACCTGCGGTAGTCTGACCAGGACGCAACGCTACCGGCGCCGCCACGGGAGGGCGAGACTTTCCGCCATATCCCTCGGGCATATGCACGATTGCGCTATGGTGCGTGGATTTTGGAGCATCACGGTGAAGGCGGCGCGGCGCGGCGGTTCAGCCCCCCGGAGCCCGCGGCCCGTCCTGGACGGGGAGTTCGCGCATCCGCGGGATGGGCGAGAAGAGCACCCACAGGCCGGAGCAGAGCGCGCCGACGGCGGCGATCCACAGCGTGGGGCGCAGGCCCAGGGTGCTGCCGAGCAGGCCGCCGAGCAGCGAACCCAGCGGGCGGACGCCGTAGTTGACCGCCTGGTAGGCGCCGAAGACCCGGGAGCGCAGGGCGTCGGGGATGCAGGCGGCGAAGACCGCGCCGGCGGTGATGTCGAGGATCATCACGCCCGTGCCGGAGAGGAACTCGGCGCCGAACAGCAGCGCCGCGGAGGCGGCGACCGAGCCGCCCGCCAGCGGGACCAGCAGCAGCGGGGCGGGGAAGAGCACCAGGCCGAACAGCAGGGCCGGGCCGACGCCGATCCGGGCCGACAGCCGCCCGGTGACCGCCGCGCCGAGCAGCGTGCCGACCGCCGCGGCGGCCATCACCGCGCCCAGCAGGCCCGCGCTGAAGTGCAGTTCGCTGGTCGCGTAGAGGACGAACAGCGCGCCGATGACGAAGGTGAACAGGTTGACGGTGGCGGTGCCGAGCAGCGTCGCCCGGATCACCGGGTCGCGCCGGATCCAGCGCATGCCCTCCGCGGTGCCGCCGCGGCCCTCCTCGGCGGGCGGCGGTTCGACCGGGTCGATCCGGCGCAGGAAGGCCGCCGAGACCAGGAAGGAGAGCGCGTCCACCACCAGCGCGGCCGGGGCGGCCAGGAGTTGGACCAGCAGGCCGCCGAGGCCGGGGCCGGCCACGTAGGTGGCGGCCCGGCTGCCGTTGACCAGCGCGTTGCCGCGCAGGTAGTGCTCGGCGGGCACCAGGGCGACGAACAGCGGCGGGTTGCAGACGTTGAAGAGCACCGACAGCGCGCCGACGGCCAGCACCACCGCGTACAGCTGGGCCAGCGTCAGCACCCCGGCCGCGTAGGCGATCGGGACGGTCAGCAGGACGGCGGCGCGGGCCAGGTCGGTGACGATCATCATCCGGCGGCGGTGCCCGTAGCGGTCGGCCCAGCCGCCCGCGTGCAGCGAGAGCAGTAGGTAGGGGAGGTACCCGGCGGCGCTCAGGTAGCCCATCCGGGCGGCGTCGGCGTGCAGCGCGGAGACCGCGATCAGTGGGATGACCAGCAGGGTGATCTGGTCGCCCAGCGAGGAGACGGTCTGTCCGGTCCAGTAGCGGCGGAAGGCGGGGTCGTGCAGCAGTTCGGGTATCCGGCGGCGGACCGGGCCGGCCGGGCGGGTGTCGAGGAGCGTCACGGCGCGGCCTCCCCGGGCTGCTCGGTGGGGACGGCGAGGTGGATCAGCTGGACGGTGCGGGCGCCCGCGGGGCGGGGTCCGGGGGCGCTCAGGCGCTCCACGTAGGGGCGGACCAGCTCCTCGACGCGGGCGTTCAGTTCGGCCAGTTCACCGGCGGTGACCAGGACGGCGCTGTCGCCGAAGCCGGCGGCCTCGCGCCACTCGGGGGTGTCGGTGCCGCGGTGCAGCAGCCAGCTGGTGGCGCGGGCGAAGTAGCCGTCCAGGACGGCCCGTTGCAGCGCCTCGGTGGCGGCGGCCCGCTCCGGGTCGGCGGGGGAGGCGTCCCAGCTGGTGAAGGCGGCGGTCGCGCGCCAGGGCTTCTCCCGGCCGCGTCCGCCGCCCGCCTCCTCCACCAGGCCGTACTTGGCGAGCTGGCGCAGGTGGAAGGAGCAGCTCGCCACCGATTCGGTGCCGAGCAGTTCCGCCGCCCGGGTCGCGGTCAGCGGCCCGTGCAGGCGGAGCAGGCCGACCAGTGCCATCCGGGTGGGATGGGTGTAGGCGCGCAGGGCGCGCGGGTCGGTGAGCCGGATGGCCGGCAACTCGTCGCTCATGTTCTAAAGCTAGCTTTAGAAAGAAGTCTTTACAAGTCGTCGGCCTGCGGGTTCAGTGAACCACGCCCCGCTCGGACGGCAGCAGGGTGTGCGCGGGGTGCGCGTTGTCGTCCGCCGGGCCGTGGATCGGCGGCAGCGGGCGGCTCGGCCCGGCGCGTCGCCGATCAGGCAGTCCGCCGCGCACCCCTCCGGGTCGTCCTGCGGCAGGCCCGGGTGCCGCTCGGTGTGCGCGGTGTCGTACAGCCGGAAGCCGGTCGACGGGGCGCCCGCGCTGGCCGCGTGGAACACGTCCGGGCGCCGCAGCACCGCGAGCGCGGCCTCGAACCGGGGCCGCATCCGTACGCGGGTGCTGGTCTCTTCGGAGAACGGCTCGTCGCGCGGAACGCCGTGCTCGGCCAGGGCGTCGAGCCGCGACCGGAGTTCCTGGGTGAGCGTCGGGCACCGCGCGTACCCGACGCGAAGGTCGGCACTCGGAGTGTCCGGCGCGGGGGCGAGCGGAACCGGGGCGCCTTGGTGGAGCGGCCGGTGTGGTGGGTGCCGCATGCCGTCCGTGCGTCCACCGTTCTCGGTGGACTCCGATGCCGGACTCCGGTCGGCAAGGCGGTCACCCCGGTCGACGCGCGAGCATGTGGTCAACCAGGTCGTCGATGTAGTCCGGTGCCAGCGGTACGACGCCGAACAGCACCCGGACGTAGATCGGCGCCAGGATGCCGTCCAGCACCTCCAGTACGTCGGGGGCGTCCTCGCCGCGAGCGCGAGCCCGCTCCAGCATCCCCTGGAGCTGTTCGGAGCGGATGGCGAGGAACCGGTCACGGGCCGACTCGCCGTCGGGGCCGGTGGCCAGCGCGGTGACGACCGTGCGCAGCAGCGCCAGGCCGTCCGGCCCCGTGACGTCCTCGGCGACCTTGGCGGCGAAGGAGCGCAGGTCTCCGTCGAGACTGCCGGTGTCGGGCATGGGCGAGTGCTCGGTCAGGCGGCTGACGACCGCGTCCATCAGCAGCGCCTCCAGGGTTCCCCAGCGGCGGTAGATGCTGCTGTCGGCGACGCCCGCGCGGGCGGCGACCTCGGCCACCGAGAAGGTGCCGTAGCCGCGTTCGGCGATCAGTTCGGTGGCGGCCTGGAGGACGGCGGTGCGCACCCGGGCGCTGCGGCCTCCCGGGCGGCGGGCGCGGGGCGGTGCCGACGGGGTGGCCGGCGTCCGGGTCTCTTTCATGGCGACCATCTTAACGCAGTGATGGATTGCGTTTGCGCGCCCGCTGGAGCTATGGTCCCGCTAAAGCAGTCGTCCACTGCGTTAGGAGCTCCGATGGAACCGATCTTCTTCTCAGGCAACCCTTCGTTCTGGTACGAGACCCTGCGGACGCTCGGTCACATCGCCTACGGCGGAGCCGACTTCGGCGAGGTCGCCACCACCGCCCAGCGCATCACCCCCGGCGACTACGACAGCTGGCACGACCAGTGGCTGGCCACGGCCGACCGGGTCGCCGAACGGGCGCGCACCTCCCGGGCGGGCGGCCACCGCGTCAGCGCCCGCGACGGGTTCCTGCGCGCCTCGAACTACTACCGCTGCGCCGAGTTCTTCCTGCAGGGCAACGCCGCCGACCCCCGCATCCGCCACGCCTACGACGCCTCCGTCGCCTGCTTCCGGACGGCGGCGAAGCTGTCCACCCCCACGATCGAGCCGATCGAGATCCCTTACGAGGACACGACCCTGCCCGGCTACCTCTACCACCCCGACGACTCCGGTCTTCCGCGCCCGACCGTGGTGATGTTCAACGGCTTCGACGGCACCGCCGAGGAGATGCACTTCTTCGGTGCGGCCGCCGCCGTCGAACGCGGCTACACCGTCCTGGTCTTCGACGGCCCCGGACAGCCGGGAACCCGCCACCGCCAGGGGCTGACATTCCGTCCGGACTGGGAGAACGTCGTCACCCCGGTGCTCGACCACGCGGTGACGCTCCCGGGGGTGGACCCGGAGCGGACGGCCCTGCTCGGCGCCAGCATGGGCGGCTATCTCGCCCCCCGCGCCGCCGCCTTCGACCGGAGGATCGCCGCCGTCGTCGCCCTCGACGGAGTCTTCGACCTCGGCGACATCAGCACGGCGCCCCTCGCCCTCCCCCGCGCGGAGGCCGAGCGCCGGCTGCGGGCCGCGCACGACCCGGGCCTCGACACGGTGATCGAGACGGCCATGGCGGCAGCCCCGACCCTCACGTGGGCGATCGAGCACGGAATGTTCGCGATGGGCACCGACAGCCCGCGGGCGTTCTGCGCCGCCTACCTCGACTACCACCTGCGCGAGGGCATCGCCGAGCGAATCTCCTGCCCCGTGCTGGTCTGCTCCGGTGAGGACGACGGCTTCTTCAAGGGCCAGCCGGAGAAGCTGTACTCCCACCTCACGTGTGAGAGGACGTTCATGGCGTTCACCGAGGAGGAGGGAGCCGAGGCGCACTGCCAGTCCGGCGCCCAGCGGCTGGCGTTCGCCCGGGTCTACGACTGGCTGGATGCGGTGATGACCCGCCCCGCGGTGGTCCGCCGCATCGGCCGGGCACTGGCCATGACGGGCACGGTGGTCGAGGCGACCGACGTCGGCGACGGCTGGTCGGCCCCTACCCCCTGCCCGGGATGGGACGCGCGGACGACGCTCAACCACGTGGTCGGCGGCATGCGGATCTTCGCCGCCGAACTGACCGGCACCGACCCCGGAGGTGAACACCACGACGACTGGCTCGGCACGGATCCCACCGGCGCCTACCGGGCCGCCGCCGAGGCCGACCGCGCGGCCTGGCAGCACGCAGCCGCTACCGACGCCGACTTGGCCGAGGCGAAGGTCCGCCTCGGATTCGGGCCCGTTCCGGGGCCGATGGCGGCGCTGATCCACCTCACCGAAGTGCTCGTCCACGGCGTCGACCTGGCGGTCGCCATCGACCGGACCGACCTGGTCGACCAGCACCTGTGCCAGGACCTGCTCACGTGCATGCAGCAGATGGACATGGACGCCTTCCGCCGGCCCGGCATGTTCGGGCCGGAGAGGCCGGCCTCGGAATCCGCGCCGGCGCATGCGCGGCTGCTGGCCTTCCTCGGCCGCCGGGTCTGAGGGTTGTCCCGTCAACGGTCTTTGAGTCACCTCGGGCGTGGCAGGCTGCCCTACCGACCGTCGGCCTATCCGGCGAGGGCGCGATTGTGCATCCGGGCGGTGCCGAGCATGGCGTGGTGGACGCCGTCGCCTTTGAGGCGGCGGTCGAGGAGGATCTTCCAGGTCTTCATGCCGGCAAGGACGTGCTCGACGCGGGCGCGGACCCGCTTGTGGGACGTGTTGCGTTCTTCTTTCCAGTACGGGAGTTCAGTCTGGCCGCGCTCGCGGCGGTGCGGGATGACCGGTCCGGTGCCCGGGTGGCCGCCGTCGGCGATCGTGGTGGTCTTGCCGACGGCGGCCTCGGCGCCGGACTCCTCCCACGCCTCGCAGTCGTTGCGGTTTCCGGCGGGTGGTCGGCCGACCACGACGACCAGACGAGTGCCGGCGTCGATGACTACTCGGTGGTTGGTGGAGTACCGGTAGTTCTTCGACCGCTCGGCGATAAGGCTCCACGGCCGGCCCTCGCGTACCGCATCCGCACCCTCACGACGCAGAACCGTCACCGGCTTCCCGAAGGCACGCGGGCTCAGCCCGGTGAAGGGGGCCATCCAGGACGGCACCGACGCCGTGATCACACCAGCCACGCGGGGACCCCACCTCCTGTGGCCGGGAGCTCCGCGTGATGTCGCGGAGAATCCGATGGTGCGACACGGCCCCGGCGTCAAGAATCACCGGATGCGTGAAGTGAAGCTGTCCGACGGGATCATCACTCTGTCGCCCCTGCGCCTGGACGACGTGCAGGCGCACCTCGCGGGGGAGGACGAGCTACTCGTCCGCTGGCTCAACGGCGGTCCCGGCACGCGGGAGGGGATCGAAGCGTACTTCCGGCACTGCCGGGAGCAGTGGGACAGCGCCGGGCCACTGCGCGCGTTCGGCATCCGGACGGGCGCCGGCGAGGTGCTCGCGGGCACGGTCGACTTGCGGTTCGCAGGAGAAGGTCTGGCGCCCGGCCAGGTGAACGTCGCCTACGGCCTCTATCCGTCCTGGCGCGGGTACGGACTGGCTACCCGCGCGGTCCTGTTGGCGACCCGGTACGCGGCGAGTGAGGGCGGGACGGAGGCGGTGATCCAGGTGGAGCCGGAGAATCCCGCATCTGCCGCAGTGGCGCAGCGGGCAGGGTTCACCCCCGGGAGGCCGACGCGCAGCAAGGACGGCACACGCTTCGACTGGTACGTCCGGGACCTGTACGCCGCCCTGTGACAACCAGCAGTCACGGGACGACCCTTGGGCGCCGGCGGCCCGCGCCCGGTCGATAATCCAGACGCCTCGTGCTCGGGACGGGTGCGAGCCCACAGACAACGGCCTGCTCGTCAGCCAGAAACTCCGCCGTTCCCCGGGGTCGTGATGGCCGCCGTCCACCGGGCCCCGAACACCCGGGTCGCGGTCCGCCCCCGCGGGCCCGGCGGCCGTACTGACCGGTAGTCAGACGATCTTGGTCGCTGCTATCGCGCCGGGGTCCGATTCGAACAACCGTTTACGGAACGGGGATCCATGCGCAGGTCACAGCGGTTCGCGGCCCTCGCACTCAGCCTCCTGGGCACGGCCGCGGGAACCGTCCTGCGCCGGCCGGGCCCCGGCCCCGCGGGCCGGAACGGTCAGCGGGCGGCGCGCAGTTCCTCCAGCAGCATGCCCTGGTCGGCGAGCAGTTCGGTGAGGATGCGCCGGGCCGTCCGGAGCAGCTCGGCGACGTCCGCGCCGGCCAGGGCGTACACCACGGTCGATCCCTCGCGGGTCGCGGTGACCAGGCCGGAGCGGCGCAGGATGGCGAGCTGCTGGGAGAGGCTGGACGGTTCGACGTCCAGCTCGGGCAGCAGGTCGCGCACCGGGGTCGGTCCGGCCTGGAGCAGTTCGAGGACCCGGATTCGCACCGGGTGGCCGAGCATCCGGAAGAACTCGGCCTTGGCCTGGTAGAGCGGTACGGGCATGCTTCCTCCCCTTTTCCGGCGGCACGCGGGCCGCCGCCCCGCGCTCAGACCTCCAGCGTCGACTCGATCCGCTTCAACTGGTGCCGGGCCATCGCCAGGTTGGACCGCGTGCGGTTGAGCGCGAGGTACAGGAACAGGCCGCGCCCGCTGGACGTGGTGAGCGGCCGGATCAGGTGGTACTGACCGGTCAGGGTGACCAGGATGTCCTCGATGCCGTCGTCGTGGAGGTTGAGCATTTCCATCGCCCGCATCTTGGCACGGACGAGGTCCGTGTTGGCGGCCGCGGCGACGTTCAGGTCGAGCTCGCCGCCGTCCCCGAGGGTGCCGAGCGCCATGCCGCTCCCGTAGTCCACCAGGGCCACCCCGATGGCTCCTTCGATGGTCATGGCTTCCTTGAGCGAGGTTTCGAGGTTCGCCATCGCCTGTCTCCTGTCGTGGCTGGTGGTCGGTTCGGCACGACTGTAGGAACGGGACCGCACTGCGGCCGAGTGTTGATCGGAATCTTTCGCTTCTGGCTCGACTGAGATCGAGCGGTGCCGGTTTGCCGACCGCTTGAAGACATTTGCAACTACGGATGTGAACAGTTCACGCGTACACGATTCCTGCGGGGGCGGACGGGGGAGGGGGCCCGCCGACCGTCGCCACCGGCGGAACCGCCGGAAAAGTCTGATGTTGATGTCACTCCAGACGGGTAATCTCAGGCTGAGATGCTCGATCACCACACCCCACGCACCCGCTGCGCCCCGTCGCCCCTCCGGGCCACGGCCCCGCAGCCGCAGGCGTCGCCGTCTGCGTTCTCGTCCGGCCACACTCACGGGAAGAACAGGTGACGCCAGTGCCCAGCAGCCCCAAGCCCGAAGAGCAGCTCGCCCCCGCGGCCCGGAGCGTCGCCGAGGAGGATCTCAGCCCCGCCGAGCGCTACGCCGCCGCCCGCGAGCGGGCCAAGGAGCAGGCGACCGCCCTCTACGGCTTCCAGCAGCTGTACGACTTCCCGCTCGACGACTTCCAGGTCCGCGCCTGCCGCACCCTGGAGGCCGGCCAGGGCGTGCTGGTCGCCGCGCCGACCGGCTCCGGCAAGACCATCGTCGGCGAGTTCGCCGTCCACCTGGCGCTGGCCGCCGGCCGCAAGTGCTTCTACACCACGCCGATCAAGGCGCTGTCGAACCAGAAGTACGCGGACCTGGTCAAGCGCTACGGCCAGGCCAAGGTCGGCCTGCTCACCGGCGACAACTCCGTCAACGGGGACGCGCCGGTCGTCGTGATGACCACCGAGGTCCTGCGCAACATGCTGTACGCGGGCTCCCACGCCCTCGACGGCCTCGGCTACGTGGTGATGGACGAGGTGCACTACCTCGCCGACCGCTTCCGCGGCGCCGTCTGGGAGGAGGTCATCATCCACCTCCCCGAGTCGGTGACGCTGGTGTCGCTCTCCGCGACCGTCTCCAACGCCGAGGAGTTCGGCGACTGGCTGGACACCGTCCGCGGCGGCACCGAGGTGATCGTCTCCGAGCACCGCCCCGTCCCGCTCTGGCAGCACGTGATGGCCGGCAACCGGATGTACGACCTGTTCGCCAGCCCCGACCGGGACGGCCGCCCCAAGGGCAGCCTGAAGAACCCCGCCAAGGCCGTCAACCCCGAACTGGTGCGGCTGGCCCGCTCCGAGGCCGACCGCGGCCGGGACAGGTTCGCCCGCGGCCGGGGCCGCTCGATGCCCGCCGGCCGCCCCGGCCGGATCTGGACGCCGGGCCGGGTCGACGTCATCGACCGGCTCGACGCCGAGGGCCTGCTCCCCGCGATCACCTTCATCTTCAGCCGGGCCGGCTGCGAGGCCGCCGTCCAGCAGTGCCTCAACTCCGGCCTGCGCCTGAACCGGGAGGCCGACCGCTTCAAGGTCCGCCAGTTCGTCGAGGAGCGCTGCCGCGACATCCCCGACGAGGACCTGAACGTCCTCGGCTACTACGAGTGGCTGGACGGCCTGGAACGCGGCATCGCCGCCCACCACGCCGGCATGCTGCCCCGGTTCAAGGAGGTCGTCGAGGAGCTGTTCGTCCAGGGTCTGGTCAAGGCGGTCTTCGCCACCGAGACGCTCGCCCTCGGCATCAACATGCCCGCCCGCTCGGTGGTCATGGAGAAGCTGGTCAAGTGGAACGGCGAGACCCACGCCGACATCACCCCCGGCGAGTACACCCAGCTCACCGGCCGGGCGGGCCGCCGCGGCATCGACGTCGAGGGCCACGCGGTGGTCCTGTGGCAGCGCGGCCTCGACCCGGAGGCGCTGGCCGGCCTGGCCGGCACCCGCACCTACCCGCTCAAGTCCTCCTTCCGCCCCTCGTACAACATGGCCGTCAACCTGGTCGGCCAGTTCGGGCGGCACCGCTCCCGCGAACTGCTGGAGACCTCCTTCGCGCAGTTCCAGGCCGACCGCTCGGTGGTCGGCATCGCCCGGCAGGTGCAGCGCAACGAGGAGGGGCTGGAGGGCTACCGCGAGTCGATGACCTGCCACCTCGGCGACTTCGAGGAGTACATGTCGCTGCGCCGGCAACTCAAGGACCGCGAGAACGAGCTCGCCCGCGAAGGCTCCACCCAGCGCCGGGCCGCCGCCGTCGAGGCGATCGAGCAGCTCAGGCCCGGCGACATCATCCACGTCCCGACCGGCAAGTTCGCCGGCCTCGCGCTCGTCCTCGACCCCGGGCTGCCCCCGGTCAGCCGCAACGGGCTCGGCCGCGGCGGCCCCCGCCACCCGGACTTCCAGGACGGCCCGCGCCCCGTCGTGCTCACCGCCGAGCGCCAGGTCAAGCGCCTCGCGATGATCGACTTCCCGCACCCCGTCGCCGCGATGGACCGGATGCGCATCCCCAAGTCCTTCAACCCGCGCAGCCCGCAGTCCCGCCGCGACCTCGCCTCCGCGCTGCGCACCAAGGCCGGCCACCTCGAACCCGAGCGCTTCCGCAAGGGCCGCGCCGCCGCCGCCGACGACCCCGAGATCAGCCGGCTGCGCACCGCCCTGCGCCAGCACCCCTGCCACGGCTGCGACGAGCGCGAGGACCACGCCCGCTGGTCCGAGCGCTACCACCGCCTGCACCGGGACACCGAGCTCCTCGAACGGCGGATGCGCTCGCGCACCCACACCATCTCCCGCACCTTCGACCGGGTCTGCGGCCTGCTCACCGACCTCGGCTACCTGCGCGGCGACACCGTCACCGACGACGGCAAGCGCCTCGCCCGGCTCTACGGCGAACTCGACCTGCTCGCCTCCGAGTGCATCCGCGAAGGCGTCTGGAACGGCCTCGCCGCCGCCGAACTCGCCGCCTGCGCCTCCGCGCTGGTCTACGAGGCCCGCCAGTCCGACGACGCGGTCGCCCCGCGCGTCCCCGAGGGCGGCACCAAGGACGCCCTCGGCAAGATGGTCCGGATCTGGGGCCGGCTCGACGCGCTGGAGGAGCAGCACAAGATCTCCACCGCCGAGGGCGTCGGCCAGCGCGAACCCGACCTCGGCTTCGCCTGGACGGCCTACCGCTGGGCGCTGGGCCACGACCTCGACGCCGTGCTGCGCGACGCCGACATGCCCGCCGGCGACTTCGTCCGCTGGACGAAGCAGCTCATCGACGTCCTGGGCCAGATCCAGGACGCCGCCGGCGACGACACCGACCTGCGCAGGACCGCCCGCAAGGCGGTCGACGGCATGCGGCGCGGCATCATCGCCTACTCCTCCGTCGGCTGACCGTCCGGTCCTCCTCCCGGCACCCCGAGGGCCCGGCCGCTTCCGTACGGAGCGGTCGGGCCCTTCGATCGTCTCGCGGTTCCGTCTCCCCGGCGTCCCGCCGTCGGGGCGGGGTCAGGCCGCGAGCAGGTGCTGGAGCAGGTCGCGGTACGCGCGGAGCGAGAGGCGCAGGTCCTCGGTGCGGGAGGGGTCGCTCACCGTCTCCCGGTGCGTGCCGCCGCCGTCGGCGTGCCACGAGTCGCGCAGCGCGGCGCGGCGCCGGCCCAGGGCGTCGGTCAGCCGCCGCACCGTCTCCTCCAGCGCCTCGTCCGCCTCCCGCACGGCCCGGTCCGGGTCGTCCACGAAGGTGCCCACCGCGTGGTCCAGCCGGTCGTTCAGCCGCGAGGCCAGCTCCGGCGGCAGGATCGGGCCGGTGGCGCCGTCCGTGGCGGTCGGGTTCCCGGTGCCGGGGAGCGCGCGGAGGTGGTCGCGGTCTCGGTCGCGGCCCTGGTCGCGGTCCTGCCGGTGGTCCTGCTCCGCGGTCTTGGCCATGCGGATGGTGTCCGTGGAAGCGGCGGGCACCGGGGTGGGGCCCTGCGCGGTGCGGGGGGCGCGGGGGTCGGCAGCGGGGTCGGTGCCCGGGCCGGTGCCGCGTCCGGGGTCGGTACCTCGGTCGGTCCCGGCGTCGCGGCCGGCGTCGCGGTGGATGTCGCGGTCGGTGTCGGTGTCGCGGTAGGTGTCGCGGTCGGTGTCGGTGTCGCGGGAGTCGGCGTGGTGGCCGTGGTCGCTGATGGTCATGTCGTCCTCCGTCTCCGTGAGGGGTGGGTCGCCCGGGTCGGCGCTCAGGCGTGGTGCTCGCGCTGGGTCGGCAGCCGCCGGGCGTGGCGGGCGGTCGACGCCTTGGCCCCGGTCGTGGTGCGGGCGGGGGCGCGTTCGGGCTCGTCGCCGCTGCCGACCAGCGCGACGAACAGTTCCCGGGCCCGGAGCAGGGCCGCGCGCTGCTCCTCGGTGTCCGGGGTCCGCCCGGCGCGCCCGGCGCCGTCCGGCCGGGAGAGCGCGTGCAGCGTCCGGTAGGACTCGACGTGCTCGCCGTGGTCGACCGAGATCGTGTCGATCTGCGCGTCCACGTCGGAGTCGGGGTAGCCGCGGTCGCGGGCCACCCGGGCCAGCAGCGCTTCCGCCTCGGCCAGGGCCTGCCGGGGATCGTCGACGAAGCGCGTCTTCACCTGCGCCCACTCCTGCTCGGCCCGGGCGCGCTCCTCGCCGCTCAGCGGGGTGAGGGTCAGCTCCCGGTGGCGTTCCACCCGGCGGGCGAGCTCGCGCTCGGCCGCGGCGGTGTCGCCGTCGTACCGGGCGACGGTGCGCTCGTACTCGGGCCCGAACCGGCGGCTCAGGCTGGGGTGCTGCTGTCGGTGGCGGTGGAGGGCGAACGCACCGAGCGCCGCCACCACCACGGCGATCACGACGATCGCCACGATCAGACCGCTGGACATGCTCTGCCTCCTGACCCGGGCGCCACCCGTTCGGGGCCGCCCTGTTCGGTTCGCTCCCGGGTTCGGGTGACCCGTGCGCGGCTCCCCAAACACCCGCGCCCTCCTGACGCGCCGTCAGTTCACCCCGGCCCGCACCGTCCGCCCCACCCGCGCCCTGCGTCCCCCCGCCCGCCCGCAGGGCGTTCTCACGGCGCCGCGCCCGGGGCCGGCCCGGTGGATTCGCGGACGATCAGTTCGGTGGCGAGTTCCACGTGGAGGGCCTCGACCGCGGTGCCCTCGATCAGGCGCAGCAGCAGGCTGACGGCCAGGCCGCCCAGTTCTTCGAGGGGTTGGCGGACGGTGGTGAGGGTGGGGATGGAGGTGCGGCTGAGGTAGTCGTCGTCGAAGCCGACGATGGAGAGGTCGGTGGGGACGCGCAGGCCGCGTTCGTGGGCGGCGCGGAGGGCGCCGATGGCGGCCTTGTCGTTGAAGGCGACCAGGGCGGTGGGGGGCCGGGGGAGGTCGAGGAGCCGGGCGGCGGCGGTGTGGCCCCAGTCGCTGGTGGGTTCGATGTGGGTGACGAGTTCCGGCGGGATGAGGACGCCGGCCTCGGCCAGGGCCGCGGTGTGGCCGGCGAAGCGGGAGGAGGAGGCGAGCCAGTCGGCGGGGCCGTTGATGAAGCCGATCCGGCGGTGGCCGAGCGCGACCAGGTGGGCGGTGAGGTTGCGGGCGCCGGTGAAGTGGGACGCGGAGACGGCGGCGATGTCCCGGGGGACGGGCGTGCGGGGGTCGATGACCACGAACGGGACTTCCCGGCGGCGCAGTCGCTCGAGTTCGGCGCCCTCCTCGACGGGCAGGATCAGCAGCGCCCCGGCGAGGTCGCGGCGGCGGGGCAGCGCGGCCAGCGCCCCGTTGTGCTGGGCGGCGCCGCCCGCGCTGAGGATCAGCTCCCGGCCGTGCCGGTCGAGCGCCTCGGCGACGGCGGTGACGATGGTGCCGAAGTAGTCGGTGAGCAGGTAGGGGCAGCGGACGAACACCGCGCCGGGCCGGGCGGTCCGCCGGGGCGCGGCGGGTTCGGGGGAGCCGAGCCGCTCCATCGCGGCGCGGACGGCGGTCCTGGTCTCCTCGGCGACGGTGGCCTGCCCGGTCAGGACGCGGGAGACGGTCGCGGGGGAGACCCCGGCGGCGGCCGCGATCTCCCGGACGGTGACCCGCGTCGACTTCGGCCTACCCATTTGTTTCATCGTTTCGTTTCATGGAGGCGATCATACAACTCCCAAATCGCAAGGGGTGCAGGAATCTTGACAGAGGGAAAGCCGGTGCCGTTTCCTGAACGCACGCAAAGATGTCAGAAACGTTTCATTTTGTTTCATGAAGTCAAGGCGAGAGGAATCCGATGTACCGACGCGTGCTCGGCACCGCCACGGCCGCCGCCGTGGCCCTGGGCCTGACCGGCGCGGCCCCCGCCCCGCCGCACGGCCCGTCCCGACCGGCCGAGGTCCGGGTCTGGGTCACCACCCCGGACGGCGCCGAACTGCTGCACCAGCGCCCCTCGGTGGCGTTCCACCCGGGGGCGTCCGTCCGCACCACCATCACCGTCGACCCGGGCCGGGCCTTCCAGACCATGGACGGCTTCGGCGCCTCGATCACCGATTCCACCGCCGCCGTCCTGAGCACCCTCTCCCCGGCCGACCGGGACGCCGCCCTGCGCCGCCTCTTCGACCCCGCGAGCGGGATCGGCATCAGCATGGTCCGCCAGCCGATCGGCTCCTCCGACTTCACGGCCGCCGCCGCGCACTACACCTACGACGACGTCCCGGCCGGGCAGAGCGACTTCGCGCTGAGCCGCTTCTCGATCGCCCACGACGAGCGGCAGGTCCTCCCGCTGCTCCGCCAGGCCCGGCGGCTCAACCCGGAGCTGAAGGTGGTGGCGACCCCGTGGAGCCCGCCCGCCTGGATGAAGACCAGCGACTCGCTGCTGGAGGGCAGGCTCAAGGACGACCCGGCGGTCTACGACGCGTACGCCCGCTACCTGGTGAAGTTCGTGCGGGCGTACGCGGCGGCGGGCGTCCCGGTCGACTACCTGACGGTGCAGAACGAGCCGCAGAACCGCAAGCCCAACGCGTACCCGGGCACCGACCTGACCGCCGAGCAGGAGGAGAAGGTGGTGGAGGCGCTCGGGCCGCTGCTGAAGGAGGCCAGCCCGCGCACGAAGATCCTCGGCTACGACCACAACTGGGCCACCCACCCGGACGACGTCGCCAACACCCCGCCCGGCGAGGACCCGGAGACCGACTACCCGTACCGGCTGCTGGACGGCGACGCCGCCAAGTGGCTGGCCGGCACCGCCTACCACTGCTACGCGGGCGACCCGTCCGCGCAGAGCGCGCTGCACGACGCGCACCCCGACAAGGGCGTCTGGTTCACCGAGTGCTCCGGCTCGCACGGCCCCGACGACACCCCGGCCCAGACCTTCCGCGGGACGCTCACCTGGCACGCCCGCAACCTGACCGTCGGCGCCACCCGCAACTGGGCCAAGTCCGTGCTGAACTGGAACATCGCGCTGGACGGGCACGACGGCCCGCACAACGGCGGCTGCGGCACCTGCACCGCCCTGCTGACCGTGCACGACGACCACGCCGTCACCACCGGCGCCGAGTACTACACCATCGGCCACCTGTCGAAGTTCGTCCGCCCCGGCGCCGTCCGGATCGCCAGCACCAGCTTCGGCACGCCGAGTTGGAACGGGCAGCTGACCGACGTCGCGTTCACCGACCCGGACGGGTCGACCGTGCTGGTGGTGCACAACGAGAACGACGCGCCGCGCGACTTCGCCGTCGCGGTCGGCGGGCAGAGCTTCGAGTACACCCTGCCCGGCGGCGCGCTGGCCACCTTCAGCTGGCCCAAGTCGGGCGCGCCCAGGGCGGACCGGCGCGAAGTGCCGCTCACCGGCGCCACCGCGACCGCCCAGCCGGCCGCCGCCGACGCGCAGGCGGCGATCGACGCGGACGCCTCCACCCGGTGGTCCAGCGGCGCGGCCCAAGCCCCCGGCCAGTACCTGCGGATCGACCTCGGACGGCGCACCGCCTTCGACCGGAT
This sequence comes from Kitasatospora phosalacinea, assembly GCF_000716545.1. Classification (GTDB taxonomy): domain Bacteria; phylum Actinomycetota; class Actinomycetes; order Streptomycetales; family Streptomycetaceae; genus Kitasatospora; species Kitasatospora phosalacinea. The sequence continues at coordinate 141,009 of NZ_JNWZ01000005.1, forward strand.
CGCCCTCGACAGCGGCGACAACCCCGGTGACTACGCCCGTGGTTGGCGCATCGAGGCGAGCGACGACGGCGCCCGCTGGCGTCCGCTCGCCACCGGCGCCGGCACCGGCCAGCTCACCACCGTCGACCTGCCGCGCGACACCCGCGCCCGCTACCTGCGGATCACCGGCACCGCCGACGCGCCCAACTGGTGGAGCCTCGCGGACGTCCGCCTCTACCGCTGACCCCCCGTCACACCCACCCACCCCCACCCCCACGAGGAGCAGTCCCATGCACGGACCGCACCGCACCGCCCGCCTCGCCGCGGCCCTCGCCCTGGCCGCCGCGGGCCTGGCCACCGCCGGCAGCACGGCCGCCGGGGCCGCCGACACCACCGCCCAGGTCTGGATCACCACCGCCGACGGCGGCAGCCGCCTCGCCCAGGCCGCGTCCGCCCCGTTCTCGGCCACCGCCCCGCAGGCGCAGGACATCGCCGTCGACGCGGCCGACGTGCAGCAGCCGCTGGTCGGCTTCGGCGCCGCGTTCACCGAGTCCTCCGCCCACCTGGTGGCCGGCCTGTCCGCCGGCACCCGGGCCGCCCTGATGAACGACCTGTTCTCCACCGCCGGCGGCGGCATCGGCCTGAACTACCTGCGCCAGCCGCTCGGCGCCTCCGACTTCGTCTCCCACCTGCCGTTCTACTCGTACGAGGACACCAGGGGCTCGTTCTCCATCGCCCGCGACCAGCAGGAGATCCTGCCCGCGATCGCCCAGGCCCGGGCGGTCAACCCGAACATCCGGATCATGGGCACCCCGTGGTCGCCGCCCGCCTGGATGAAGACCTCGGGCTCGTTGAACGGCGGCAGCCTGAAGCCGGAGAACTACGGGGACTTCGCCGACTACCTGGTCAAGGCGATCCAGGCGTACGGCGCGGCCGGCGCCCCGATCAGCGACCTGACGGTGGCCAACGAACCGAAGTTCCAGACCACTTACCCCTCCACCGGGATGACCGCCGCCCAACAGGCCGACTTCCTCAAGGTGTTGGACGGCAAGCTGACCGCGGCCGGCCTGCCCACCGACCTCTACGCGTACGACCACAACTGGGACGACACCTCCTTCCCGCTGACCGTGCTCTCCCAGGACGCCTCGGTGGCCCGGCTCAAGGGCGCCGCGTTCCACTGCTACGGCGGCCAGCCCGAGGCCGAGCAGCAGGTCGCGAACACCGGGAAGGCGGTGTTCTTCACCGAGTGCACCGGCACCGACTCCGCCACCCCGGCGCAGACCTTCAGCGACACGCTGAAGTGGCAGACCGAGAACCTGATCATCCGCAACCTGCGCAGCGGAGGCCGCACCGCGGTGCTGTGGAACGTCGCCCTGGACGCCAACGGCGGCCCGCAGTACGGGAACTGCTCCACCAACTGCAACGGCGTGCTGGAGGTCTCGGGCGGCACCTACCGCAAGAACGCCGAGTACTACGCGCTCGGCCACCTCTCCAAGTTCGTCCAGCCCGGCGCCCACCGGATCGGCTCCACCAGCCAGGGCGGCGGCGGCCTGCAGGACGTCGCCTTCCTGAACCCGGACGGCTCGCGCGGCGCCGTGGTGCTCAACGCCACCGGCGGCTCCCAGCACTTCTCGATCAGCGACGGCGGCCGCTCGCTGGTCTACGACCTCCCGGCCGGCGCGGTCGCCACCTTCACCTGGCCCGGCGCACCCACCGGCGGCGGCAGCACGGGCGGTCCGATCGACACCGCGGCCTGGTACACCCTGGCCAACGCCAACTCCGGCAAGTGCGTGGACGCCGCCGACCGGGGCACCGCCAACGGCACCGCCGTCCAGCAGTGGGCCTGCGGCACCGGCACCAACCAGCAGTGGCGGTTCACCGCCACCGACAGCGGCTACTACCGGATCACCAACCGCAACGCCGCCGCCGGCGCCCAGGTGCTGGACGTCACCGGCGCCGCCACCACCGACGGGGCCAAGCTCCAGACCTGGCAGTGGTCCTCCGGCGCCAACCAGCAGTTCAAGCCCGTCCAGCGCTCCGACGGCAACTGGACGCTGGTCAACCGCAACAGCGGCAAGTGCCTGGACGTCACCGACGTCTCCACCGCCGACGGCGCCCGCCTCCAGCAGTGGTCCTGCACCGGCGGCCCGGCCCAGGCCTTCCGCCTGGCCGCGGCCGGCTGACCCGCCCCTGACCGCTACCCCCTGACCGGGGCGGCCGGTTGGTGGACCGGCCGCCCCCGGGGCGTCCACCGCAGGTGTGCCTGAGCACCTGCGGCGGACGCCCCACCCGCCGTTCCGCTCCCGGTCGGGCCGGTGCCGTTCCGTCAGGTGCCCGGCCGGCGCCCCCCGCCGCTGCCGGTGCGCCGCGCGCCCTCCCGGGGCGGCTCGTGGAGCCGCGCCGCAAGGAGGACCGGTGACGGGCCGGCAGGTGACGGGGCACCGGGTGGGACTCCGCCGAGTCGACGTGTTCCGTTCAAGCCCCGCTTACCTCACCATGGGACCGTGCCGGTGCGCCTACGCGCGTAGCACACGTCTGTGCCGCCCCCTTCCACGGTACGAGGAGATCAACAGATGATCAGGGCTTCGAAGGCCGTCCGTCCGGCCGCCCTCGCCGCGACCGGCCTGGTGCTCGCCGCCACGGCCGCGACCGTCCAGCCGCACCCCGCCTCGGCGGCCACCGCCACCACCGTGGCCGCCGCCGCCACCCCCAAGCGGGTACTGTTCGACAACAGCAAGGGCGAGACCGCCGGCAACGCCGACTGGATCATCTCCACCAGCCAGCCCGACCCGCTCGCCCAGAACGCCAACCCCGGCAGCGAGACCTCCTGGACCGGGGCCGTCTCCGCCTGGGGCGTCGCCCTGCAGAAGACCGGCAACTACAGCCTCAAGACGCTCCCGGCCGGCAACACCATCACCTACGGCACCGGCGGTGCGCTCGACCTCGCCAACTTCGACGAGTTCGTGCTGCCCGAGCCCAACGTCCGGCTCAGCGACGCCGAGAAGACCGCGGTGATGAAGTTCGTCCAGCACGGCGGCGGCCTGTTCCTGATCTCCGACCACAACGTCAGCGACCGCAACAACGACGGCTGGGACTCCCCGGCCGTCATCAACGACCTGCTGACCACCAACAGCGTCGACAACACCGACCCGTTCGGCTTCTCCGTCGACCTGCTGAACATCGCCAACGAGAACCCGCGCGCCATCGCCGACACCACCGACCCGGTGCTGAACGGCTCCTTCGGCAAGGTCACCGGCTCGATCATCCGCAACGGCACCACCTTCACCCTCAAGCCCGCCGACAACCCGTCGGTCAAGGGCCTGCTCTACCGCACCGGCTACAGCGGCAACACCGGCGCCTTCTTCGTCACCTCCACCTTCGGCAGCGGCCGGGTCGCCGTCTGGGGCGACTCCTCGCCGATCGACGACGGCACCGGCCAGTCCGGCAACACCCTCTACGACGGCTGGAACGACCCGGCCGGCACCGACGCCGCCCTCGCGCTGAACGCCACCGCCTGGCTCGCCGACACCAGCGGCACCGGCACCGGCGGCGGCACCGGCGGCGGCTGCACCGCCGCCCAGCTGATCACCAACCCCGGCTTCGAGACCGGCTCCACCTCCGGCTGGACCGAGACCAACAGCGGCGGCACCAGCACCGTCAACTCCAGCAGCAGCGAGCCCGCCCACACCGGCGGCTACGACGCCTGGCTCGACGGCTACGGCGCCGCCAACACCGACACCCTCTCCCAGACCGTCACCCTCCCGGCCGGCTGCGCCGCCTACACGCTGAGCTTCTGGCTGCACATCGACAGCGCCGCGTCCGCCACCACCGCCTTCGACACGCTCACCGTCACCGCCAACGGCACCACCCTCGCGAGCTACAGCAACACCAACGCCGCCACCGGCTACCAGCAGCGCACCTTCAACCTCGCCGGGTACGCCGGCCAGAGCGTGACGCTGAAGTTCACCGGCACCGAGGACTACACCAAGCAGACCTCGTTCGTCCTCGACGACGTCAACGTCAACGTCTCCTGACCCGCGGTGACCGCCGCGGGCCCCGCACGCACGGAGCCCGCGCCGGTCGGGACGCGAACCCCGTTCCCCGGGCCGCGGGGCGGGAGGCATGATGGCCCGATGAACCGCACCGACCAGCGCTTCCACGTCATCGTGCTGTCGAACTTCGCGAAGGGCTTCGACAAGTACGCGCTCACCTACGGCAAGGCGGGCATCCCGGAGAGCACCTTCCCGGACAGGTTCCACCTGCTGACCCGGGCGGAGCTGGGCATCGGCACCGCCAAGGCCGGGCGGCTGCTGGAGCGGCTGGCGATACCGGGCGACCGGCTGCTGGTGCTCGAGACCGAGGTCGACCCGGACGCCCTGGTGCCCAACGAGGCCACCGGCCTCGGCAGCGAGCTGCACCGGGACCGCATCCGGCTGTCGGCCGTCCACGAGCCCGACCCGGAGCCGGGGCCGGACGGGCTGATCGCCCTGCGTCCGACCACCGTCGAGGACGCGATGGCCGCCTCGCTGCGGCTCGACCCCGGCCTGGCGGCCTACGCCGACCTGCGGCCGCGCTCGGTCTCGGTCCTGCCGGTGGCCGCCGCCTGCCAGGCCAAGTGCTCGTTCTGCTTCTCCGCGGCCTCGATCTCCAGCGACCAGCCCCCCGCCCGGGTGCCGTGGGACACCGTCGCCGCCTGGCTGGAGCGCGGCCGCGCGGCGGGCGCCGAACGGGCGGTGATCACCGGCGGCGGCGAGCCCACGCTGCTCCCGTTCGACCAGCAGCTGCGCCTGGTGGCCGCCTGCGCGGCGGCCTTCCCCAGGACCGTCCTGATCAGCAACGCGCACAACCTGGCCAGGCTCGCCCCCGCCGAGCGGGCCGACCGCCTGGCCGCGCTGGCCGCCGCCGGGCTGAGCGTGCTGGCCGTCTCCCGGCACCACCAGGACGACGACACCAGTGAACGGCTGATGATGCTGCGGACCCCGGTCGGCGAGGTCGCCGACACCTGGCGCGCCGGGCGCGAACGCTGGCCCGGGCTGCGGATGCGGCTGATCTGCGTGCTGCAGCACGGCGGCGTCGCCGACGGGGCCGGTGTCGCCGACTACCTCTCCTGGGCCGCCGCCCACGGCATCGAGGAGGTCTGCTTCAAGGAGCTCTACGTCTCCACCAGCACCGAATCGCTCTACCACGACCACGCCGCCAACCGCTGGAGCCGCGACCACCAGGTCTCGCTGTCCGTGGTCACCGGCTTCGCCGAACGGCACGGCTTCACGGAGGCGAGCCGCCTGCCCTGGGGCGCGCCGGTCCTCGACGGCAGCTGGGACGGCCGTCCGATGCGGATCGCCGCCTACACCGAGCCCAGCCTGCTCTGGGAACGCACCCACGGCGTCGCCCGCAGCTGGAACGTCCTGGCCGACGGCCGCTGCTACGCCTCCCTGGAGGACCGGGCCAGCGAGGTCCTCCCGGCCGGGGCCCTCCCGGTGGAGGCCGTCCCCGCCGGGACCCGCCCGGCGCCGGAAGGGGCGACGGCATGAGGTTCGACGAGTTCCAGGAACTGCGGCAGCGGCGGCTCGCCGCCGACCCGTCCCTGCTGGACGCCGCCGAGACCAACGTCTACCGGGCGCTCGCCCCGCTGCGCCCCGAACCCCCGGACGGCGGCGGCAGCGACGACAGCGGCACCCGCACGGTGTACCGCTGCGACCTGGCCCGCGCCTGGCTGCGCCGCTACGGCCTGCCCGAGCAGTGGTCGCGCCGCGCCCTGGTCAGCCGGGGCGTCCGGCACGGGCTCGACCTGCTGTTCCGGCACCTGCGCGGTGCGGACGCCCGGCTCTGGCTGCCCGCCGACGTGTACCCGGTCTACTTCGAGCTGGCCCGCGCCGCCGGGCTCGCCCCCGACGCCTACCCGACGCTGCCCGCCCCCGCCCTGCCGCAGGCCCCGCCGGACGGCGAGCGCCCCGAGTACCTGCTGCTGGCCAACCCGAGCAAGCCGCTCGGCCGCCACCTCACCGACCCCGAGTGCACCGAACTGGCCGGCTGGCTGCGGGCCTCCCCGCACCGCCGACTGCTGATCGACACCGTCTACGACCTGGGCACCCCGTTCGCCCCCGGCACCCGGCGGCTGCTGGACACCGGCCGCGCCGTGCTGCTGCACTCGGTCACCAAGGGCTGGCTGCACCCCCGCACCTTCGGCATCGTCCTGCTCGGCCCGGACGACACCGCGACGGCCGAGGCGTTCCGGGGCGACCCGCCCACCCAGGCCCGGCTCCGGCTCGCCGAGAGCCTGCTGGCCGATCACGCGGACACCCCCCGGCAGGTCTCCGAGGCCCTGGCCGCCCGCGCCGGACGGCTCCTGGCCCGGCTGCCCGAGGCCGTCCGCGCGGCCGTCCCCGAGGCCGCCCGCACCAGCCCCGGCAACTACTTCTTCCCGGTGGACGTCCCGGCCGAGACCCTGCTGGCCGACCACGGCCTGCTCGCCCTCCCCGCCACCGTCTTCGGCGACACCCCCTGGACCGGCTCCGTCCTCACCAGCCTCGCCGCCCCCTTCGCACCCGCACCCGCCCCGGAGAACGCCCGATGAAGCCGCTGCAGGACCTGGCCGTGTACGACGACGCCGACTTCTACGACCGGGAGTTCGCCGACCGCACCCACGACGTCCCGTTCTTCCTCGACCAGGCCGTCCGGGCCGGCGGGCCGGTGCTGGAGGTGGCCTGCGGCACCGGGCGCATCACCCTGCCGATCGCCCGGGCCGGCGTCGACGTCACCGGCCTGGACGTGATGCCCTCGATGCTCGCGCTCGCCCGCCGCCGCTCCGCCGAGGAGCGACTGCCGGTCGAATGGCTCGAACAGGACTGCCGCGACATCCGCACCGACCGCCGCTACGCCCTGGTCTTCTCCGCCACCAACGCCATGCAGCACCTGCACGACCTGGACTCCGTGCTCGCCTTCCTCACCTCCGCGCGCGAGGTGCTGCTCCCCGGCGGCACGCTGGTCCTGGACGTGTTCAACCCCGCCCCGGCCAAGCTCTCCCGGCTCCCGGACGCCCCCTACCACCACAAGTCGGTCACCGACCTGGACGGCACGCGGCTCGACGTCCGCGCGGCCACCGGCTACGACGCCGCCACCCAGGTGCTCCACTTCACCCTCGACTACCTGCGCGAGGGCGAGCGGGTGCGCACCAAGAAGGTCAGCATGCGCTGCTTCTTCCCGGAGGAGCTGCTCGCCCTGTGCCGGCTGGCCGGCCTCGACGTCGTGCACCGCTACGGGGGCTACGACGCCTCCCCGTTCACCGGCGCGTCGCCCAAGCAGATCCTGCTCTGCCGGGCTGCCTCCGGCAACTGACGCCCTGGAGAAGGGAGTCCGGCGTCGGCCGGGAGCACCGTGTACGGCAGCGGGTCGAAGCCGTTGAAGCCCTGGGTGAGGTAACTGACCGCGTACGCGCCGGTGGAGAGGATCCACACCGGGTCGCCGGAGGCCGCCGTCCGGGGCACCGGCACCAGGCCGGACGCCTGCCCGTGCGGGAAGGTGTCGTCGCTGTCGCAGGTCGGGCCCGCCACCACGGCGGGCACGTACTCCGGGGCCGGGTGGGTCGGGAAGACCAGCCGGTACTGCACCTGGTCCATCTCGTACAGTCCGTTGAACTTCCCGCAGCCCAGGTAGAGCCAGTGCTCCCGCTCGCCGTCCGGCTGCTGGCGGGAGGTCAGCCGGTAGACGTGGGTGCGGATCGCGCCCTGGTCGGCGACCAGGTGGCGGCCGGGTTCCAGGACGAAGTCCAGCGCGCCGCCGTGCAGTCGGCGCAGCCGGTCGATGCCGTCCCGGACGGCCTGGAAGATCTCGTCGAGCGGCGGCTCCAGGGCGGTGCCGTGCCGGTCGACGTACCCGAGGGCGGGCAGGCCGCCGCCGAGGTTGACGTGGTCGAGTTCGACGCCGTGCCGCCGGCCCTCGACCAGGACGTCGCCGAGCAGGTCGAAGGCGGCCGACCAGCCCTTGGAGGTCAGTTGCTGCGAGCCGACGTGCACCGAGAGCCCGGCGGGGGTCAGCCCGGCGTCCCGGGCGGCGGTCAGCACCCGGACGGCGTCCGCCGCCGAGCAGCCGAACTTGCGGCTCAGCCCCCAGAGCGCGCCCTCGCCACTGGTCGCGAGCCGGCAGAACACCCGTGAGCCCGGGGCGTGTTCGGCGATCGCGACGACGTCGGGGAGGCTGTCGGTGGCGAAGTCCCGGATGCCCAGGCGGTACGCCTCGGCGATGCCCGCGTCCGATTTGACGGTGTTGCCGTAGTGCACCCGGCCGGCGGGCGCGCCGGTGCGCAGGGCCTGGGCGATCTCGTGCGGGCTGGCGGCGTCGAACCCGGCGCCGAGCGCGGCCAGGTGGGCCAGCACCTCGTCGACCGGGCAGGCCTTCATGGCGAACCGGACGGCGACGCCCGGCAGTTCGTCCCGCAGGGCGGTGTAGCGGCGGGCGATCCCGGCCAGGTCGTAGAAGATCCGGTCGTCGGCGGACGCGGCCAGGGCGGAACGCAGCGCGGGGGAGAGGGTGCCGGGCGTCAGGGTGCCGGGGGCGGCGGGTCGGTTCAACGGATCCGGTCCTCGCCGTGCGGGGGCACCGGAAGCCGGTGCTTCACCACATCCAGTACCGCGTCCCGCAGTTGGTCGCGGCCGGGCTGCAGGGCGCGGTCGAGCGCGGGGGCGAACGGCAGCACGGTGCCGTCCGGCCGGGTGATCCGCCGGGGCGGGACGAGCAGGCGCATCTCCTCGGCCGCGGTGGCCAGGACCTCGGCGCCGATGCCGCAGCTGCGGTTGGAGTCGTCGATGACGACCAGGCGGCCGGTGCGTTCCAGCGAGGCGGCCAGCGCCGTCCAGTCGAAGGGGTGCAGGGTGCGCGGGTCGAACACCTCGACGGAGACCTCGGGGGCGAGTTCCGCCGCGACGGCCAGCGCGTCGTGCACCAGGTGGCCGACGGCGACCACGGTGACGTCGGTGCCCGCGCGGTGGATCCGGGCCGAGCCCAGCGGGACCGGCGCCAGCTCCCACGTCACGGTCTCCCGCACCGGCAGGGCGGCGGCCGGGGCGAACACCACCACCGGATCCGGGTCGGCGATGGCCGAGCGCAGCAGCCCGTAGGCGTCGGTGGGGGTGGCCGGCACGACGGTCTTCACCCCGGCGTGGGCGAACAGGCCGTAGGGGTGGTCGGAGTGCTGCCCGGCCCAGCCGTCCCGGGAGCCGGAGCCCGGCACCAGGCAGGTCAGCGGGACGGCGGCCTGGCCGCCGGTCATCAGGGAGAACTTGTGGGCCTGGTTGACGAGTTGCTCGAAGACCAGGAAGAGCAGCGAGGGGATCTGGAACTCGATCACCGGCCGCCGGCCGGTCAGCGCGGCGCCGATCGCCATCGAGGTGAAGGCCTGCTCGGAGAGCGGGGTGTCGACGATCCGGCCGGGGCCGAACCGGTCGAGCAGGTTGAGGGTGGGGCCGGCCAGGCCGGCGCCGATGTCCTCGCCGAACACGCAGACCGCCGGGTCCTCGGCGAGGGCGTCGGTGAGCGCCCGGTTGAGCGCCTTGGTGTAGGAGAGCCTCATGCCGCGGACCCCGCCCTCGGGCGCAGCCCGTCGGCGTACAGGTGGTCCGACGCGCCGGCCGGCGAGGGGTGTTCGGAGGCGAGCGCGAACTCCCGCGCGGCGCGCAGCTGTTGCTCCACCGAGGCGTCCAACCGCTCGGCCAGGCCGGGCGGCAGGAGCGCGGCGGCGCGCGGCAGCGGGTCGAGGCCGCGCCAGTCGGCGACCTCCTCCGGGGTGCGGTAGCGCAGTTTCATCAGCCGTTCCATGGTGTGGTGCCCCTCGAAGCGGTAGGTGCGGCACTCGAGGAAGCCGGGACCGCCGCCGGTGGAGGCCCGTTCGACGGCCTCGGCGGCCGCCGTGCGGACGGCCTCGGTGTCCATCCCGTCCACCTCGGCGGCGGGGATCCCGAAGGCGGCGGCCCGGCCGGTGGCGCTGCCGGCCACCGCGGTGGCGGCGGGCAGCGTGGTGGCGTAGCCGTTGTTCTCGCAGACGAACAGCACCGGCAGCCGCCACATCGCGGCCAGGTTGAAGGACTCCAGCAGGACGCCCTGGTTGAGCGCGCCGTCGCCGAAGAAGGCGACGGCGACCCGGTCCTCGCCGGCCTGCCGGGCCGACCAGGCGGCGCCGACCGCGATCGCGCCGCCCGCGCCGACCATGCCGTTGGCGCCCAGGATGCCCAGCGAGAAGTCCGCGGCGTGCATCGAGCCGCCCCGGCCCCGGTTCAACCCGGTGGAGCGGCCCAGGAGTTCGGCCAGCAGCCGGCTCGGGTCCGCACCCTTGGCGAGCACGTGGCCGTGGCCCCGGTGGGTGGAGGTGATCCGGTCCCGCGGGCGCAGCGCCGCGCAGACGCCGACCGCCACCGCCTCCTGCCCGATGTACGGGTGGACGCCGCCGGTGATCTCCCCGGACCTCACCAGGCCGAGCGCGAGCTCCTCGAAGCCGCGGATCAGCCGCAGCATCCGGTAGCGCCCGGCGGGCGAGCCGAGGTCGCGGGGGTCGTGGTCCGTCACCGGGCTCCCCGCCAGATCACCGGGCAGATCTCGGGGTCGGCGTAGTCGGGGCGGCCGTCGGGGGTGCGCCGGACCAGCACGTCGTGGTTGTAGGCGGCGGGGGTGCCGTCCGGGCGGGTGGCGTGCCGGTACTCGTTGGCGCCGTCCTGCAGGTGCAGCGAGATCGCCCGGCGCGGGAAGTCGGCCAGGTTGGCGCCGCTGCCGTGGTAGGTGCGGCAGTGGTGGAAGCTGACGTGCCCGCGCGGGATGACCACCGGCACCTTGCGCACCTCGGCGCCGTTGTGGGCGGCGTTGGCGGCGAGGATCGACTCCAGCTCGGAGCGGTCGCGCTGGGCGAAGTGCCGGGTGGCGTCCTCGGCGGAGGGCAGCTCCGCCCAGCGGTTGCTGCCGTCGACCATGGTGATGGTGCCGTTCTCCACCCCGCAGTCGTGGAACGGGACGAAGGCGGTCAGCATGTCCTCCGAGGACGAGGTGTGCCAGTAGTGCTTGTCGAAGTGCCACGGCACCTGGTTGGAGGGCTCCTCGGGCACCGGCGGCTTGAAGATCAGGGTCGACTGGAAGATCCGGATCTCCTCGGCCCCGGCGAGCAGCGCGGCGACGGCGCCGACCAGCGGCTTGCGCAGGATCGCGGCGATCGCGTCGCTCTCGTAGTGCACGTAGTCGTTGTGCCGCTGCACCGGCCCGTGCGAGGGCTCCCAGGCGGCCAGGTTCGCCGGGCGGACGGCGAGGACGCGGTCGCGGTGGCCCTCGTAGTACGCGTCGGTGGCGGCCTGGAGGGCGTCGACCTCCTCGTCGGTGAACAGCTTCCCGGAGAGGTACCAGCCGTGCTCGCGGTAGCCGGCCACCTCCTCGGGCGTGGGCAGCAGGGCGGCCTCGGCCGGGGTCAGGACGAACGCGGGTGCGGTGGTCACGGGGGTGTGCCTCCTCGGACGGCGGGTGCGGGCGGGTGCGGGCGGGGTGGGGGTGGGTCAGGCGGAGGCGGTGGCGCGCTGGCGCTCGACGGCCTCGTACAGGGCCTTGATGTTGGCGGTGCCGAAGGTGCCCGCGCCCTGGCGCTCGATCACCTCCAGGAAGAAGGTCCGCCGGGGGTGGGTGGAGCGGGCGAAGATCTGGAACAGCTGGCCGCCGTGGTCCTGGTCGACCAGGACGTCCAGTTCGCGCAGCGTCTCCACCGGGATCGCGGTGTCGCCGAGCCGCTCGGCCAGGCCGTCGTAGTAGGTGCCCGGGGTGGAGAGGAACTCGACGCCGTGCGACCGGGCGGTGCGGACGGCGGTGGCGATGTCGTCGGTGCGCAGTGCGAGGTGCTGCACGCCCGCGCCGCCGTGGTCGGCGAGGAAGGTGTCGATCTGGCCGGCCCGGCGGCCGGTGTCCGGTTCGATCAGGGTGAAGGTGACGTCCCCGGAGGGGCTCTGCACCACGCTGGAGTCCATCCCCTGCTCGCCGACCGCGATGTACTCGCCGAAGATCCGGTGCATGCCGAGCGCGGCCTCGCAGAACAGCACGGCCTCGGCCAACTGCCCGGCGGGTACGCAGATCGCGACGTGGTCGAGGGCGTCCAGCAGTTCGCCGCCGGCCGGCTCCGGGGCTCCCGGCTCCGGGGCTTCCGGCAGCGGGACGAAGCGCAGCGCGGTGTCGCCGAAGCCGGCGATCAGGGCGCCGTCCCGGTCCAGCACCACGGCGCCGTGCCGCTCGGCCCGCTCCAGCGCGGCCCCCGGGTCGGCGCAGCCGAGCGCCAGCACCGCGACGCCCTCGCCGTGCCGCTCGACGTAGCGGGCCACCGGGTGGTCGGTGATCTCGCTGGAGAGCAGGCGCAGCCGGATGCCGCCCTGGTGCAGGTGGACGGCCCGCACCCCGGGCCGCCACTCGGGCTGGTCGGAGTCGCGCCGGAAGCCGAAGCGGGTCTGGAGCTCGGTGGCGCTCCGCGCGGCGTCCGCGCAGTGGTACTCGACATGGGTGATCGTCTGGATGGTCAACTGGGCTCCTGGCAGGGCGGGTCGAAGGTCGGGGGCGGACCGCGGCGGTCTACCGGGCGGTAGGGGTGGGCGTCGGACCGAAGACCAGGCTGGTGTTGTGGCCGCCGAACGCGAAGGCGTTGCTCAGCGCGGCCCGCAGCCGGGCCGGCCGGGCGGCGCCGCGGACGTGGTCCAGGTCGCAGGCCGGGTCGGGCTCGTCCAGGTTGAGGGTCGGCGGGAGCAGCCCGCGGGCCACGGCCAGCGCGGTGACGGCGGCCTCCACCGCCCCGGCCGCGCCCAGCAGGTGGCCGGTGGCGCCCTTGGTGGAGCTGACGGCGGGCCGGTGCGCGCCGAACACCGCGTTCAGCGCGGCCGATTCGGCGATGTCGCCGAGCTTGGTGCCGGTGCCGTGCGCGTTGACGTAGCCGATGTCGGAGGCGGCCAGCCCGGCGTCGGCGATCGCGGTGCGCATGGCGTCGGCGGCGCCCTCGCCGTCGGGGCGCGGCATGGTCGGGTGGTGGGCGTCGGTGGTGGAGCCCCAGCCGATCAGTTCGGCGTACCCGGCCGCGCCGCGGGCGGCCGCGTGCTCGGCGCTCTCCAGCACCAGGACGGCGCTGCCGTCGCCCAGCACGAAGCCGTTGCGGCGGGCGTCGAACGGCCGGGACGCCTGCGCCGGATCGTCCCAACCCTGGGACAGCGCACGGGCGTTGGCGAACGCCGAGATGATCGTCGGGTGCAGCGAGGCGTCCGTCCCGCCGCACACCACCACGTCCGCGTCACCGGCCCGGATCAGCCGCAGCCCCTCGGCCACCGCCTGCGCGCCGGCCGCGCAGGCCGTCACGATCGCGGTGCTGTAGCCGCGGATGCCGTGCTTGATCGCGACCCGGGCGGTCGCCATGTTGGAGAGCATCCCGGGCAGCAGGTACGGGCTGACGCCGGGACGGCCGCGCTCCTGGCGGCGGCGCGCCTGCTGCTCGTAGGTCTCCAGGCCGCCGCCGCCGGTGGCCAGCACCACGGCGGTGCGGCGGGCGTCGGCGTCGCGGCCGACCACCAGGGCGGCGTCGGCCAGCGCGTCGTCCGCGGCGGCCATCGCCAGCAGCGCGAAGCGGTCGACGCAGCGGGTCTCGGTCGGCGGCAGCACCTCCCGGCCGTCGACGTGCGGGGCGATCCCGGCGGCGGGCAGCCAGCCGTGCGCGGAGTGGCCCTCCGGCACGGCGGTGATGCCGCTGAGCCCGGAGGTCAGCGCCCCGAAGACCTCGCCGGGCTCGCGGCCCAGCGAGGTGACCATGCCGATGCCGGTGACGACGGCGCCCGGCCGCGCGGCCCGGGTCACCGGGCGCCGGCCGGGAGGGTGCCGACCGGGCGGGCGTCGGCCGACCGGGTCCCGGCCGGGCGGGCGTCGGCCGGGGCCGTCGCGCCGAGGTGGCGCTCGCGCAGCAGGACCTTGCGGACCTTGCCGGTCGGGCCGAGCGGGATGTCCGTGCCGTCGACCACCAGGACCGAGCGGACGGTGGCGGCGGTGTGCTCGTCGAGCGCGGCGACCACCTCGGCGGTGCGGTCGGCGGCCGGGTCGGCGCCGTCCGCGAGGGTCAGCAGCACGTCGGTGACCACCCGGTCGCCGTCCTTCACCGCGACGACCGTGCAGTCCAGCACGTCGGGGACGTCGGCCAGCACCCGTTCCTCCGACATCGCGGTGTACAGCCGCCGGCCGCCGCCGAGGTCGACCGAGTCGACCAGCCGGTCGACGTGGTAGTAGTAGCCCTCCTCGTCGCGGTACATCAGGTCGCCGGTGAGGAAGCGGCCGCGCAGCCGGGTGCGGTAGGTGGTGACCGAGTCGTTCCAGTAGCCGGGCGCCAGCGTCGGTGAGGCGGTGGCGAGTTCGCCGACCTCGCCGGGGCCGAGCGGCTCGCCGTCCGGGCCGACCACCTCGCAGTCGACGAAGGTGTGCGGGCGGCCCACGCAGCGGCCGTACTTCTCGGTGCCGGGGGCGTGGGTGATGTGGAAGTGCGAGTGGCCCATCTCGGTCGAGCCGAGGCCGTCGACGAACACCGAGCCCGGCAGGCGGCCGCGGCCCTCGCGGGTCACGGTCTCGCGGGAGCCCTGGGCGATCAGGCGGCGGATGTGCGCCTCGTGCGCGCAGTCACCGGTGTTCCACCACAGGCCGACCGAGGACAGGTCGCGGGCGGAGAGGTCCTGCCGGGCCAGGTCGGCCCAGGTGGTGGCGAAGCCGAACACGCTCTGCGGCCGCCAGCGTTCGATCGCCTCCAGCACGGCCGGGCCGGTCTGCTGGGAGATCAGGTGCAGTTCGGCGTCGAAGCTGAGCGCCAGGTTGACCGCGATCAGCG
>NZ_JNWZ01000006.1 GCF_000716545.1 Kitasatospora phosalacinea
CCCCGACGCCCGAGCCGACCACCCAGGCCCCGAAGGCCGCCGCCACCCCCACCACCGCCCGCACCACCAGCAAGCCGCCCGCGCCGACGCCGACGCCGACGCGCACCCAGCAGGCGGCGGGCTGCCACCCGCTGTCCAACGCGGGCAACTGCTACCAGGCGGGCCAGTTCTGCCGCGCCTCCGACCACGGCGTGTCGGGCACCGACGCCTCCGGCCGGGTCATCGTCTGCGTGGACAAGAACGGCTGGCGCTGGATCGCGTCCTGAGCCGCGCCGGACCGCTCAGCGGCGCGGCCCGTACATGATCACGCCGACGCCGACCAGGCAGACCAGCGCCCCGGCCACGTCCCACCGGGTGGGCCGGAAGCCGTCCAGCAGGACGCCCCACAGCAGCGAACCGGCCACGAACACGCCGCCGTACGCGGCCAGCACCCGGCCGAAGTTCGCGTCCGGCTGGAGGGCTGCGGTGAAGCCGTACAGGCCCAGCGCCACCACCCCGAGCCCGGCCAGCCACCACGGGCGGGACTCGCGGGCGGACTGCCAGACCAGCCAGCAGCCGCCGATCTCCAGGGCGGCGGCCAGCACGAACAGCAGGACGGAACGGGCGGTGCTCACCGCCCCACCCTAGACGGCGCCCGCCCCGGGGCCCGGCGGCACCGGGCCCCGGGACGGGCGCCGACCCGCCGTCAGTGGCCGTGCTCGCTGCGGCCCGCGCGGCGGACGATCGAGTAGTGGTCGATCCGGGTGCCGTTCTCGGCCAGCGCGGTCACCTCCATGGTGGTGTTCGCGCCGCGGTGCGCCGGGGTGACGTCCACCTTGATGAAGGAGTAGCCGGTGTAGCGGACCCGCGACCAGCCGACCGTCTCGGGGACCTTCACCGCGCCCTTCTCGAAGTGGTACGTGACCACCTCGTCCTGGTGGTTCTCGTGGCCCTCGTAGGTGTCGGGGGCGTCGAAGTAGTACAGGCTGCGCCCGGCCGCGCCGGCGGTCACGTAGACCACGCCGTCCTTGGTCGGGTCGACCGTCGCGCCGCTCGGCACGGCCTTGTTGACCTTGTTTCCGAGGATCGCGTCGGTGCGCTCGTACACGTGGTTGTGGCCGTTGACGACCAGGTCCACCCGGTACTTCTCGAACAGCGGCACCCACGCCTCGCGGACACCGCCCTCGGAGGCGTGCTGGTGGGTGGTGGAGAAGGCGCAGTGGTGGAAGAAGACGACGACGAAGTCGATCGACTCGTCCGCCCGGAGCTCGCGCAGCTTTCGCTCCAGCCACCGGGTCTGCTGCCCGTTGGTGTAGCCGAAGTTGACCGGGATCTCGTACGAGACGTCGTTGGCGTCCAGCGAGACCACGCCGACGTTGCCGTAGCTGAAGGAGTAGACGCCGGGGGCCTTGCGCGGGTCCGGGCCGTTGGCCGGCAGGGTGAAGCGGGCGTCGTCGCCGCCGTAGCCGTTGTGGGAGTACCAGGCCTCCATGTCGTGGTTGCCGTAGGAGACCATCCACGGGATCCTCGCGGAGACCGGCTCGGTCTGCGCCAGGAAGGCGTCCCAGGTCAGCGCGTTGAACGCGGACCTGTCGCTGTCCAGGCCCTGGCCCATCGGGTCGGCGTAGCAGATGTCGCCCGCGTGCAGGTGGAAGACCGGGTTCTGCGCCAGGATCACGTTGTCGTTGCCGGCCGCGTGGGTGGAGACGCCCTGGTCGCCGAAGGCGGTGAAGGTGAACGGCTCGAACGGGCGGCCCCGACGGCCGTTGCGGGGCGGCGCGGTGGTGAAGGTCTTCAGGGTGGAGATCGCCTGCTGCGAGGCCGGGTCGAAGCCCTCGTGGCCGACGCCGTAGTAGTAGGTGGTGCCGGGCTGCAGGTGGTCGAGCTCCACGTGCGGGTAGTACTGGTCGACCGGGGTGGCGCCGTCGACCAGCGCCGGGGTGTGCAGCGCGCGGACCTCGGCCTCGATCTTGTGGCTCAGCTCCCAGGGGTGGCGGCCGAAGCGCAGGAACGGCTTCTTCACCGCGGCCGGCACCTGCCAGGACACCCGCATCTGGGTGCCCGCGTCGGCGCCGAACTGCAGGTGGCGGCCGGTCGGGGCGACCAGCGAGCCGTCCACGTCGGCGGTGGCGGAGCCGGGCTTCGCCGACTGGTCGGCGAAGGCCGTGCCGGAGCCCGGTGCCCCGCCGACGGCCAGCGCGCCGACCGCGACCGCGCTGGAGCGCAGCAGGGTGCGGCGGGACAGCTTGCCGCGCAGGTACTCGTGCTGCTCGGCCATGCTCATGCGGGCGGCGAGTTCGGCGGGCACGCCCATGTTCGGGATATCCATGCGCGGGAGACTGTCAGCGGCCGGTGGCCTGCGCCCTGATGGGCGGTGAACGACCGTCATCGCGCCGGTCTTGCGCAGCACATGATCGGACCATGTGATGGCAAAACCTCCCCGGACGGGGCCTACAGCCGCTCCCCCGGCACCGCGAGGTACGCCTCGCGCAGCCGCGCCGCCCCGGCGGTGTCGAACGGCCGCCCGTCCACCGCCGCCACCGGGCGCACCCCGACCGCCGCGTTGGTCACGAACACCGCCTCCACCCCCGCCAGGTCCGGCCCGATCCGCTCCTCGGCGCCCCCGACCGCCGCCCGCAGCAGCGTCATCGCCGTCCCCGCCAGGTACGCCCCGCGCGGCCACAGCGGCTCGCCGCCGCGCAGGAAGCCGACGTTCCAGGTCCCGCCCTCGGTGACGCCGCCGTCCCGGTCCACGAACAGCACGTCGTCGAACCCGGCCTGCTGGGCCAGCCGGCGCTGGCGCAGCGCCCCGAACAGGGCCACGCTCTTCACCTCCGGCAGCTCCCGTTCGAAGCGCGCCGTCCGCACCCGGATCGGGCCCGGCACCCCGCTGCCCACCGGACGGGCCGTCACCAGCACCCGCGGTTCGGCCTTCCCGCCGATGCTGCCCAGGTCGATCGCCGGGTCGAAGAGCGTCACCCGCACCGCCGCCGTCCCCGCCGCGGGCACCGCCCGCCGGGCGAACTCCCGCACCCGCTCCCGGTCCGGCACCACCCCGAACAGCGCCGCGCAGTCCCGCTCCAGCCGCTCCAGGTGCAGCCCCAGCCCGCGCACCCGGCCGTCCTCCACCAGCATGGTGGTGAAGTGCCCGTAGTTCGTCAGCGCCAGCACCTGCAACTGCGCCGCCGTCACCGGCCGCCCGTCCAACTCCGCCACCGCGCCTCCTCCGCTCGCCCGCCCATTCTCGGTGATCCGCGGACCGCCCCCGAAACCCCGGTGCGGGACGGGCGGACCCCGGTTAGGTTCGCGGGATGACGAACATCGAGAGCCAGCGCCGCCCCGTCCCCCTCGCCGACGGCGGCGAACTCGACACCGCGCTCGCCTTCCTGGCCTTCGCCCGGGAGTGCGTGCTGAAGAAGACCGAGGGGCTGACGGAGGAGCAGCTGCGCCGCGTCCTGGTGCCGACGGGAACGAACCTGCTCGGCCTGGTGCGGCACCTGACGGACGGCGAGCGCTACTGGTTCGGGTACCACGTCGCGGGCCAGGAGCAGTACCGGGACGTCGACTTCGGCATGGCCGTCCCGGAGGACGTGACGGCGGCACGGGTGCTGGCCGACTACCGGGGGGCCTGTGCGGCGAGCGACGCGGTCCTCCGGGGCGCCGACCCGTCGCGTTCGACCGCCGCGCCGGTGGCCGGGGCGGCGCGCTCGGTGCGCTGGGTGCTGGCCCACATGACGAGCGAGACCGCCCGGCACGCGGGCCACGCCGACATCCTGCGCGAGCAGCTCGACGGGACGACCGGCCGCTGACGGCCCGCTACGCGGTGGCGGCCGCCGCAGCGCGGCCCGCCGCCCGGCCGGAGAAGAGGCAGCCGCCGAGGAAGGTGCCCTCCAGGGACCGGTAGCCGTGGATGCCGCCGCCGCCGAAGCCGGCCGCCTCGCCGGCCGCGTAGAGGCCGTCCAGGACGGAGCCGTCGGCGCGCAGGACGCGGGAGTCGAGGTCGGTCTGCAGGCCGCCGAGCGACTTGCGGGTGAGGATGTTGAGCCGGACGGCGATCAGCGGGCCGGCCTTGGGGTCGAGCAGGCGGTGCGGGCTGGCGGTGCGGATCAGCTTGTCGCCGAGGTAGCGGCGGGCGCCGTGGACGGCGGTGACCTGGAGGTCCTTGCTGAACGGGTTGGCGATCTCGCGGTCACGGGCCTCGATCTCGCGGCGCAGTTCGGCGCCGTCGATGGCGGGGGCGTCGCCCTGCCGCTCGTTCATGCCGCGGACGAGTTCCTCCAGGGTGTCGGCGACCACGAAGTCCGGGCCGTGCTGCTTGAAGGCCTCGACCGGGCCGGTGGCGCCGGGCAGGGCGCGGCCGAGGACCTGGCGGATCGAGCGGCCGGTCAGGTCGGGGTTCTGCTCGGAGCCGGAGAGCGCGAACTCCTTCTCGATGATCTTCTGGGTGAGCACGAACCAGGTGTGCTGGTGGCCGGTGCGCATGATGTGTTCGAGGGTGCCGAGGGTGTCGAAGCCGGGGAACAGCGGGACGGGCAGCCGCTTGCCGGTGGCGTCCAGCCAGAGCGAGGACGGGCCGGGCAGGATCCGGATGCCGTGCCTGGCCCAGATCGGGTTCCAGTTCTCGATGCCCTCGGTGTAGTGCCACATCCGGTCGCCGTTGACCAGGTTGCCGCCGGCCGCGCCCGCGACGTCCAGCATGAGTCCGTCGACGTGCGCGGGGACGCCGGAGAGCAGCTTGGCGGGCGGGGTGCCGAGCCGCTCGGGCCAGGCGGCGCGGACCTTGTCGTGGTTGCCGCCGATGCCGCCGGAGGCCACGACCACGGCCTGGGCGCGCAGTTCGAAGTGCCCGGCGACCTCGCGGGAGCTGGCCTCGCCGCGCTGCACGGCGGACGGGGCGAGCACCTCGCCGGTGACGGTGTCCAGGCTGCCGGCGCTCGCGGCGAGGCCGGTGACCCGGTGCCGGAAGCGCAGTTCGACCCGTCCGGCCTTCACGGCCTCGCGGACCCGGCGGGCGAAGGGCTCGACGATGCCGGGGCCGGTGCCCCAGGTGATGTGGAAGCGCGGCACGGAGTTGCCGGGCCCGGAGGCCAGCAGCCCGCCGCGCTCGGCCCAGCCGACCACCGGGAACAGCCGGACGCCCTGCCCGTGCAGCCAGGCGCGCTTCTCGCCGGCCGCGAAGTCGACGTACGCCTCGGCCCAGCGGCGCGGCCAGGCGTCCTCCTCGCGGTCGAAGCCGGCGGTGCCCAGCCAGTCCTGCCAGGCGAGGTCGCGGGAGTCCTTGATCCGCATCCGGCGCTGCTCGGGCGAGTCGACCAGGAACAGGCCGCCGAAGGACCAGTGGGCCTGGCCGCCGAGCGAGCCGGCGGGTTCCTGGTCGAGCAGCAGCACCTTCCGTCCGGCGTCGGCGAGTTCGGCGGTGGCGGCCAGGCCGGCGAGGCCCGCTCCGATCACGATGACGTCGGCGTCGTAGACCATGCGGGGCGTCCTTCCAGACCTGGCTCGGGGTGCCATGATCCTGCGGCCTGCGCGCCCCGCGGTCAACCCGCCGGTAACTTCCGGCTCCGCCCGGAACGGCGGCAGCCCCCGCCGGGCCGGGCGGGGGCTGCCGGAACGGGGGCCGTCAGGGCTTGACCCGGACCACCTGCGGGTCGTGGTCGGACGCCTGGGCGGCGAACTCGCTGTTGATGTGCACCACGTCGTAGCGGACGTGCTGCCGCTTGAACGCGTCGCTGACCAGGATGTGGTCGAGCACCTGCGAGTTGCCCTGGTAGACGTACGAGTAGCGCTCGCTCTCGGGCAGGTCGTTCACCAGGTCGCGCAGCACGCCGTCCTTGGTGAGGGTCTGCAGCGCGGGCGAGAACTGGTAGTCGTTGAAGTCGCCGAGCGAGACGATCCGGGCGTCGGGGTCGGCCTTGAGCAGCTTGGCGACGAACGCCTGCTCCAGGGCGGCCTGCTTGACCCGCTGCACCTCGGAGGAGCGGGCGGGGGCCTGGAAGCGGCTGTCGACGCCCTGGTCGCCGCCCTTGCTGTTGAAGTGGTTGGCGATCACGAAGACCGGCTTGTTGTGGAAGCTGAACTGGCCGACCAGCGGCTTGCGGCTGGAGTTCCAGGCCTCGTCCTCCGGGGCGATCCGGCCGGGCGAGGCGGTCAGCGCGGTGCGCTTGCCGGTGCCGGTGACGTCCACGGCGGTGGTGGAGGTGCCGCCGGGGACGTCGGTGAAGGACACCCGGTCGGGGTTGAACAGGAACACCTGGCGGATGTTGCCGCCGGGCTCGCCGCCGTCCTTGCCGTCCACCGGGTCGACGGAGCGCCAGTCGTAGGTCGGGCCGCCGGCCGCCTTGATGGCGTCGACGAAGGTCCTGATCGTCACCGAGGCGTCCACGGTGCCGTCGTTGACGGCGCCGTTGTCGTCCTGGATCTCCTCCAGGGCGATGATGTCGGGCGAGCGCAGGTTGGTGACGACGCCCTGGGCCAGCTCGGCGAACTTGTCGGCGCCGTCGCTCGGGTCGAGGTTCTCCACGTTGTAGGTGGCGATGGAGAGTTCGCTGGGCAGCGCCCGGTCGGCGACCTCGCGCCGCAGCCCGTTGTCCTCGACCGCGCCGAGGGTGTTGGCGGCGATCGTGTAGCCGCCGAACTGGTTGTAGTCGAGCGGGCCGGCGGTGGCGCCGGTCAGCTCGTCGCCGACGTTGGCGGCCGGGAACGGCACCTCGCTCAGCGGTGGCAGCGACTGGATCATGATCCGGCCGCTGTTCGGCCGGTCGTAGCCGAGGTACACCACGCCGCCGCGCCCGGTCCGCGGGTCGGCCGCGCTGGCGTCCACCCACAGCTCGTTGTACTTGTCGGTGGCCTGCACCACCGGCACGTCGGCGACCTGGACGTTCGTGCCCTCCAGCGACTCGTAGAAGTCGAGGGCGTACTTCGCCGGGTCCAGCGGCAGGCCGTCGATCGAGCCGCCGCCCGCGTCGGGGGCGTAGGCGGCCGGGATGTTCGCGGCGTCCAGCACCACCGGCGCGGGCACCGGGTTGCCGGCGGAGAGCACGGTGGTCTTCGGGCCGGTCAGCTCGGTGATCGACTGCGAGCCGCCCGAGCTGTTCGGGTAGTACTCGCTGACCTTGCCGGTGACCAGCACCGAGTCGCCGACCTTCACGGTCGGGTTGGCGGAGCCGGTGTAGACGAAGACGCCCTCGCTGGTGGCCGGGTTCGCGTCCGGGTTCGGGTCCTGGATCCAGAAGCCCTTGGTGCCGTACGCGCGCACGCCGGTGACCACGCCCGGGACGTTGGTGACGGTCTGGCCGTTCTTCGGCGAGACCCGGGTGGTGCCCTGGACGTCGTGGATCCGCAGGTCACCGGGGGTGGTCGGCGGGGTGGTCGGCGGGGTCGTGCCGCCGCCGGTGCTCCCGCCCTTGGAGTTGGCGGGCGTCGGGTCGCCGGCCGCGAAGTCCTGGGCGTTGTCGTCGGTGTCGGCGAGCGAGGCGCCGCGCGCCACCGAGGCCGTGTTGGACGCCCCGGTCACCGGGCCGCCCTCGCGGACGACGGCGGTGCCGAAGCCCACCAGGTCGACGATCCGCGGGTCGGCCGCGCAGTCCGCGGCGGTCTTGCAGGTCAGCGCGGCGGTGCCGTCGACCAGCGCGACGGTGCCGCTGGTCGCGGACAGCGCCAGGTTGCCGCTCGCGTCGGCGGCCGGCAGGTCCGCGGTGCCGCCGGCGCCCGCGCCCTCGGCTATCAGGTACCGCCCGCCCGGGGCCACCGACCCGCTCAGCGCGGTGACGCCCCACTGGCTGGAGGCGCTCGGGCTGCCCGGCAGGTACTGCACGCTGTAGCCGGCCAGGCCGAAGGCCGCACCGGACGGGTTGCCCAGCTCGATGAAGTCGTTCTTCAGCGTCGCACCGGAGTTCCCGCCGCCGCCGTACACCTCGGCGATCACCACCCCGGTGGACGGCGCGGCGGACGCGCCCGGCAGCGGGACGGCCAACAGGGACGCGGCGACCGCGGCCGTCGCGGTCACGCGCAGCAGGGCGCGGCGGGAGCGGCGGGCGGGAGTGGGGCTGGGCACCGTTGCGGGGCTCCTTCGTGGCAAGGCCGTGGCCCGGGCGCCGCCGGGCGGCTCCGGGTGGTGGTGAGGGTTCGTCAGGAGGCTGGCTGCCAGGGCCGGCTCGGACGCCCGGGCGCTCGGACCGGCCCTGTCTGGCTACTCGCGTAGATCCAAGTCCAGAA
Source organism: Kitasatospora phosalacinea (assembly GCF_000716545.1). Classification (GTDB taxonomy): domain Bacteria; phylum Actinomycetota; class Actinomycetes; order Streptomycetales; family Streptomycetaceae; genus Kitasatospora; species Kitasatospora phosalacinea. The sequence continues at coordinate 8,194 of NZ_JNWZ01000006.1, forward strand.
GATACGCGCGTAGAAGTTGACGCGACAAGGGTGCCGGCGTGAACAGTTCCCGACACGCGGGGAGGGGCGCCCGCCGGGCGCCCCTCCCCGCCACCACCGCCCGCCCGCTACGCCTGTTCGCCGCGCAGGCCCGCGCCCCACTTCTGCTCGACCCGGCCGAACTTCCAGAACGCCAGTGCCCCGGCCCAGGTCACCACGAACAGGCCGACGATCACGTAGCCGACCACGTTCAGGTCCAGCGAGCCGATCCAGCCGACCGGGCCGCCGGTGATCTCCAGCTTCTCGGACGCCAGCTGGAGCAGTTCGATCACACCGATCACCAGCGCCACGATCACCGACAGGCCGGTCACCGTCAGGTTGTAGTAGATCTTCCGGACCGGCTTGGAGAACGCCCACTCGTAGGCGAAGTTCATGAACGAGCCGTCGATGGTGTCCAGCAGGCTCATGCCCGCCGCGAACAGGACCGGCAGCACCAGCAGCGCGTACCAGGGCAGCGAGAACGCGGCCGCGCCGCCCGCCAGCACCAGCAGCGAGACCTCCGTCGCGGTGTCGAAGCCCAGCCCGAACAGCAGCCCCACCGGGTACATGTGCCACGGCTTGGTCACCGCCCGGGTGACCCGCCCCAGGATCCGGTTCAGGAACCCGCGCCTGTCCAGCTGCCGTTCCAGCTCGGCCTCGTCGAAGTCGCCCCGGCGCATCCGCCGGAACACCTTCAGGATCCCGTTGAACGCGCCCAGGTTGATCAGGCCGATCAGCACCAGGAACGTCCCGGAGACGCTGACGCCGATCAGACCGGTCACGTCGTGCAGCGTCGAGTCGTCCGACTCCACCTGCCCCGCCAGCGACCTGATCCCGAACGCCAGCAGCGCGCACAGCCCGAACACGATCGACGAGTGCCCCAGCGAGAACCAGAACCCCACCGAGAGCGGACGCTTGCCCTGCCCCATCAGCTTCCGGGTGGTGTTGTCGATCGCCGCGATGTGGTCCGCGTCGAAGGCGTGCCGCATCCCCAGCGTGTACGCCGTCAGCCCCATCCCGGCCCCGAACACCTGCCCGCCCACGTCGTAGTGCTCCGGCGCGATCACCGCGAGCAGCGTCACCCACCCCACCACGTGCAGGAGCAGGACGAACCCGCCCATCCCGGCGAGCCGGATCCACTCCTCCCGGGTGAGCCGATCGCGCAGACGACTGGGCGCTGCCATGGAAGTTCCCTCCGGGGTGGTGACGTGCGGGCTGCGAGCCGGGCCATCCTTCCGCTTGTACGGACGCAATTGCAAGTCATGTGCAACTACGAGCCGGAGGCGGGACCGGGGCCCGGAGGGACTGTTCGGAAAGCTTCCTGACGGTTCACGGGTCGAAGTCCTTGACCCGGGCGAATGGTCCAGTCCAATCTAGGTGACGCGCTCACCCCAAGCGCGCAGGCTCCCACCTGGTCCCCACGGCCGCCGCACCTACCGGACAACCCCACTTCTCCGGAGGTTCCTCCATGCTCGAACGGGCCACGCCCGCACCTGAGTCGACTCCGCGTCGGGCTCCCTCCCGGCGGCGCGCAGGCGCCCTCGTGGTGGCCGCCGCCATGACCGTCGGCTCCACCGCCCTGGCGCTCTCGCTCGGTTCGGCTTCCGCCGCCACCGTCAACCTGCTCGCGAACGGCGACTTCGAGGCCGGTTCGCTGAACGGCTGGACCTGCACCAACGGCTCGGTGGTCACCACCCCCGCGCACGGCGGGTCGTACGCGCTGAACGGCAACGCCACCGCCTCGGACACCGGCCAGTGCCAGCAGACCGTCACCGTCCAGCCGAACACCAAGTACACGCTCTCGGGCTTCCTCAAGGGCAGCTACGTGTACCTGGGCGCCACCGGCACCGGCGTGAACGCGTCCACCTGGACGCCCGGCGCCACCGCCTACACCCAGCTGAGCACCACGTTCACCACGGGCGCCTCCACCACCTCGGTGACGGTGTTCACCCACGGCTGGTACGGCACCGGCGCCTACCAGGCGGACGACCTGGTGCTGACCGGCCCGGCGAGCGGCTCCACCAGCCCGTCCGCGTCGACCGGCGGCAGCACCTCGGCGAGCCCGTCGGCCTCCACCTCGACCTCGGCCTCGCCGAGCCCGTCGAACTCGGCCTCCCCCAGCCCGTCCAACTCGGCCTCCCCGTCGCCGTCCGCGAGCTCCAGCTCGGGCACCGGCAACGGCCCGGCGGGCGACGGCAAGATCACCGTGCCGGGCGGGGTGTCGGTCACCAGGACCACCGCCAACGCGGTGGTGCTGAAGTGGAGCGCCTCGACCGACTCGACCGACAACTACGTCGGCTACAAGGTGTGGTCGAAGGGCCAGCTGGTCGGCACCTCGATGGGCACCAGCATCGCGGTCTCCTCGCTGCTGCCGAACACCTCGTACACCTTCACCGTGCAGGCGTACGACAAGGCCGGGCACGCCTCGCAGCAGTCCGCCGCGGTGACCACCTCCACCGCCGCCGCGCCCGCCACCACCAAGCCGCTGAAGTCGGCGTACTTCGACCAGTGGTCGGTGTACGACGCCGCCTACTACCCGAAGAACGTGGACACCTCGGGCGCGGGCGCCAAACTGGACGTGATCTCCTACGCGTTCGAGAACATCCACCCGACCAACCTCAACTGCTTCGAGGCGGTCAAGGCTTCGGACGCCTCCCACGAGGACAACCCGAACGCGGGCGACGGCGCGGCCGACGCGTACGCCGACTACCAGATGGACTTCTCCAACGCCATCTCGGTCGACGGCTCCACCGACGACTGGCAGCAGCCGCTGAAGGGCAACTTCAACCAGCTGCGCCAGCTCAAGGCGAAGAACCCGAACCTGCGGATCACCCTCTCGCTGGGCGGCTGGACGTACTCCAAGTACTTCTCCGACGCGGCGGCCACCGACGCCTCGCGCAAGAAGCTGGTCTCGTCCTGCATCGACATGTTCCTGAAGGGCAACCTGCCGACCGGCGTCGCGGGTGACGCCTCCGGCGGCGCGGCCAGCGCCGCGGGCGTCTTCGACGGCATCGACATCGACTGGGAGTACCCGGGCTCGGCCGGCGGCCACACCGGCAACCACTACTCGGCGGCCGACAAGCAGAACTTCACCGCGCTGCTCGCCGAGTTCCGCAGCCAGCTCGACGCGTACGGCGCCGGCGTCGGCAAGAAGTTCCTGCTCACCGCGGCGCTGCCGTCCGGCCAGGACAAGATCCAGTACATCGAGACCGACAAGATCGGCTCGTACCTGGACTACGCCGACATCATGACGTACGACATGCACGGCTCGTGGGACGCCACCGGCCCGACCAACCTCCAGGACCCGCTGCACGACAGCCCGGCCGACCCGACCGCGCCGATCGCCCCCGGCACCGCCAAGTACAACGTGGACACCACGCTGGCCGCGTACACCACCGGCCTGCCGGAGTACGGGATCAAGGGCGGCTTCCCGTCCAACAAGATCATCCTCGGCATCCCGTTCTACTTCCGCGGCTGGACCGGTGTCCAGGCCGGCAACAACTACGGCCTGTACCAGAAGGCCACCGGCGCCACCCCGGCCAAGCCGGGCAGCCAGGAGGCCGGCCTGGCCAGCTGGCGCGAGCTCACCCTCACCTCCCAGAACACCCACTGGGACCCGGTGACCGAGAGCACCTGGGTCTACGACGGCACCAACTTCTGGACCGGTGACGACCCGAAGGCCATCCAGGCCCGCGCCGCGTACGCGAAGAGCAAGGGCCTGGGCGGCATGTTCGCCTTCGCCCTGGAGAACGACGACGACAACTCCACGCTGCTGAACACCATCCACAACAGCCTGGGCTGACGCCGCACCGCGCACCGGCGGCCCCCGACTGTGAGTTCGATGAAGACGTACCTTACGATCATCGAGTGCCCAGCCTGACCGGACTCCCGCTGCAGATCATCGCCACCCTGGTGGCCGTCGCCGCGTTCGCCGCCACCATGTGGCTGTGGCCCCGGCTGGGCGGGCGGGGCTGGCGGGCCTGGCTCGGGCGGATCGGGGCGTTCCTCGGGACGCAGGTCGCGGTGCTGGTCGCGATGGGGCTGGTCGCGAACTCGTACTTCGGCTTCTACTCGACCTGGAGCGACCTGCTCGGCCTGGACGGCAGCCCGGGCACCGTGGTCGACCACCAGCCGGGCGGCAAGGCCGTCTCGGTGACGGGCGAGCAGAAGGTGTACTCCGCGCAGGGCTCCGCGCAGGACCGCTCCGGGGTGATCCAGAAGGTCGAGATCCACGGCGTCGCCTCCGGGCTGACCGGCACCCCCGCGTACGTCTACCTGCCGCCGCAGTACTTCCAGCCCGAGTACGCGAACAGCCGGTTCCCGATGGTGCTGGCGCTGTCCGGGTACCCGGGCACGCCGGAGAAGCTGATCTCGCTGCTGCAGTACCCGGCGTCCACCCTGAAGGCCATCGAGGCCAAGGAGCTGCCGCCCACCGTGCTGGTGATGATGCGGCCCACCCTGGTCGGCAACCGCGACACCGAGTGCATGGACGTGCCGGGCGGCCCGCAGGTGGAGACCTTCTTCACCGTGGACCTGCCGAAGGCGATGTCGGCGTCCTACCGGGTCGAGGACCGGCCCGAGGCGCGGGCCGTGATCGGCGACTCCACCGGGGGCTACTGCGCCGTCAAGTTCGCGGTGCGCAAGCCGGATTCGTACCGGGCGGCGATCGCGCTGTCCGGCTACTACGAGGTGCACAACGACCCGACCACCGGCGACCTGTTCGGCGGCAGCGACCAGGTCAAGCAGGAGAACGACCTGCTGTGGCGGCTGCGCACCCAGCCCGCGCCGCCGGTCTCGCTGCTGCTGGCCACCAGCCGCAACGAGGAGAACTACCAGCCCACCCGGCAGATGGTGGAGGCGTTCAAGGAGCCGACCCGGCTGTCCACCATCACGCTGGACAGCGGCGGCCACAACTTCCACACCTGGACGCGCGAGATCCCGCCCGCCCTCACCTGGCTCGGCGCCCGCCTGTCCCCGCCCTCCCCGGGCCCGGCCGCGGGCGCGGGAACGGCGGCCCACGCGGCGGGCTGACGGCCCGTCAGGCTCGGCCGTCCCGCCGCCGGAGCCCTTCGCCGAGGCGTACGTCACCCGTTCGCCGGGAGATTAGAGCGGCCTCATACCCGGCTCTCATCAACCTCTCAGCCGGGCCTCCGAGCGTATTGCCCATGACCACGTCCAGTTCCGTTCCCCCGACCAGCGAGCCGTGGCCCGACGCCGCGAACTACCCGCCACCGGCGGCCGCGGCCGACGCCGCCGGGCCGACCGAGTGGCCCGCCGCAGCGCCGCTCCCGCCCGCCGGGGCCGGACGCGAGCGGCCCGCTGAGACGCTGTTCCCGCCGGTCGCGCTGCCGCCCGCCGGCCCCGGGGGCCGGGCCTCCTGGGCGGGCCGGCTGCGCACGCTGCCCGCCCGCGCCTGGCGGGGCCGCCCGGACGACCCGCGCTGGGTGCGTCCGGCCTTCCTCGGCCTGCTGCTGGCGACGGCGGTGCTGTACTTCTGGAACCTGACCGCCTCCGGCTGGGCGAACTCCTTCTACTCGGCCGCCGTCCAGGCCGGCTCGGTCAGCTGGAAGGCGATGTTCTTCGGGTCCTCGGACTCGGCGAACTTCATCACCGTCGACAAGCCGCCGCTGGCCCTGTGGCCGATGGCGCTGTCCGCCCGGGTCCTCGGCCTCAGCTCGTTCAGCGTGCTGGCCCCGCAGGTGCTGATGGGCGTCGGCACGGTCGCCGCCGTGTACGCGACGGTGCGCCGCCGCTTCTCCGCGCTCGGCGGCCTGGTGGCCGGCGCCGCGCTGGCGCTGACCCCGGTCGCGGCGCTGATGTTCCGCTTCAACAACCCGGACGCGGCGCTGGTGCTGCTGCTCACGCTGGCCGCGTACGGCGTCGTCCGGGCCACCGAGACGGCCTCCACCCGCTGGATCGTCCTCGTTGGCGTGGTGCTCGGCCTGGCGTTCCTCGCCAAGACGCTGCAGGCCTTCCTGGTGCTGCCCGCGTTCGCCCTGGTGTACCTGGTCTGCGCGCCCGCCGGCCTGGGCCGCCGCTTCCGCCAACTGCTGTACGGCACCGTCGCGATGGTGGTGGCCGGCGGCTGGTGGGTCGCGATCGTCGAGCTGATGCCGGCCTCGGCCCGCCCGTACATCGGCGGCTCGCAGGACAACTCCTTCCTCTCGCTGACCTTCGGCTACAACGGCTTCGGCCGGATCACCGGCGACGAGACCGGCTCGGTGGGCGGCGGTGGCGGCGGCCGGGGCGGTTCCCCCGGCGGTGGTGGCGGCGGCATGTGGGGTTCCACCGGCATCACCCGGCTGTTCGACGGCGACATCGGCGGGCAGATCGCCTGGCTGATGCCCGCCGCGCTGATCCTGCTGGTCTTCGGCCTGTGGGCGACCCGCCGCCACCCGCGCACCGACTCGGCCCGGATCGCCTTCCTGGTCTGGGGCGGCTGGCTGCTCTCCACCGCGCTGACCTTCAGCTTCATGTCCGGCATCTTCCACCAGTACTACACGGTGGCCCTCGTCCCGGCGGTCGCCGCCCTGGTCGGCATGGGCGCGGACGGCCTGTGGAAGGTCCGCCACCGCCTGCCGTACGCCGCGGTGCTGGCCGTGACCGTCCTGGTCACCGCCTGGTGGGCGTACCGACTGCTCGGCCGCAGCGCCGACTTCGTGCCGTGGCTGCGCAGCGCGGTGCTGGTCGGCGGCGTCCTCGCCGCGATCGCCCTGCTGCTCTCCGGCCGGATCGCCGGCCCCGCCGGGCGCCGGATCGCCACCGTCGCGGGCCTCACCGCCCTCGCCGCGGGCCTGGCCGGCCCCGCCGCGTACGCCCTCGACACCGTCTCCACCGGTCACAGCGGCTCCATCGTCACCGCGGGCCCGGCGGTCCAGGGCGGCGGCTTCGGCGGCCGCGGCGGTCGGGGCGGCTTCCCCGGCGGCGGTGGCGGCGGCCGGACGGGCAACTTCCCGGGCTTCCCGGGCGGCGGCCAGAACGGCGGCACCGGCAACCTGCCCAACCTGCCCAACTTCCCCGGCGGCACGGGCGGCAACGGCAACGGCGGCATGCCCGCCTTCCCCGGCGGCACCGGCACCTTCCCGGGCGGCACCGGCGGCACCGGCGGCACCGGCACCTTCCCCGGCGGCACCGCCGGCGAGCTCCGGGACGGCCGCGGCGGCATGGGCGGCGGCGGCATGGGCGGCCTGCTGGACGGCGCCCGGGTCTCGTCCGAGGTCGCCGAGCTGCTCAAGCAGGACGCCGACCGGTACACCTGGGTCGCGGCCGCCGTCGGCTCGCAGAACCAGGCCAGTTACCAACTCGCCGCCGGCGAGCCGGTGATGGCGCTGGGCGGCTTCAACGGCAGTGACCCGTCGCTCTCGCTCGACGGCTTCAAGCAGTTGGTCGCGGAGGGCAAGGTGCACTGGTTCATCGGCGGCGGCGGCATGGGCGGCGGCATGGGCGGCTCCAACTACTCCTCGGAGATCGCCTCCTGGGTGGAGTCCGCCTACACCGCCAAGACGGTCGGCAGCACCACCATGTACGACCTGACCGCGACGCCCAAGTCCGGCGGCTGACCCGGCAGACCACCGCGGCGGCCCGGGGCCGTCCGGACTCCCCTCCCCGGGGAGCCCCGGACGGCCCCGGGCCGCCGCGCGCCTACGCCCGCGCGGCCCGGTGGCCCCGGCTCAGCCGCCGCACAGCGAGAGCATGGTCTTCTTGTCGGCGGGCGTCACCGGCAGCTGGTACTTCAGCGACACCTGCGCCCACCGGATCGCGTACGAGCAGCGCACCTCGGTGTTGGCCGGCAGCCAGGTGGCCGGGCCGGAGTCGCCCTTCGAGGCGTTCTGCGAACCGTCGGCGGGGATCAGGTTCAGCGGGTCGTTGGCGATCTGCACCCGCTTGCCCTTGTCCCACTGCGCGGCGCCCTGCTGCCAGTCGTAGGACAGCGGCATCACGTGGTCGATCTGGATCTTCGACGCCTGCTGCTTGTTCCACCGCACCGTCTTGCCGGTGTACGGGTCCCAGATGGTCATCCCGGTGACCACGCAGGCGGAGCCGTCCTTGTGCTCGACGTCCTTGCCGTCCCGGGCCAGCACGTCGTCCCGCGTCCCGCAGTTGTTGCGCCCCATCGGCACGCCGTCCACGCTGTCGGTCCACGGCGGCCCGAACTGGTCGCGGTCGTAGCCGGTCTTCGGGCCGGGGTCGGCGGTCTTCACCTTGGCGATCAGGTCCCGCCCGGCCTGCCGGTCGGTGTCGCTGGTGACGGGCGCCAGGCCGGGCTTGGTCCCGTCCGGGTTCTGCAGCGGGTTCGTTCCCCGGGAGACCGTCCCCGGGCTGCCGCTGGCGCCACCGCCCCCCTTCCCGCCACTGGTGCACCCGGCGAGGGCGAGCGGGCCGAGCAACAGGACGGCAACGGCGGCGGTACGGCGGGATCGCACGGTGGTCCTCTGCGACTGGGCGACTCTGACGGCCCACCAGGAGACCAGCCCCGCCCCGCCGGGTCAAGCCGGGCGGGGTGCGGCATGACACACCTCACAAACCGGGCGAATGTCGGCCCCGCCGCGCACCTTCCCGGCCGAAGTCCGGCAGTTCGCCGACGAGGACCGCCGGGCCGCGCGGATGCCGCCCGACGTCCGTCACGGGGAATCCCTCCCGCCCGGTCCGGCGCGCGTCCGGCCCCGCCGGACGCGGACCGTGTGCTCCCGACGGGCCCTCAGCCGCCGAGCAGCAGCCGTTCCAGTGCCGCCCGGGCGCGGGCGTCGGAGCGGGCCCGGGCGGTGATGGCCGCGGCCAGCTCCCGGGTCCACTCGTCGAGCGGCACCGGTCGGCGCGACAGCACCACGCCGCGCACCACCCGGCACACCTCGGCGGACGCGCGTCCCCGGGCCACGGTCAGGCTGAGCCGCCGTTCGTCGGTCGAGACGTCCAGCCGCTCGATCCGGCCGGGGCGGCCGGCCATCCGGTCGGCCAGGCTGCGCCTGCGCTCGACCGTCACCGCGTCGGCCGGCAGCGCGTCCGCGAGCGCGCCGGCCAGCACCTGGGCGTACACCTCCAGGTCGGCGGCGTCCCGGCGGAGGGCGGCCGTCAGCAGGTCGATCGAGCCCTCGTCCTGCGCGGCCGGTTCGAGCTGGCCGTCGTCGGTCATGTCACTCCTCGGTGCGGTGGGTCCGCGGGCACGCCCGTCCCGTCGTCCGTGCGCAGCCTAGCCGTCCAGGCTCAGCACCATGGTGGGCCGTTCGATCCGGTGGTCCTCGCGCAGCGGGCGGACCGCGGTGCCGATCGCGAAGAACTCCGTGGTGTGGCCTCCCCAGCGGTGGTTGTGCGCGTTGAGCTGCACGCCGACGATCCCCTCGGCCTGCAGCGCCTCGGCTTCGGCCTGCATCCGGGCCATCGCCAACTCGCGGGCGTCGTAGAGGGCTTGGGTGAAGGGTTCGATCTCCACGTTCTTGCCGATGTTGGAGAAGACCGAGCTCATCTTCTGGTGGGCGATGTGGTAGACGCAGGTGCCCATGGTCATGCCGAGCGGCGCATAGCCGGCCCGGATGAGGGTCCAGAAGTCCTGGCCGGAGAGGTCGGAGGTGAACGGCTGGCCCTTGTTGTTGCGCCAGCTCGCGCCGCCGGGCGCGGGCTGGTCGGCCTTGACGGCGGTGCCGATGGCGATGAACTCGGCGATGTCCGAACCGAATTCGCGCGCCTCCACGCTCAGCCGGACGCCGACGATCCCGTCCGCGCCCAGGGTCGCGGCCTCGGCCTCCATCCGGGTCATGGCGAGTTCGCGGGCGTGGTACATGGCCTGGCTGAGCGTCTCCAGCTCCTGGTTCTTGCCCCAGCGGCCGAGCTGCATCCCGACGTGGTAGATCGAGCTGCCCAGGACCAGGCCGATCGGCTGGAACCCGGCCTCGCGGACCAGCAGGAACTCGTTGACCGACAGGTCGCTGGTGAAGATCGAGCCGGGCTTGCCGGGCTGCAGTTCGGCGAGGCGCCGCATCGCGTCGGCCGGTACGCCCTGGGCGGCGGGATCGAAGGTGCTCATCTGGTCAGTCTCCCCATGGCTGTGCTGGTGTGTCGTCCGGCCCGGCGACGCCCGGCCCGGCGGTGCGCGGTCCGGCGGTGTCCCCCGCCGGGGCGGGCCGTTACCGGCGGGCCGCCCGCGCGAGGCGGCGGCGCAGCCGTTCGCCGTCGCCGTTCAGCGGCATGACGGTGAGGGTGCGCGGCTCGGCGGGCGCGGTGGCGAAGCGGGCGACGGCGGTGCCGATCATGGTGCTCTCGGTGATGTGGTCGGTCTGCTTGTCCCTGACCAGGCAGTGCTCCTCCCAGACCCGCAGGCTGTTGCCGGAGAGGACGACGCCGTCGCCGCCGTGTTCCGCCGCCTGCCGGTGCAGTTGGGCCCGGGCGTCGGCCCGGACCTGCCCGACCAGCTCCGTCCAGCCGTCCACCTCCTGGTTGGACCAGGAGAAGCGCTGAAGGCCGGTGCGGTAGTCGTCGTGGCGCACCCCGATCGACATCCCGACCAGCAGGTCGACCGGCACCCAGCCGGCGGTGATCAGCTTGGCGAAGCCCTGGCCGTCCAGGTGGGAGGTGAACGGGCGGTTCGGGCGCACCTGGCCGGCGGCGCGCACGGCGGTGCCGATCACCTTGAACTCCAGGCAGTGCGGCGCGGCCGGGAACGGGGCCATCGTCAACCGCGCCGCCACCACGCCGTCACCGCCGAACGCGGCGCACTCGGCGGTCATCCGGCCGAGCGCGGCCCGCCGCGCGTCGTCCAGCACCTTCACCAGGGGGGCGGAGGGCCCGCCCCGGCCCGAGAGGGCGACGGCGGCGCGGTTCCCGTCGTTGAGCCAGCCGCCCCGGTAGCCGCAGGCGTGGTAGCCCCAGTACCGGCCGCTGCGGCCGACGCGGTACACCGCCGATCCCATCACCTGGCCGACCGGTTCGAACCCGACCGACCTGATCGCGGCGAACTCGCCCGTCGACAGCGCCGACGACCAGGTGCCGCCGGCCCGCCCCGCGGCGACCCGCGCCGCCGCGACGGGCGGCAGCCCCGCGCCGTTCCAGGACTCCGTCATGGCGTCCACCCCCGTTCCCACCCGGCCGGTCCGGTGCCGAGGTCCGTGCAGGCACCCTACGCAGAGCCAGGGACGCGGAGGCGGCGGGGCCGGTTTCTTTGCCGAAGGAAAACCCGGGGCCCTCCCCCGGCCGGGGCCGGACGAGCGGATGGCCGGACAACCCGGTGAGTTCGGCCCGGCGGGCTGTCAGGATGCCCGGGTGGACGAGATCATCCGCGCTGCGGGCGCGCTCCTGGGCCAACCGCTCCGCCACCCCGTCGACCTCGGCGGCAGCCCGCGCAGCACCGTGCTGCGCTGCCGGACGGCCGACGGCGGCAGCGTGATCGTCAAGGCGTTCGCCGACGGACCGGAGGCCCGGCGCGCGTACGCCGGCGAGACGGCCGGGCTCTCGCTCGGCCTGGCCGGGCCCGGGCTGCTCGCCGTGGACCCCGAGCGGCGGCTGCTGGTGATGGCGGACCTGGGGAACGCGCCCACCCTGGCGGACCTGCTGCTGGGCACCGACCCGAAGGCCGCCGAGCGCGGCCTGCTGGAGTGGGCGCGCGGCCTGGGCCGGCTGGCGGCCCGTTCGGTGCCGCGGCGCGCCGAGTTCGCGGCCCTCTGGCAGCACCACGGCGAGGGCCTGCCGAGCTGGGAGGACGAGCCGTGGCAGCTGCGGAACGCCGGCGCCTTCCTCGAACTGCTCGCCGAGTGCGGCGTGAGCGCCCCGCCCGGGCTGGCCGACGAGCTCGCCGAGGTCGGCACCGCGGGCGGCGAGCGGTACCCGGGCTTCACCCCGGGGGACACCTGTCCCGACAACAACCTGATCACCGCGGAGGGGTTGCGGCTGCTCGACTTCGAGGCGGCCGGCTACCAGTCGGTCTTCCTGACCGCCGCCTACTGCCGGATGCCGTTCTCCAGCTGCTGGTGCGTCTACCGGCTGCCGGTCGGCCTGGCCCGGCGGGTCGAGGGGGCCTACCGCTCCGAGGTGGTGACGCGGTACCCGGACCTGGCCGAGGACGCGGTCTGGCAGGCCGGCACGGCCCGGGCGGTGGTGGTCTGGACGGTCGACTCGACGCTGCACCTGCTGCGCCGCGCGCTGCCCGAGGACGGCCCGATGCACCGCACCCGCCGCCCGGTGCCCACCCGCCGCCAACTGCTGCGCCACCGCTGGACGAGCGCGCTGCGGCTCACGGGGTACCCGGCCTTCACCGCGACCGTGCGGCTGCTGCTCTCCGAACTCGCCTCGGAGTGGGACGCGCCCGAGCTGCCCGGCTACCCGGCGTTCCACTCGGCCACCGGCTCCAGCTGATCCGGCGCGGCGGCGCGCGGAACCGGCGCCCGTCGCGCCCGCCCGCTCAAACGGTCGGGAAGTGCCCTGCCTTGACGCCGGTGACGAACGCCTGCCAGGTGGGCGCCGCGAAGGCCAGCCGAGGGCCCTCCGGGTCCTTGGAGTCCCGCACCAGGCCCGGGTTGGCGTCGTCCACCTCGACGCACTCCCCGCCGTTGGCTCCGCTGTAGGACGACTTGCGCCATGCGGAGGCGTTGCGGCCGGACGCTTCACTCATGTGCGTGCCCCTTCACTAGGCGGTCGGGAAGTGCCCTGCCTTGACGCCGGTGACGAACGCCTGCCAGGTGGGCGCCGCGAAGGCCAGCCGGGGACCCTCCGGGTCCTTGGAGTCCCGCACCAGGCCCGGGTTGGCGTCGTCCACCTCGACGCACTCCCCGCCGTTGGCGTCGCTGTAGGACGACTTGCGCCATGCGGAGGCGTTGCGGTCAAGAGCGTTACTCATGTGCGTATTCCTCCGCCACCGATTCGATCAGTTCCTGGGACACTTCCGACGGCAGTGCGGCGGCCCTGGCCAGATTGTAGGCCCTCTGGCAAAGGTCCACCAAGGTTGGCTCGTCGAGCAGTTGACCTGCATACATGCCCTCGGTGTACGCCAGCGGCGGGGCGTCCTCGAAGGTCATCAGGAAGAGCGAGCCTGCCGCGAGGGGGTGCGCCCCCGCACTGAACGGCATGACCTGGAGCAGGAGTTTGCCCGTCCTCGTCGCCTTCAGGAGGTGGTGCAACTGTTCGGCCATCACCCGCGGGCCGCCGACGGGCGTCCGGAGCACCGACTCGTGCAGGATCACCCACAGTTCGGGGGCCGCCGGGTCGCTCAGGTCGAAGGCCCGCCCGAGCCTGGCCCTCAGTTTCTCCTCCTTCTCGGCGGGCGAGGAGAACGGCTGGCCCGTGCGGATGACGGCGCGCGCGTAGTCGGGGGTCTGCAACAGCCCCGGCACCAGCGTCGGGGCGTACAGAGCGATCGTCTTGGCCTGGGCCTCCAGTTCGGCGACCTGGCCGAAGTAGGGGGCGTGCCGGTTGCCGGCCACCAGGGAGTAGATCCGGGCGAAGTGCCCGTCGCTCTCGAAGACCTTGTCGAAGCGGTCCGAGAACTCCTTCTGCGGGTTCCTGGTCGCACCCTCGAACTGGCCGATGTACCCGGCGGAGCAGTAGACCATCGCGCCCAACTGCTCCTGGGAGAGCTCCCGCGCCTCGCGGTACCTCCGCAGCTCCGACCCGTAGTAGGCGCTCGGGGAGATGTACGGGCGGGGTTCCTTCTTGCTGACCATGCGTCACGTCCGCCTTCCCGCAGCGGTGTTGCTGCACCTCGACGTCGCTCAGGGTAGCGACCCGGACCGTTACGGAAGGTGGAAACCGGATATCCCAGAGTGACGGAGACCCCCGGGCGTCCCGGCCGCCGCTCAGCCCCCGATCGCGGACATCGGCCGGTCCGGCCGGACGAAGTCGGCGTCGCCGATCCGGTGCCCGGGCCCCTTGCGGGCCACGCAGTCCCGCCAGGCCCGTTCGATCCGCTCGTCGTCGGCGCCGCCGCGCAGCAGCGCCCGCAGGTCGGACTCGGCGGTCGCGAAGAGGCAGTTGCGCAGTTGGCCGTCGGCGGTCAGCCGGACGCGGTCGCAGCCGCCGCAGAACGGGCGGGTGACGGAGGCGATCACGCCGACCACGTGGTCGGTGCCGGCCAGGCGCCACTCCTCGGCGGGCGCGTTGCCGTGCCGGCCGGCCGGGGTGAGCGGCCAGCGGGCGGCGAGGGCGGCGAGGATCTCGTCCGCGGTGAGCATCGCGGCCCGGTCCCAGGCCCCCTGGGCGTCCAGCGGCATCGACTCGATGAAGCGCATCTGGTAGCCGCCGTCGACCGCGAACTCGACCAGGTCGACGAGTTCGTCCTCGTTGACGCCGCGCACCGGCACCGCGTTGACCTTCACCGGCGCGAGCCCGGCGTCCTTCGCGGCGGCCAGCCCGGCCAGCACGTCCGGCAGCCGGTCGCGGCGGGTGAGCGCCGCGTACCGCTCGGGGCGCAGGGTGTCCAGGCTGACGTTCACCCGGTGCAGTCCGGCCCGCTTCAACTCGCCCGCGCGCCGGGCGAGTCCGATGCCGTTGGTGGTGAGCGAGAGTTCCGCGCCGAGTTCGGCGAGCCGGGCGACGAGCGCGGGCAGGCCGCGGCGCAGCAGTGGTTCGCCGCCGGTGAGGCGCAGGGTGCGGATGCCGAGGCGGTGGACGGCGATCCGGGCCAGGCGCAGCAGTTCGTCGTCGGTGAGCGCCTGGTCGCGCGGCAGCCAGTCGAGCCCTTCGGCGGGCATGCAGTAGGTGCAGCGCAGGTTGCACCGGTCGGTGAGGGAGATCCGCAGGTCGGTGTGGACCCGGCCGTGGCGGTCGAGCAGCGGTGCGGGGGTGCCGGTGGGGGCGTCTGTGGTGCGCGGCGGTGCCATGGGGCCAGTGAACGGGGGCGGCCGGGGGGCGGTCCAGGGACGGAACGGCCGGGAGCGGCGGGCGGGCGGCGGGCCCGGTCTGTCGGATCGTCCAAGGCGGCGCGGCGGGGCGCGGGGGCAGACTGGCCGCGTGACGGACGGTGCGACTGGCGGTGCGACTGGTGGCGTGACCGGCGGGACGGCGGAACCGCGGGTGCCGGCCCTGGTGCTGGCGGCGGGCGGCGGCTCCCGGCTGGGCGGGCGGCCGAAGGCGCTGCTGCCCTACCGGGGGCGGCCGCTGCTGGAGCACGTGCTGGCGGTGGCGGCGGACGGCGGCTGCGACGGGGCGGTGGCGGTGCTGGGCGCGGCGGCCGAGGAGGTGCGGGCCGGGGCGGAGACCGGGGACTGTCGACTGGTCGACAATCCCGACTGGCGCACGGGCATGGCCTCCTCCCTGCTCGCCGGCCTGGCCGCGCTGCCGCCGGGGGCCTCGGCCGTCCTCGTCCTGCTGGTGGACACCCCGGGGGTGACGGCGGAGGCGGTGCGCCGGCTGCGCTCCGCGCACACCGGCCGCGCGGACCTCGCGGCGTGCGCCTACGCCGGGCGCCGGGCGCACCCGGTGCTGATCGGCGCCGCGCACTTCCCCTTCCTCCGCGCCACCGCGACCGGCGACGCGGGCGCCCGGGCCCTGCTGGCGAGCCGTCCGGTCACCCTGGTCGACTGCACCGGCGCGGGCGTCCCGGACGACCTGGACACCCCGGCCGACCTGACCCGCTGGGGCATCGCCTGACCCGGGCCGGGGCTGCGAGCCGTCGCGGCGGCACCACGTCGTCCCGGGCCCACGCGCCGAGCCGGGCTCCCGCGGCCGGTACGGAAGTAGTGGTGGCGGAGACCTGCGGCACGGTCTTCCCGTGCCGATCGGCGGAACCGACGGTACGTCAGCGGCGTCCCGGCGGGGCCGCCGGGCCCCACCCGCCACCGGTGCCCCGGGCGACCGCGCGCGCCCCCGGCGCGTAACCGTCCGCGCACCTTTCCGCCACCTCAACTCCGTTGGAGGAATCCCTCATTCCGCACCGGTTCGGCCCCCGATCGGCCAGGATGGGAGGAATCCTCCTGCCATCCAGATCCGACCCGATCCGAACGGACGGTGACCGCCATGCCGCTGCCCGAGGACGCCGCCGACGCCGCCGACACCACCGCCGACGCCGGGGTGCCCACCGGTTTCTCCCCCGGTTCGCCGTCGGGGGTCAGCCACCTGCGCTGCCCGGCCTGCCGGGCCGAGCACCGGTACGAGCCGCCGAGCCTGCCGTGCCCGTGCGGGGCGCAGCTGCGGGTGCCGCTGCTGCGCGGCGGGGTGCCGGTGCAGGTGAGGTTCCGGTCCTGGGAGGACTCCTGGCTGAACATGCGCTGTCCGCACTGCGGGCGCAGCGACCAGTGGCCGCAGCCGGAGTTCACCTGCGACTGCGGGGCGACCGTGCGGATGCCGGTGGACCGGGTGCCGCGCCTGCAGAGCGCCGACGCCCGGAAGGCCCGTCCGGTGGAGACCGCCCGCCCGTACACCACCGCCGTCCCGCCGGCCGCGCCCGTCCCGGCGGCGGATCCCCCGGCGGCCGGTTCGGGCCGGGCGCGGGCGCTGCGTCCGCCGTTCCGCCCGCAGCCGGTGCGCACGCCGCAGGACGCGGTGCTGACGGCGGCCCGGTACCTGCAGTGGCTGGGCTTCTACGACCTGGAGCTGGTGCCGGGGGAGGAGCGCGACTCGACCACCCTGCTGGGCAGCCGGATGGTGGCCCGGGTGGACACCTGGACGGAGCCCGCCGACGTGAAGGCGGTGGAGTGCCTGTGGCTGGAAACGCTCCACGGCGAGGACGTCGCGGCCGCCATGTTCACCGTCTCCGGATACTCCCGGCAGACCGTGGTGCGCGGTGAACAACTGCTGGTGGCGCTGTTCACGCTGGACGCGGCGGGCATCCCGCAGCCGTCGAACGGTGCCGCCGAGGCGTTGATGGAGACCGGCTGGACGTCCTGACACCGCACCGGCGGGCCACCGCCGCGTACGCCCGGCGCCCACCGTCCGGATCGGGCCGTTCCGGATTTCCTCGCGCTCGTGATCTGGTGCACAAGCTCCCGCGCGTGTTGAATTGCCGCCACGGCGCGGGCCCTTGGGCCGGCGGGTCGTTGCATGGCGCGCACAAGGAGGTGGCGTTGTCGGTGCACGGGACTGCCCCGGGGGGCATGGCTGACGTCGTCTGGCGGCTGCGGTCGCGCGGCTGCTGGCAGGAGGCCGCGGACCTGCTCCGACCGCAGGCCGGGCGGGATCCGACCGCGGCGCTCCAGCGGGCGGAACTGCTGATCGAGCAGTGCCTGTTCACCGCGGACCACTGGGAGCGCGCGGAGGACGCGCTGCGGCACGCGGAGGCGTCGGTGGCCGGCATCGAGGCGCGCGCGGCCGCGTCCTGCGCCCGGGGGTTCCTGGCGTACGTGGCGAGCGTGCTGGGCCGCCGGGACAGGCTGGACGAGGCGCAGGCCGCGCTGGGGCGGACGTCGGCGCTGCTCGCGCCGCAGGCGCCGGGCCGTCCGCTGCTGGACTTCCGGCGCGGGCTGGTCGCGGAGAACCTGCTGCACGACCCGGTCGCGGCGCACAGCGCGTACGCCCGGGCGCACGAGGGGGCCCGGGAGCGCGGGGACGACCTGCTGCGCTCCTCGACCTGGCGCCACCTGGCGGGCCTGGCCCAGGCGGCGGGCGACCGGGAGCGGGCGCACGCGGGGTTCGCGGCCTCGCTGCGGCTGCGCGAGGAGCTGGGCTTCACGGTGGGGGTGGCGCCGGCACTGGCCTCGCTGGCGGAGGTCTCGGACCCGGTGGAGGCGGAGCGGCTGCGGGCGGAGGCGTCCCGGCTGGTGCAGGCGCTCGGCGGGGTGCCGGTGTGGCTGGCGCGGCGGCTGGCGAAGGTCCCGGCGCAGCCCGGTCCTCCGGACGGTGGCACCGGGCGCGACCTGCGGCGCGGCATCAGCTAAGGTGAGCCTTACCTGCCCGGGGCGAGCAGCAGCCCGGGCGGGTCCACCTCGCCGTGCCCGGGCCCGCCCCCGGGAGCACCACCCAGGGAGCCCGCGTGACCACCTACCAGGTCGAGCAGTCCCCCGCCACCGCCTCCCCGGTCTCCCCCGCCTGCCCCGGCCCCGCCGCCGGGGCGCCGCCCTGCCTGGGCAGTTGGCTGCGCCTCGGCCGGGTCTTCCCGGACCTGCGGATCCACCACGCCGCCCCGCGCACCGGCTCCGGCTGGACCACCGCCGCCGCGCTGGCCGACGACCCGGCCGCGCTGGAAGCGATGATCGCCTTCGACGAGCGGCTCGGCCTCGACCTGTACGGCGCCCCGACCCGCCCGGACGTCACCGCCGGGTTCAGCCTGCACCGCTACGCCTGGCCGGTCTCGCTGGCCTTCACCCTGCCCTGGCTGCTGGAGCGCCGCGTCCCGGTGCTGCCGCCCTCCCAGGTGTCGGTCAACCGCACCACCGGCGAGCTGACCGCCCGCCCGGCCGGCTTCCACTGCCTGCCCGGCGACCCGGCGGCCGCCCGGCCCGACGCCCTGGTCGTCCCGGACCGCCCGGCGCTCGACGCCGCCCTGCGCACCGCGCTCGCCGAGCACTTCGCGCCGCTGCTCGACTCCTTCCGCCCCGCGGTGCGCCGCGGCCCGCGCACCCTGTGGGCCCTGGTCACCGACGACGTGGTGGACGGCCTCTGGTACGCCGCCGGGCTGCTCGGCGAGGAGCCCCGGGCGGTGGCCGCGCTCGAGGCCCTGCTGACCGGCGACGCCGCCGCGGCCCCGTTCGTCGGCACGCCCGGCTTCCGGGGGACGCCCGGCGCCCGGGCCAGGACCAGGGTCAGCTGCTGCCTGTACTACACCGTCCGGCCGGCCGAACTCTGCGTCAGCTGCCCGCGCGCCCGATAGCGCCGCCCGGCACCACCGGTCTGACGATAATTCGTTCTCCCGCCCGGAATTCCCCCCTAACGGGGTAATGGCCCCGATCCCGCCGTGATCGCCGAATTTCTCCGCCATGATGGTCCCCGCCGTCACGACCGGAAAGCGAGGCTGGATCAGGTCATGAGACTGTCGGACATACCGCTGGGCTGGGCCGTCGCCGGTACGGCCGCCCTGGTGGCCGCCATCGCCCTGCTGGCCTTCGCCCGCGGCCGCACCGGGCAGGCCGCCACCGCCGCCACCACCGGCGGCCCGGACTCCGCCTGGGAGCGCGCCGAGGAGCGCCGCCGCCGCGCCGAGTCCCTCTACGGCGGCGCCTCCTACCTGCTGCTGTTCTGCTGCGCCGCGGTCGCCGCCGCGCTCTCCTTCCACGGGCTGGTCGGCTTCGGCGTCCAGAACCTCGGGCTCTCCGGCGGCTGGGAGTACCTCGTCCCGTTCGGCCTCGACGGCGCGGCGATGTTCTGCTCCGTCCTGGCCGTCCGCGAGGCCAGCCACGGCGACGCGGCGCTCGGCTCCCGCCTGCTGGTGTGGCTGTTCGCCGCCGCCTCCGCCTGGTTCAACTGGGTGCACGCCCCGCGCGGCCTGGGCCACGACGGCGCCCCGCAGTTCTTCGCCGGGATGTCGCTCTCCGCGGCGGTGCTCTTCGACCGCGCCCTGAAGCAGACCCGGGTCGCCGCCCTGCGCGAGCAGGGGCTCGTCCCCCGCCCGCTCCCGCAGATCCGGGTGGTCCGCTGGATGCGCGCCCCCCGCGAGACGTACGCGGCCTGGTCGCTGATGCTCCTGGAGGGCGTGCGCACCCTGGACGAGGCGGTCGAGGAGGTCCGCGACGACCGGCGGACCGCCGCCGAGAACCGCGAACGCCGCCGGATGGCCTCCCGCCGGGAACGCGCCGAGATCCGCGCGATCGGCCGCCAGCCCGGCATCGGCTGGCGCCACCGCACCGCCCGCCAACTCGAACCCGCCGCAGCCCCCGCCGCCGCGGCCACCCCGACGGAGCCCGCCATAGCAGCCCCCACCGGCCTCCCCGCCACCCCCGCGACCCACCGCAGCGTCGACCTCACCCCCGAGGAGGACACCATGACGCTGCCCCGGCTCGACTCCCTGGAGCAGAAGCTCAAGGACCTGGAGCAGCAGTTCGGCTGAGGAGAGCCCCCCGGTGCCGCTTCTCGTCAGCTGCTGAGCTCGAACCACATCCGCTTGCCGGTGCCCCGGGGCTCCACGCCCCAGGTGTCGGCGAGCGCTTCGACCAGCATCAGGCCGCGGCCGGAGGACGCCTGTTCGCCGGGGGTGCGGCGGGTGGGCCAGAGGTCCGACTCGTCCTCGACCTCGACGCGCAGGCGGGCCCGGCCGTGCTCCTGGTAGAGGCGGGCGGTGAACATCGCGTCCCGGTCGGTGTGCCGGATCGCGTTGGTGACGAGCTCGGAGGAGAGCAGCTCGGCGGTGTCGATCAGCTCGGGCACGCCCCAGCGCCGCAGCGCGTCCCGGAGTTCGCCGCGCAGTTCGGCGATCCGGGCCAGGTCGGCCTGGCCGATCCGGCGGCGCAGCTGCTGCGCGGCGCGCCCGCCCGCCGGGCCGTCCCAGCGGAGCAGCAGCAGCGCGATGTCGTCCTCGCGCTCGCTGGTGTCGGCGGCCTGGGAGGCGATCCGGTCGGCGAGTTCCTCCAGCGGTTCGCGGGGGGACTCGTCGATGCCGGGCAGCCGGCCGGAGACGGTCGCGCAGAGCCGGGCGAACCCGGTGTCGAGGTCCATGTCGCGGGCTTCGACGAGTCCGTCGGTGCAGAGCACGACCGTCTCGCCGGGGTCGAGGCTGAACCGGGTGACCCGGTACTCCTCGTCGGGGTCGACGCCCAGCGGCAGGCCGCCGGCGACCGGGACGGGGTGCGCGGTGCCGTCGGCGCGGCGCACCACGGGGTCGAGGTGGCCGGCCCGGACGGCGTAGACCACGCCGTAGTCGACGTTGACCTCGGCGTAGGTGCAGGTCGCGAAGTGGTCGGTGTCGAGGTCGGCGAGGAAGCGGGAGGCCCGGGCCATCACCGCGGCGGGCGGGTGGCCCTCGGCGGCGTAGGCGCGCAGCGCGATCCGGAGCTGGCCCATGATGCCGGCGGCGTGCACGTCGTGGCCCTGGACGTCGCCGATGACCAGGCCGACGTGTCCGCCGGGGAGCGGGACGACGTCGTACCAGTCGCCGCCGATCTGGAGGCCGGAGCCGGCGGCGAGGTAGCGGACGGCGGTGCTGACGCCGGGGACGGCGGGGACGGTGCGCGGCAGCATGACCCGCTGCAGGCCGGCGGCGAGCTCGTGCTCGGCGTCGTGCAGGCGGGCCCGGGCGAGGGACTGGGCGACCAGTCCGCCGAGGGTGGAGAGCAGGGTGCGCTCGTCGGCGTCGAGTTCGCGGGTGTCGTCGAAGGAGACCACGCAGACGCCGGTGGGCCGGCCGCTGGCGACCAGCGGGAGGAACGCCCAGGAGGAGCGTCCGCTGCTCTCGGCCCAGTCCCAGGCTTCGGGGAAGCGCTCGCGGTACTCCTCGCGGCTGGAGACGAAGACCGGGGCGCGCTGCCGGATCGCCTCGGCGGCGGGGTGGGTGGGCGCGAGCGGGATGCGGTCGAACTGGTCGCTGAGCGCGTTGCGGTAACCGCTGGAGCCGAGCAGGGCGATCCGGCCGGCTTCCAGCGAGGCCAGCGCGAGGCCGTCGGGGCCGAGGCCGGGCAGCGGGAGTTCGGTGAAGACCCGGGCGACGTCCCGGACGGTGACCGCTTCGGAGAGCGCCCGGGCGGCCTCCTTGATGAACCGGGAGCGCTCCTCGCGCAGCGCGGCCATCTCGTCGGCGCGCTCGCGCTTGTGCAGCTCGACGGTGGCGTCCCAGACGAAGCCGACCATCCGGGACGGGCGGCCGAACGCGTCGGCCAGGACCCGGCCGCGGAAGCGCACGGCGTGCAGTTCGCCGTCGGGGAAGACGGTGCGGTAGTAGGCGCCGCACTGGCCGAGTTCGGCGACGGCGCGCTCGACCCGGCGGCGCACCACGGGCGCGTCCTCGGGGTGCAGCAGGGCCAGGAAGGAGGCGGAGGTGCGGTCGAAGGGCTGGCCGACCAGTCCGAGGATCGTGCAGGCGCGCTGGTCACCGACCAGGACGTCGCGGCGGATGTCCCAGTCGAACGAGCCGATGCCGTTGGCGGCCATCGCGGGTTCCAGCCACTCGGGGCTGGAGTCCCCGGTGCGGGTGGGCAGGCCGCGGCCGGACGGCGGCGGGACGGCCCGGGCGCCGGGCCCGCCGAGGGCGGTGCGCAGCGGGTTGGCCGGGGTCTCGTTCCTGGTGGCCTGGGCGGGCGGGGTGCGGCGGGCGGGCCCAGGCGCCTCGGGCTCTGCGGCCATGCTTCTCCTGCCGGTGCCTTGCCTGGCGGCCACTGGTGTCTCCGTGTCCCCTGGTGGGCCGGCCGGACCGCGATGGTTGCGTGTGCCTACTGGCACACATTCTCACTAGCCTCCCGTATGTTCGGCAAGGCGGCAATGCCGGTGCGCCGAACGGCAAGGATCGCACACGATCGCCGCTGGCATATTCACCCGCCGGTGTCCCTCCCCGGCCCGGAATTCCCCGCCCCGGTCCCGTCCCTGATCCGGGCCTGATCCCGGCCCCGCCCGGGCCGCGCTCAGGCCGCGCTCAGGCCGCGCCGGGGCTGCACCCAGGCCGCGCTCAGGCCGCGGAGAGCTCGAACCAGGTGGTCTTCCCGTCCGCCCGCAGCTGCACGCCCCAGTCGTCGGCCAGCGCCTCCACCAGGAACAGCCCGCGCCCGGAGGTCGCCGTCTCGGAGGCGGCCCGACGGCTGGGCGCCTGCACCGCGCCGTCCTGCACCTCGACCCGCAGCCGCGACTCGTCCGTCAGCACCGCGTCGAACACCGCGCCCCGGCCGGTGTGCACCAGCGCGTTGGTGACCAGCTCGGAGACGAGCAGCTCCGCGGTGTCGGCCAGCTCCTCCGGAACGCCCCAGTGGTCCAGCGCCGCCCGCAGCCTGCGGCGGATCGCCCCGACCGCCGGCAGGTCCGCCGCGTCCAGCGAGGCGTGCAGTCGGCGGTGCAGTGCGCACCCGGGTTCGTACGCCGCCGGCGCCCCGTGCACCGGCCCCCGGTATTCGGTCCCCTCCCGCCACGAAGCCGACCGCTGCCGCGGAAACCTTGCCTGACCGTCCATCAACCTCTTATGCCCCCGGATCGGTTACGGAGTGGCCGTCCCGTTCCCCCCACCGGGCCGACCACCAGTCATCGCTCTCCTCTTGCCCACTCAGCAACCGGAAAACCCTCCGGCCCCGGGACCGGTCGGCGGCCCGCGGGGCTCCCGGCCGCACGCCTCCGCCGCTCGCGGGGTCGGCGGTGCTAAGTTTGAACGGCGTTCTAAACTCTTGCCCCGACCCTCCGCACCACCCCGCGCACCACCCTGCACCACCCTCCCCTCCTGCACCGCCCTTCCCTGTACCGACCCTCCCCGCCACTCCCGCAAAGCGAGGCACCGTGCGACTGACCCCCACCGAACGGGACCGGCTGCTGATCTTCACCGCGGCCGAACTGGCCCGCGCCCGCCGGGCGCGGGGCGTGAAACTGAACGTCCCCGAGGCCACCGCGCTGATCGCGGACACCGTCTGCGAGGCGGCCCGCGACGGCCGCCGCTTGGCCGAGGCGATCGAGGCCGGCCGCGGCGTGCTGGGCGCCGACGACGTGCTGCCCGGCGTCGCGGACGTGGTGACCGTGGTGCAGGTGGAGGCGGTGTTCGAGGACGGGACGCGGCTGGCGGTGGTCACCGACCCCTTCCGCGGCGCGGGCTCGCTGGGCGAGGACGCGCCGGGCGCGGCGCTGCCCGGCGCCGGGGCCGGGTACGACCCGGTGGAGGAGACGCTGCTGCTGCCGGTGCACAACACCGCCTCGGTGCCGATCTCGGTGACCTCGCACTTCCACTTCTTCGAGTCGAACCCGCGACTGGCCTTCGACCGGGCCGCCGCGTACGGCATGCACCTCGCGGTGCCGGCCGGCTCCTCGGTGCGCTTCGACCCCGGGGCGACGGTCGAGGTCGGCCTGGTGCCGATCGGCGGCGCCCGGGTGGCGATCGGTTTCGCGGGCCTGGTGGACGGCCCGCTGGACGCGCCGGGCGCGAAGGACGCGGCGCTCGCGAAGGCCCGGGCGACGGGCTACCTGACGGAGTTCGACGGCGCGCTCGACGACCCGTCCGGCGACGCGCTCGCCGACCCGTTCGGCGCCCCGTCCGCCGATCCGTCCGACGGCGCGGGACCCGCGCAGTGACCCCCTCGACCCGCCTCCCCCGGAAGGACACCGCATGAGCGCCATCTCCCCGCACGACTACATCTCGGTGCACGGCCCGCGCGCGGGCGACCGGGTCCGGCTCGGCGACTCGGGGCTGATCGTCCGGGTCGAGTCGGACTCGCAGGCCCCGGGCGACGAGTTCCTGGCCGGGTTCGGCAAGACCGCCCGGGACGGCCTGCACCTGAAGCCGGCCGCCGTCCGGGAGACCTGCGACGTGGTGATCTCCAACGTGCTGGTGATCGACGCGGTGCAGGGCATCCGCAAGACCTCGATCGGCATCCGGGCGGGCCGGATCTCGGCGATCGGCCGGGCCGGCAACCCGGACACCCTGGACGGGGTCGAGGTGGTGGTCGGCACCGGCACCACCATCGTCTCCGGCGAGGGCCTGATCGCCACCGCGGGCGCCGTCGACACCCACGTGCACCTGCTCTCCCCGCGCATCATGGAGGCGTCACTGGCCTCCGGGGTGACCACCATCATCGGCCAGGAGTTCGGCCCGGTCTGGGGCGTCGGCGTCAACTCGCCGTGGGCGCTGCGGCACGCGTTCAACGCCTTCGACGCCTGGCCGGTCAACATCGGCTTCCTGGGCCGGGGTTCGTCCTCCGACCCGGCCCCGCTGGTCGAGGCGCTGGCCGAGGGCGGCGCCTCCGGCTTCAAGGTGCACGAGGACATGGGCGCGCACACCCGGGCGCTGGACACCGCGCTGCGGGTCGCCGAGCAGTACGACGTCCAGGTGGCCCTGCACACCGACGGGTTGAACGAGTGCCTCTCGGTGGAGGACACCCTCGCGGTGCTGGAGGGCCGCACCATCCACGCCTTCCACATCGAGGGCTGCGGCGGCGGCCACGTGCCGAACGTGCTGAAGATGGCGGGCGTGGAGAACGTCATCGGCTCCTCCACCAACCCCACCCTCCCGTTCGGCCGGGACGCGCTGGGCGAGCACTACGACATGATCGTCTCCGCCCACGACCTCAAGCCCGACCTGCCCGGCGACGCCGCGATGGCCCGCGACCGGATCCGGGCCGGCACCATGGGCGCCGAGGACGTGCTGCACGACCTGGGCGTCATCGGCATCACCTCCTCCGACGCCCAGGGCATGGGCCGGGCCGGCGAGACGGTGCGCCGCACCTTCGCGATGGCCGGGAAGATGAAGGCCGAACTCGGCCCGCTGGACGGCACCGGCTCGTACGGCACGGCCGAGGGCGGCGACGACAACGAGCGGGTCCTGCGCTACATCGCCAAGCTGACCGTCAACCCGGCCATCGCGCACGGCCTCGCCCACGAGGTCGGCTCGCTGGAGGTCGGCAAGCTGGCCGACGTCGTGCTGTGGCGCCCGGACCACTTCGGCGCCAAACCGCAGCTCGTCCTCAAGGCCGGCTTCCCCGCGTACGGCGTGGTCGGCGACCCGAACGCCTCCACCGACCGCTGCGAACCGCTCGTCCTGGGACCGCAGTTCGGCGCCCACGGCGCCACCGCGGCCGACCTCTCGGTGGCGTTCGTCGCCCAAGCCGCCGCCGACACCGCCTACTTGGACGTGGCGGGCGACCAACTCCCCACCCGCAGGCGACGGGTGGGCGTACGCGGGACGCGCGGCATCGGCCCGCGCTCGATGCTGCGCAACGGCCGGATCGGACGGGTCGACGTCTCCGAGACCGGGCTGGTCTCCCTCGACGGCGAACCGCTGCGCTCGGCGCCCGCCGACTCGGTCTCCCTCAGCCGCCTCTACTTCCTCTGAACGCCCTGACCCCGCATAGGAACCCACTCTCATGACCAGCTCCCCCACCCCCGCCCCCACGCCCGCCTCGCTCGGCTTCCGGATGCCCGCCGAGTGGCACCCGCACGAGCGCACCTGGATGGCCTTCCCCACCGCCAACCCGACCTTCGACGGCGCCGAGCAGCTGGACGCCGCCCGCCGCGCCTGGGCGGAGGTCGCCAACACGATCGTCCGCTACGAACCGGTCACCCTGGTGGTCAACACCGGCGAGGGCGAGGCCGCCCGCCGCTACCTCGCCCCCGAGGTGGAAATCGTCGAGCGCCCGCTCAACGACGCCTGGATGCGCGACATCGGCCCGTCCTTCCTGATCGACGGCAACGGCGGACTCGCCGCCGCCGACTGGGTGTTCAACGGCTGGGGCGCCCAGTCCTGGGCCCGCTGGGACAAGGACCAGGACATCGCCGAGCACATCACCGACCTGACCGGCGTGCGGCGCTTCGCCTCCCGCCTGATCAACGAGGGCGGCGGCATCCACGTCGACGGCGAGGGCACCGTCCTGGTCACCGACACCGTCCAACTCGGCGAGGGCCGCAACGCCGACTGGACCCGCGAGCAGGTCGAAGCCGAACTCCACGCCCACCTGGGCACCACCAAGGCGATCTGGCTGCCGCGCGGACTGACCCGCGACTACGACGAGTTCGGCACCCGCGGCCACATCGACATCGTCGCCGCCTTCGTCCGCCCCGGCACCGTCCTCGTCCACTCCCAGCCCGACCAGGCCCACCCCGACCACGCCGTCTGCCAGGAACTCGCCGACCTCCTGCGCACCGCCACCGACGCCCGCGGCCGCACCCTCGAAGTCATCGAACTCCCGGCCCCCACCACCCTCTTCGACGAAGACGGCGAACCGGTCGACTACTCCTACATCAACCACTACGTGGCCAACGGCACCGTCGTCCTCTGCGCCTTCGACGACCCCCGCGACGAACAGGCCAAGGCGATCCTGGAGAAGGCCCACCCCGGCCGCACCGTCGAACTGGTCGACGCCCGCGAGATCTTCGCCAACGGCGGCGGCATCCACTGCATCACCCAACAGCAGCCGCGCGCCTGACCTTCCCCCGGTCCGGTGCCGGGCGGTCACACCAACCGCCCGGCACCGGACGCGAGACGGGACTCCGCACCCCGCCCCCGGCTCCCGCCGGCCCTTGCGGGCCGGGCCGGTCCGGCGGTTCGATGCCGTGCATCGGCACGTATCGGCACGCAGCGACCGACGGAGGACCGGATGGCCATCGAGGCAGAGTTGAAGGCCCGCGTTCACGACCCCGAGAGCGTCATGGCCGCGCTGGAGGAGGCCCACGGGCCGGGCCGGTTGGAGGTGTACCGCGACACCTACTACGACGATCCCGTCGGCGGGCTGACGGAGACGGACCGCGAGTTGCGGATCCGCACCGCGTACGGGCCCGGCAGTACACGTACGGTGCTCACCTACAAGGGTGCCCGGGTGGACGAAGCCTCCGGGTCGAAGCCGGAGTTCGAGACCGGGGTGGACGACCCGGACGCCGCCCACGCGGTCTTCCGCGGGCTCGGCTACCTGCCCCGGATCGCGTTCGAGAAGCACTGCCGGAACTACGGGTTCACCGCCGACGGCCGCCGGGTGGTGGCGACCCTGGTGCGGGTGCCCGAGATCGGTGGCAGCTACCTGGAGGTCGAGACGCTCGCGGCGGACGAGTCGGACCTGCCGGGTGCGCTCGCCGTGGTGCGGGGCGTACTGCGCGGGCTCGGGGTCGCCGACCGGGACCTCACCACCGAGCTGTACACCGAGGCGGTCGCGGCCGCCCGCTCGTAACCGCGTCAGCCGCGGAACGGGGAGCGTGAACTTCCGCCACCGCAAACGCACCTGATGGCTTCTCAGCTCACCGGTACGGCGGTTTCCAGCCGTCTTTTCCAGGCGCACGGCCGACCGCGCCCGGCCGCCGCCCGGCCCGCGTTCAGGACCGTTCCTCGATCTGGGCCCAGAGGACCGTCCGGCCGCCGGCGGTGACGGAGCCCCAGCGGTCGGCGGTGCGCAGGGCCCTGAGCAGTTCGCCCCAGGTCGGGGCGTCCGCGGGCGGGGCCGGGATGCTGATCCGGGTGCTGCCGACCGAGACCCGGACGTCCGCTCGCACCCCGCTGGCCCGTTCGATCGCCGTCCGCAGCTCGGACGCGCGCGTGCTGATCCGCACCACTCCCCCAGGTGTACACAGGTGGCCGAGCTCTACACATAGAGTAGTACCGAGAGGGATACTGTGTCACCGATCGGCTGGACCGCACACATTCGGAGGACGATCCATGACCACCACCGGGCCTTCCGCCTACCTACGGGTGGCCGAGCAGATCCGGGACCGGATCACCGCGGGGGAGTACCTTCCCGGCAGTCAACTCCCTTCCCTGGCTGACCTGCAGGAGCAGTACGGCTTCTCCCACGGCGTCGGCCAGTCCGCGTACCGGCTGCTGGAGCAGGAGGGCGTCGTGCTCGCCAAGCAGGGGCGCGGCTACTTCGTCCGCGAGCAGGCGCCGCGCCGCACCCTGGTGCGCCGCCCGCCCGCGGGCGGGAAGCCCGGGCCGGACAACGCCTTCCTGGTCGAGCAGGGCGTCGACACCGGGCTGCGCAGCCAGTCCACCACCGAGGCCGCGACCGCGGACATCGCCGAGCG
This sequence comes from Kitasatospora phosalacinea, assembly GCF_000716545.1. Lineage (GTDB taxonomy): Bacteria > Actinomycetota > Actinomycetes > Streptomycetales > Streptomycetaceae > Kitasatospora > Kitasatospora phosalacinea. The sequence continues at coordinate 36,673 of NZ_JNWZ01000006.1, forward strand.
CCTCGACGTCGAGGCGGGCACCCCGCTGATGCACACCTCGTACGTGTACCTGGTCGACGGCGAACCCGGGTTCCTCGCCGACTCCTGGGAGCCGATGTCCGTCACCGGCCACCACCTGATCGTGCTGCCCGAGGCCGGCCCGCACATCGGCATCGGCGTCGCCGCGCGGATGGCCGTCATCGGCATCGAGGTCGGCGAACCCGTCGAACTCGTCACCGCCCGCGCCCTCACCCGCGCCGAGGCCCAGACGCTCGCGACGTTCCCCGGCGCGCCCGCCCTGGTCATCCACCGCACCCACTACGACCAGGCCACCGGCCGTCCCGTCGAAACCGCCGACCTCGTGCTGCCCGGCGAGCGTTGGTCCACCCAGTACGGCCGCCGCCCCGGCGCCTGAGCACCCGGCCTCCCACCGCCGCCCCCGTTCCCGCTCCCCGGCCGGGCGAACCCCGCCGGGGAGCGGTGCGAGGGGAGCACGGCCGCCGCGAACGCGCCCGGGAGCACGGGCCCGGGCGCCGGGCGGACACCCCGGACGGCCTCACCGCCGAGCTGCTCCGCCGCGCCCACCGCGTCGGGCCCACCGCGCCGGGCTCACCGCCGGAGAGCGCCGGGAGCCGCGAGCACGGCGGCTGGTGACCCCCGTCCCACCCCCGTGCGGGAGACTGGACCGGAACAGTCGACGCACCGAGGAGTACGGATGGCGCAGCCCCGCACCCGCCGGCCGGCGCGCCCCCGCGAAGAGGTCTACGCCGCCGCCCGCACCGCGATCGCCGAACACGGCCTGGCCGGACTCACCATGGCCGGCCTCGGCGAACAGCTCGGCATGAGCGCCGGCCACCTCCTCTACTACTTCGGCAGCAAGGACCAGCTCCTGCTGGAGACCCTCCGCTGGAGCGAGGCCCAGCTCGGCGAGCGGCGCGGCCGCGAACTCGCCCGCCGCGAGGCGCCCGTCCTCGAACGGCTCGCCCGCTACCTGGAGCTGTACCTGCCGGAGGGGCCCGGCGACCCGCGCTGGATCCTGTGGATCGAGGTGTGGAGCCGCTCCCCCGGCACCGCGGACCTGCGCCAGGGCCAGCACGACATCGAGGCCCCCTGGCAGGACGACCTCACCGCCCTCCTCGACGAGGGCCGCGACACCGGCGTCCTCCCCCCGGCCACCCCCGCCGCCGCCCGCGCCACCCAACTGCGCGCCCTGCTCGACGGCCTCGCCGTCCCGCTCGCCATCGGCCTGCCCCACACCACCCGCGAAGGCGCCCTCACCCACGCGACGTCCGCCGCGCACGCCCTGCTGGGGCTGTGAGGAGGGGAGGACGGCGGGTACGGCTCCGCTGCCGGTCCGCCGCTGGCGCGTGCCCTCGGCCCCGGGGCCCGTCCCCCGCCCCGGAGCACCTCCCCGCTCACTCCGTCCAGACCGCCGCCGCCGTGCGGTCGTCCGCGTAGCCCTTGGCGCGGACCTGGATCTGGCGGAGGAAGTCGACGGTGCCGGGCGGGTGCGGGTGGGCCCAGTGGCTGGAGAGGAAGTGGGCGACCGCGGGTTCCTCGGCGATCGGGGCGGCCAGGCCCGGGGTGCAGAGCAGCAGGATGTCGCCGGAGGTGGCCGGGACGAGGCGGAAGCGGAACGGCCGGGGCGCGGGCATCGAGGCCGGGGGGAGCGGGGGCTGCCCGTCGGGGTGGTGGAGGAGACGGGCCGCGTAGGCGTCGATCCAGTGGCCCGAGCGCAGCAGGTAGAGCCCGCCGGGGCCGGTGCCGAACGCGGCGCGGTGGGTCGCGGCCGGGTCCGCGGACATCAGCAGGCAGTGCAGCGAGGCCGTCTCCTCGGGCGGCAGGCCGGACGGCGCGTCACCGTCCTGCGCGGCCTCCTCCGCGGCGCTGCGCAACTGCGCGGCGGCCCGCAGGGCGATCCGCTGGAGGCCGTAGCGCAGCCGGTCCCGGGCCCCGGCCCGCAGGTCGGCGGCGAGCTCGGCCCGGCTGCGGCCGATCGCGGCGGCCAACTGCCGGGCCGCCTCGGCGGCCGCGGCCGACCCCCACTGGGCGTTGGCCCGGCGGGCGGGCGCGGCCAGCACGGCCAGGACGAGCGCCTCCTCGCCCTCGCCGAACCGGACGGTGAGCAGCGCGTCGGTGCGCGGCTCGCCCCGGTAGCGGGCCGAGTCGCCACGGACGGACACCGCCCGCAGCGTCGTCCCCGCGAACCGGGCGCCGTCGATGGCGGTGTCGGGCACCACGGCGGCCAGCCCGGCCGGGTCGGCGGCGGCCAGCGCGGTCGGCTCGGGCTCGTACGTCGGCGGCCGCTCCCCCACGTGCGGCACGGCGGGTGCCTGCGGGCGCCCCAGCCAGGGCGCGGCCCGCTCGGGCTGCGGGCGGTCCGCCACCGTCTGCCCGGGCGCGGGCGCCGACGCCTCCAGAGGCGCGGGCTCGGGCGCGGGCGCAGGCTCGGGCGCGGGCGCAGGCTCGGGCGCGGGCGCAGGCTCGGACGCGGACGCGGACGCGGGCTTCGGGGCCTGTACGGGCTCCGGCTCGGCCGCCGGGAAGTCCGTCAGCGTCGGAGTCGGCCCCGCGACCGGTACCGCCGGTGGCACCGGTGGCACCGACGGCATCGGTGGCACCCGTGCCCCTGCGTCCTCGGCCGTTCCGGCCGGCTCCCCGGCCTGCTGCCCGACCTGCTCCTCAGGCGCCTCCTCGGCCGGCTCTTTCGAAAGATCGGGCCAGGCGGCCTCCGCCCAGCTGCGCGGCGAGGGCTCGATCGGCGGTTCCTCCTCGGCCGGCGCGGGCTCCGCCTCCTGCGCCCACACCACGGTCCGGGCCCCTCCCGCCACGGGCCCGGCGTCCTGCGGGGGATGGCGCTGCGGGGCGATGAGTCCGGCGGCGGTGGTGAACCAGTCGTCGACGGTTCCGGTGTCGGTCTTCGCGGCGGGGGTGTCGGGCAGGGTGTCGGCGGGGCCCGCGTAGACGGTGTGCCACCAGGTGTCGTCGGGACGGGGCTGCCCGGGTGCGCCCTGCTCGTTCAACTGACCGCTCCTGATCCGTGAGGGGGCCGGACGTCACGCCATTCTTCCGAAGGACGACGACGGTGTCCGGGATTCGGAACATCGCACGGACGCCCGGGAAGGGTTCCGGCCACCGGGGGTGTGCGAGGGGACGGGAGCGGTTCGGACGGGTCCGAACCGCTCGCTCGGGGACGGGGATGAAGGGCGTTCGGCCGGAAAATGAGAGCCCAAGGGGGGCACCGCTTCACCCGATCGGCTGATTAATATGTGCGCATGGCCGCGCCAGGATCTCGTACCCGCCCCGGAGGACCCGCATTCGCGGTGATCCGTCCGGTGGCGGTGCTGTGGTCCCTGCTGCTGGCCGCGCTGCTCGCGCTGCTGCCGTGCGCGGCGAGCGCCCGGACCCTGAACCCCCCGGCCCCCGCCCCCGGCCACGAGTCGCACGGCGCGTCCGCGCGTCCGGGTCCGGGCCAGGCCCCCGCCGGAACGACCCCGGGAAGGGCCACCGAGCCGGTCACCGAATCGGTCACCGAACCGACCGCCGGTACGGCCGCCGGTACGGCCGCCCGCCCGGCCGTCGCGGTGCGGACGGTCGCGGGGACGCCGGCGCCGTCGCACCGCCTGCCGGTGGCCGCGGACGTCCCCGGTGCGGAACTCATCCTGTGCGCCGCCGAGGGCCCGGGCCCGGTGCCCGGCCACGGCTGCTCCAGTCATCCCTTCTGCGGCCCCGAGTCGCACCTGCCGAACGCGCCCCCGCAGCCCGGCACGGCCGACCGACCGCAGTTGGTCGCCCCGCCGGTGACGCCCGCCGCCTCGGCCCGCGCCGTCCCGACGGGGTCGCACCACGCGCCCGACCTGCACGTCCTGCAGGTTCACCGGTCCTGAGCGGAACCCACCGCCGACCTGCGCCCCGCCGAGCGGGGAGGTCGTCGGCTCCGCTGCCCCCACCACACCGCAGACCGCCGTGCTCGTCACGGCGGGGACAAGGAAGACATCCATGGGTTCCGCCTCGAAGCAGTCCGACCCCACCGGCAAGCAGCCCAAGCCGGGCAGCAAGTCCGCCCAGCAGGCCGACCGCCGGGCCCGGATCGCCGAGCTGCGCGCCGTCGAGCAGCGCCGCGAGCGCCGCAACAAGATCCTCACCATCGGCATCTCGTCCGCCCTGGTGCTCGCCATGATCGGCGGCGGCACCTGGCTGGCGCTGGACGCCAAGCACAAGAACGACGAGAAGAAGGCGGCCGCGCAGGCCTCGGCCGACGCCGCGCAGAAGGTCAAGGACGACGCCGCGAAGGCCGACATCCCGGGCCTGCAGACCTTCGGCAAGCTCACCCAGAACCACGTCCAGACCGAGGTGAAGTACCCGCAGACCCCGCCGGTCGGCGGCGACCACAACCCGGTCTGGCAGACCTGCATGGGCAACGTCTACGACAAGCCGATCAAGAACGAGAACGCGGTGCACTCGCTGGAGCACGGCGCGGTCTGGGTCACCTACAACGGCAAGGCCACCCCCGAGGACATCAAGGCCCTCAGCGACAAGGTCAAGGCCACCCCGTACAGCCTGATGAGCCCGTACCCGGACGAGCAGGGCACCATCACGCTGACCGCGTGGAGCAACCAGCTGGTGGTGGACTCCGCCAGCGACCCGCGGGTGGAGACCTTCTTCGCCAAGTTCGTGCAGGGCCCGCAGACCCTCGAACAGGGTGCCAGCTGCAGCTCGGGGCAGATGTGACCGCGGCCCCCGCCGCCGGCGAGCCGGACGAGGAGTACGAGGAGCCCGGGGCGGACGAGCCGGGGCAGCCGGCCGCCCGGCGCGGGCGGCGGGCGTTCTGGTGGCCCGCCGCGCTGGCGGCCGTGGTGGCGCTCGGGCTCGGCGTTCCGGCGCTGGTCTCGGGCGGCACGCCCGCGTCCGGCAGTTCGGCGGCCACCGCCTCGGCGGCCCCGGCCACCGGTTCGGCGGACGCCGGGTTCGCCCGCGACATGGCGATGCACCACCAGCAGGCCATCGACATGTCGTTCATCGTCCGGGACCGCACCCAGGACGAGGCGGTGCGCGGCCTCGCGTTCGACATCATCAACACCCAGGCCAACCAGCGCGGCATGCTGATGGGCTTCCTCGACCAGTGGGGCCTGTCGCAGAACACCACCGCCAAGCCGATGGCCTGGATGGGGCACACCTACGAGGCGCACGACGGCTCTCTGATGCCCGGCATGGCGACCAACACCGAGCTGGACAAGCTCCGTTCGCTCAGCGGCCGGGACGCCGAGGTGTACTACCTGCAGCTGATGATCAAGCACCACCAGGCGGGCGCGGAGATGGCCCAGGCGTACGTGGACGCGGGGACGAACGCCCCGGAGAAGCGGCTCGCCCAGGGCATGGTCGACGCGCAGCACGCCGAGATCCAGCTGATGACCGACATGCTCGGCGAGCGCGGCGCCCAGCCCGCTCCCTGACGCACCGTCGCACCGTCCGCACCGCCACGCCACGACGCCCCGAGGGCGCCCCCGACCACCGGAGGGCGCCCTCGGGCGTTCGCGCGCTCCCCCGTTTCTCCGTTTCCCCGCTCCCCGCTCCCCGCTCCCCCGCGCCGCTCAGCCCTCGCAGAGCCGGGCGGCCAGCACGGCGACCGCCGCGAGCAGCAGCGGGACGGCCCGGCCGCCCGCGGCCGCCCCGGCTTGGTGGACGGCCAGCACCGGCAGGGCGGTGCCGAGCGCGGTGCCCAGGCTGCGCACCATGTTGACCAGTCCGCCGCCGACGGCCGAACTCTGCGCGGGGATCGCCCGCATCACCAGGGCGTTGTTGGCGGGCAGCAGCAGTCCGAGGCCGTAGCCGGTGAGCAGCAGCGGCGCGGCGGTCGTCCAGGGGCCGGGGTCGGGGAGGGCGGCGAGGACGAGGAGTCCGGCGGCGGCGGTGAGCGCGCCGCAGCGGCAGCGGGCGGCGTCGCTCCAGCGGCGGGGCAGCAGGGCGCCGCCGGCGGTGGCGGCGAGGGCGAACGCGGCGGGCAGCGCGGTGATCGCGGCACCTGCGGCGGTGGCGGCGGTGCCGCGTCCGGCGAGGACGACGGGTTCCAGTACGAGCGGGCAGAACAGCAGCAGGTAACCGGTCAGCGCGACCAGCAGACCGGCCCGGATGCCGGGGGTGTTGACCAGTCCGGGCGGGATGATCGGGCGGTCGGCGCGGCGTTCCCGCCGGGTCAGGGCGAGCGTGCCGGCGGCGGCCGCGGCGAGCAGCGCGGCGACCGCCCAGCCGGGCAGCGGCAGGCCGGAGGCGGCGGACAGCGCGAGCAGCAGCGCGGTGGAGGACGCGGCCAGCAGCAGCAGTCCGGCCAGGTCGAAGCGGCCCTCGCGGTCGGCGCGGGCCGGGCAGCGGCCGTCGGGGAAGGTGCGCGGCAGCAGGAACCAGCCGGCCAGCATGCCCAGCACGCCGATCGGCACGTTGATCCAGAACGCCCAGCGCCAGGAGGCGTGCGCGACCAGCAGCCCGCCGAGGGTCGGACCGAGCGCCAGGCCGAGCGCCTGGGCGGCGGCCTGCACGCCGAGCGCGGTGCGCATCGCCCGCTCGGGCACGCCGCGGGCGACCAGGGCGACGCTGTTGGCCTGCATCATCGCGCCGCCGACGGCCTGCACGGCCCGGCAGGCGATCAGCACGCCCAGGTTCCCGGCCAGTCCGGCGCCGAGCGAGGCGGCCGCGAACACCGCGAACCCGCCCAGGTACACGGTCTTGCGGCCGACCAGGTCGGACAGCCGTCCGACCGGGGCGAGCAGGGCGACCAGCACCAGCAGGTACGCCAGCGAGACCCATTCGACGGCGGCGAAGGAGGCGTCGAAGTGGGCTTCCAGGGCGGGGAAGACCAGCGAGGTGACGCTGGCGGTGAGCTGGCCGAGGAACGCGCCCAGGCAGACGGTGCCGACGGCCAGCCAGTGCGCGTGCGGCCAGCGGGCGACGGCACGGGGGCGGGGGCGTTCGGCGAGTTGCAGGGTGTCGAGCAGCCGGGAGGCGGCCACGGGTTCAGCCATGCGCCGAACATATCTGCTTGCGACATAATCGTTCAAGGAGTGTTTCCAGTCCCGAGCAATCGATCGGCCGCCCCGCCCCGGCAGCCCGCACCCTCGCAGCCCGCGCCCCAGCGGCCCGCACCCCGCCGCCCGCACCCCGTTGCCTCGGGCCGGACGGCGCGCCGCCGCGGCCGACCGGCGGACGGACGCCCGGCAGCCCGCCGGTTGCCGGGCGCTACGCTGTCCGGCATGTCTTCGCAGCCCCAGCCCGCCCCGAACCCGCCCGGCGCCGAGGCGGCGGCTGCCGACGCGCTCGCCGGGGCGCAGCAGCTCACCGACGTGATCACCCGGCTGCGCCGGGCGCTGCGGAGCTCGATCCGCTCCGAATTCCCCTGGGAGGCCCTGCCGATGGCCCAGGTCGAACTGCTCCAGACGCTCGCCGCCTCCCCGCTGCGGGTCGGCGAACTGGCCGCCCGTCAGCGGCTGGCCCCCAACACCGTCAGCGGCCTGATCTCCAAGCTGCTGGACGCCGGCCTGGTCGACCGCCAGCCCGACCCGGGCGACCGCCGCACCGCCCGGATCGCCCTCACCGAAGCCGGCCACCAGCAACTGCGCGACTGGCGCAGCGCCCACGAGCGCCGCCTCGCCGCCGCCCTGGCCGGCCTCTCCCCCGCCGACCGGGAGGCGGTCATGCGCGCCCTGCCCGGCCTCGACCTGCTCGCCCACTCCCTGGCGGGCACCGACCCGGCCCGCTGAGAGCGGCGCGACGTCGGGCCCCGGCGCGTCGGAGCCCGACGCACCGGGGCCCTTGACGTCACGGATCTCAGAACAGCCGGCCGCCGCTCTCGTGCGCCAGCAGCCAGCGCTTGGCGTCGATGCCGGCGGCGAAGCCGGTGAGGCTGCCGTTGGCGCCCATCACCCGGTGGCAGGGGCGGACGATCAGCAGCGGGTTGGCGCCGACCGCGCCGCCGACGGCGCGCACCGCGTTCGGCGGCTGGCCCGCGGCGTCGGCGAGTTGGCCGTAGGTGAGGGTGGTGCCGTACGGGATGTCGTCGAGGGCGCCCCAGACCTGCTGCCGGAAGGGCGTGCCGACGGGGGCGAGCGGCAGGTCGAAGGTGGTGCGCTCGCCCGCGAAGTACGCGGTGAGCTGTTCGACGGCGGGGGCGAGGGCGTCGGCGTCGGGGCGCCAGTGGGCGGCGGGTTCGGCGAGCGCGCCCTTCTGGCCGGGGGCGGTGACGGCGCTCAGCGCGAAGGCGCCGGCGAAGTCGACGGCGCCGCTGAGCAGCAGGGTGCCGAGCGGGCTGTCCATGGTGGTGAACACGGTGGTGGCCGGTGCGGTGGCGGTCATGGCTGGTCCTTGGGTGCGGTGCGGGTCTTGGTGGCACCGTGGTGGGCGGCGGCGGCCGACCACAGGTGGTGCAGGGCGTAGGAGCGCCAGGGCGCCCAGCGGGCGGAGCGTTCGGCGGCGGCGCGCGGGTCGCCCGCCTCGCCGAGGGCGCGCAGGCCGTCGCGGACGCCGATGTCGGTGGGGAGGAACACGTCCGGGTCGGCCAGGGCGCGCATCCGCAGGTAGCCGACCGTCCACGGGCCGATGCCGGGGAGGACGAGCAGTGCGGCGGCGGCCTGTTCGCGGTCCACGCCGGGGTCGAGCCGGACGGTGCCGTCGGCGAGCGCCGCGCACAGGCCGAGCAGGGCGCGGCGGCGGGCCTGCGGCATGGCCAGGTGTTCGGGGTCGGCGGCGGCCAGCGCGGCGGCGGTGGGGAACAGCAGGCGCAGTCCGCCGTCGGCGGCGGGCAGCGCGGCGCCGTAGCGTTCGGCGAGCCGGCCGGCCAGGGTGCGGGCGGCGGCCACGGTGACCTGCTGGCCGAGCACGGCGCGGACGGCGAGTTCGTGCGGGTCGACGTGGCCGGGCGAGCGCAGCCCGGGCCGGGCGGCGACGAGCGGGGCCAGCAGCGGGTCCTCGGCGAGGCGGGCGTCCACCGCGTCCGGGTCGGCGTCCAGGTCGAACAGGGCGCGCAGCCGGTGCACGGCGGTGGTCAGGTCGCGCAGGTCGGTGAGGGTCAGCCGGCAGTCCAGCCAGCCCCGGTCCGGGCGGTCGCCGGGAGCGAGCCCGTCGACCTCGGCCAGGCCGTGCCCGTACGGGAGGGCCAGCGTGCGCCGGTAGGTGCGGGTGCCGGGGCGCCGGCCGGGGACGACCTCCTCGACGCCGGGGACGGCCCGCAGGGCGAGGAAGTCGAGCAGGTGGCCGGTGTCGACGGCGCCCCGGTAGGCCAGCCGCAGGCCGAGCGTGCCGCCGGCGGCGGGGTCGCGGCGGTGGCCGCCGTGCTCGGTGCGCAGCGCGGACGGGGTGCGGTCGTACACCTCGCGGATGGTGTCGTTGAACTGCCGCACGGAGGCGAAGCCGGCCGCGAACGCCACGTCGGTGACCGGGAGTTCGGTGGTCTGCAGGAGCAGCCGGGCGGTCTGGGCGCGCTGCGCGCGGGCCAGGGCGAGCGGGCCGGCGCCGAGTTCGGCGGTCAGCTGCCGCTGGAGCTGCCGGGAGCTGTAGCCGAGGCGGGAGGCCAGCCCGGCGACGCCCTCCCGGTCGACCACGCCGTCGCCGATCAGCCGCATCGCGCGGCCGACCAGGTCGGCCCGGTGGTTCCACTCGGGCGAGCCGGGCACGGAGTCCGGCCGGCAGCGCCGGCAGGCCCGGTAGCCGGCGCCCTGGGCGGCGGCCGCGGTGGGGTAGAAGGTGCAGTTGGTGCGCTTGGGGGTGGTGGCCGGGCAGCTCGGACGGCAGTAGATGCCGGTGGTCCGCACCGCCGTGAAGAACACCCCGTCGAAGCGGGCGTCCCGGCTGTCCACGGCCCGGTATCTGGTCTCGTCGTCGATCACGCCTTCCAGTCTGCGTGATCCCCGGGACACCGACTGGCGGGAATCGGACATCGCCGTGACGGGCGGCCGCGCGCGCCGGACCGGCCCCTCCCCCGTCGCGACGGATCCCACCGAATCGGATCCCGGGATTCCTCTGGTGGCGGCATTCCGCCGTGGATGGCGTGCGAACACGATTCACCGCGTCGACGAACTGGAGTGCGCATGAACAAGAACTCCGTACGCCCGGACACGTCCGCCGAGTGCGGCACCTGGTTCCCCTTCGGGTGGTTCCCCTTCTGACCGCCGCTCCCCCTGTACCGGAACGGCCCGTGTCCGACCGCCCCCCGCGGGGCCGGGCACGGGCCGTCGGTGCGCCCGGGAGGCCGCGGGGCGTCAGGGCTTGGGGTACGAGCGGGCCGCCTTGGTGAGGTTCTTGCGGTGGCGGGCGCGTTCGGCGCGCAGGCGGGCGTCGGTGCGGGCAGCGATCCAGTCGTTCTCGCGCTGGAGCTTGAGGTAGCTCTCCCAGCGGCGCTCGGGCAGGGTGCCGTCGGCGAGGGCGGCGCGCACGGCGCAGCGCGGTTCGGTGCGGTGGGAGCAGTCGGCGTACCGGCAGTCGGCGGCGACGGCGCTGATGTCGGCGAAGGCCTGGTCGATGCCCTCGCCGCCGAACAGGCCGACGCCGCGCAGGCCGGGGGTGTCGATGACGGCGCCGCCGCCGGGCAGCGGGACGAGCTCGCGGACGGTGGTGGTGTGGCGGCCCTTCTCGTCGGTGGAGCGGACCTGTTGGACCGTCATGGCGGCCGTCCCGGTGAGCGCGTTGGCGAGGGTGGACTTGCCGGCGCCGGACTGGCCGATCAGGGCGCAGGAGCCGGTGGCCCGGGCGCGCAGCTCGTCCATCCCCTCACCGGTCTCGGCGCTGACCTTCAGGACGGTGACACCGGGTGCGATCGACTCCACGTCCGCCCGGACGAAGTCGCCGTCGTGGACCAGGTCGGACTTGGTCAGGACGATCAGCGGTTCGGCCCCGGACTCCCAGGCGAGGGCGAGCAGGCGCTCGATCCGGCCGGGATCGGGTTCCGCGGCGAGCGAGACGGCGATCAGTACGGTGTCGACGTTGGCGGCCAGGACCTGGCCCTCGGAGCGCTTGTGGGCGCCCTTGCGGATGATCGCGGTGGTGCGGGGCAGCACCGCCGCGAGGGCGGGTGCGGGCCGGGCGGCGGGGTCGTAGGCGACCCAGTCCCCGGTGCACGGGTTGTGCGCGGTGTCGGCGGTCATGACCGGGCGGGTGGCGGCGCGCCGGACGGCGGCCCGCCCGGTCTCCGGGTCGACGAGCAGCACCTCGCAACTGCCGCGGTCCATCCGGACGATCCGCCCGGGGATCAGACCGGCCTCGGCGTGGTGGGTGAACTCGGCGGCCCGCCCGTCCGTCCAGCCGAGCCCGGCGAGGGGATGGGCGGGAGCGGGGGCGGACGTGCCGGGGGCGGACGTGCTGGTGGGGTCGTGCACGGTGATCAACGGGGACCCTTCGAGGGAACGGGCGGCCCCGGCCGGACGGCGTCAGCGCGTGGGCGACACCGGAAGTCGGCGGACCGGGAGCCAGGGGGTGGTGGACTCGGTGGACTGCTGAACAGCACAGGGGGAAACACCTGCGTGAACGGAACTCACGGCCCTCACCTCCTTCCTCTCCGGACGCGCCTCGCGCACCCCGCCCGGGGTGCCCTCGATCGGCGGACGCCACGCTAGTGGCCGCCCGCCGCCCGCGCCACCGAATTTCCGGCCACTCCTCGGGGCCCGCCCACCAGGGCGGTCACCCACCACCGGTCACCGCCCCTGGCTCACCGGCCCGGGCGGCGGCGCCGCTCGGCGCCGATCCGGCTGGTGATCCGGCGCCGGACGTCGCGGGGCGGCAGGAAGCCGGCCCAGCGCTCGGGGTACTCGCTGGGGGCGGGCCGGTCGTCGTCCTCGTCGAAGAGGTCCTCGTCGTGGCCGTCCGCGAGGCCGAACTGGCGGGCGCGTTCGGCGCGTTCGACGGCGCGGCGGGCGGCCGCCTCGCGGCCGCGCTGGACGGCGGCGTCCTCGGCGATGCGCTCGTTCTCGGCGCGCGCGTCGGCGGTCTCGACGGTGGGCCAGCGGCGGTCTATGGCGGCGTTCATGGCGGCGCCGATGAGCACCGCCAGCGCCACCACGAAGATCCACAGCAGCACGGCGACGGGCGCGGCGAGCGAGCCGTACACGGAGTGGCCCTCGACCGAGCTGACCAGGTAGAGCCGCAGGGCGACGCTGCAGACCACCAGGACCAGCAGGGCGACCAGCGCGCCGGGGATGTCCTCGCGCCAGGGCGTGGAGACCGGGACGGCCACGTGGTAGAGGGTGGTGAGGGAGACGACCAGCAGGATGATCGCGGCCGGCCAGTACAGGGCGGTGATCACCCCGGCCCAGCTCTGGAAGGTGCCGATCAGCAGTCCCGGCCCGGCGACCAGCAGCGGCAGCACCAGGGAGCCGATGACCAGGGCGCCGAGGTAGAGGCCGAGCGACATCAGCCGGGTCTTGACCAGGCCGCGCTTGCCGTCGAGGCCGTACATGACGGTGATGGTGTCGATGAAGATGTACAGCGCCCGGGATCCGGACCAGAGCGAGAGCAGGAAGCCGATCGAGATCAGGTCGGGCCTGGCGCTGTCGAAGACGTCCTGCAGCAGGGGATGGACGATCTCGTCGATGGAGCTCTGTGAGAGCACCGTCCCAGCTGCTGAGACGATGTCGTTCTTGAGCTTGTCGATCGTCCCGGCGCCGAGGATGTCGTCGAGGTAGCCGAGGGTGCCGGCCAGGCAGAGCAGCAGCGGCGGGATGGACAGCAGCGTGAAGAAGGCCGCCTCGGCGGCGAGTCCGGTGACCCGGTACTCGACGCAGGTGTTGGTGGTGTCCTTCACCAGCGCCCAGGCGGTGCCGTACCAGGTGGTTCGCTTGGCGGCGCGGCGCCGTCCGCCGCGGCGGCGGGAGGCCCGGTCGCCGGCCGGCCCGGGTCCTTGGGCCGGATGGGGGGTACTGCCTGCTCCTTGCACGCCCCTACGGTATCGGCCCGGGTCGGACGACCCGCGCGCCACCGCCCCGCACCGGCGTCCGGTCGGGCCCCGAACAGCGCCGCACCGGGCTTCGTCCCAACATTCGGAACGTTCTGGTCCAGGATGCGGACGTTAGTGGACCGCGAGTCGCTCGCCGTGCGAATCTCTTGCCATGTCTAGCGCCGGAACCACCCTAGTTGGCCGACTCCACGTCGACCTCCTTCGCGTGTCCAGCGCCATCTGTCCGGTGACCTGAGCCCTCCGTACGCCGCACCGCACGGCGCCATCCCCGCCGTCGCGGATGTGCGCAAGACCTCGCCCGGCCCAGCGTCACCCCCTCCCTCCGCCTGCGCGGGACACCGCAGGTGGGAGCGGGGCGCGTCCGGGGACCGCCAGCACCCTCGCACCTGCCAAGCCGCTCAAAGGACTGACACCATGGCCCGCACTCCCGAAACGGTCGAGCCTCAGGACGGCGCCGCCCCGGCGGCCCGCCCCGCCGCCCGCAAGGTGACCCGCCACCGCGGCGAGGGTCAGTGGGGCATGGGGCACTTCACCCCCCTCAACGGCAACGAGCAGTTCAAGAAGGACGACGACGGTCTCAACGTGCGGACACGCATTGAGACGATCTACGCGCACCGGGGCTTCGACTCGATCGACCCGAACGACCTGCGCGGCCGGATGCGCTGGTGGGGCCTGTACACCCAGCGCAAGCAGGGCATCGAGGGCGGCAAGACCGCCGTCCTGGAGCCGCACGAGCTCGAGGACGAGTTCTTCATGATGCGGGTGCGCGTCGACGGCGGCCAGTTGACGGTGGCCCAGCTGAAGGCGGTCGGCGAGGTCTCCGAGCAGTACGCCCGCGGCACCGCCGACCTGACGGACCGGCAGAACGTCCAGTACCACTGGGTGCGGATCGAGGACGTCCCGGCGATCTGGCAGAAGCTGGAGGCCGTCGGCCTGTCCACCACCGAGGCGTGCGGCGACTGCCCGCGCGTGGTGATCGGCTCCCCCGTCGCGGGCATCGCCGAGGACGAGATCATCGACGGCAGCTGGGCGATCGACGAGATCCACCGCCGCTACATCGGCAACAAGGAATTCTCCAACCTGCCGCGCAAGTTCAAGACCGCGATCTCCGGCTCCCCGCTGCTGGACGTGGTGCACGAGATCAACGACGTCGCCTTCGTCGGCGTGGTCCACCCCGAGCACGGCCCGGGCTTCGACCTGTGGGTCGGCGGCGGCCTGTCCACCAACCCGAAGCTGGGCGTCCGGCTCGGCGCCTGGGTCCCGCTGGAGGACGTCCCGGACGTCTGGGCGGGCGTGGTCGGCATCTTCCGCGACTACGGCTACCGCCGCCTGCGCAACCGCGCCCGGTTGAAGTTCCTGGTCGCCGACTGGGGCCCGGAGAAGTTCCGCCAGGTCCTCCAGGACGAGTACCTGAAGCGCGAACTCGCCGACGGCCCCGGCCCGCAGGAGCCCAGCGACCGCTGGCGCGACCACGTCGGCGTGCACCGGCAGAAGGACGGCAACTACTACGTCGGCTTCGCGCCGCGGGTCGGCCGCGCCAGCGGCAAGCTGCTCTCGCAGATCGCCGACCTGGCCGCCGAGCACGGCTCGGACCGCCTCGCCACCACCGTCGAGCAGAAGATGATCGTGCTCGACGTCGCCGAGGACAAGGTGGAGTCCCTGGTGGCCGGCCTGGAGGCGCTGGACCTGCGGGTCGCGCCCACCCCGTTCCGCCGCGGCACGATGGCCTGCACCGGCATCGAGTACTGCAAGCTGGCGATCGTCGACACCAAGGAGCGCGGCCGCACCCTGATCGACGAACTGGAGCGCCGCCTCCCGGAGTTCGACGAGCCGCTGAGCATCAACATCAACGGCTGCCCGAACGCCTGCGCCCGCATCCAGACCGCCGACATCGGCCTCAAGGGCCAGCTGGTCACCGACGCGAACGGCGAGCAGGTCGAGGGCTTCCAGGTGCACCTGGGCGGCGCCCTGGGCCTGGACGCCGGCTTCGGCCGCAAGATCCGCGGCCTGAAGGTCACCAGCGCCGAACTGCCCGACTACGTCGAGCGCCTGCTGACGCGCTACCAGGCCGACCGCCAGGACGGCGAGCGGTTCGCCCAGTGGACGGTCCGGGCCACCGAGGAGCAGCTGTCGTGAGCGAGCGCGCCGCGCCCTTCTACTGCCCGTACTGCGGGGACGAGGACCTGCGCCCGTCCGAGGGCGGCCACGGCGCGTGGGAATGCCGGGCGTGCCGCCGGGGCTTCCAGTTGAAGTTCCTCGGACTGCTGTCGACGAACCACGGGGGTAACGGACATGACGACCGCGACTGACTACGAGGCGATAGCCGTCCGGGCCGGCCGCGAGCTGGAGGAGGCCACCGCGCAGGAAGTCCTGCGCTGGGCCGCCGACACCTTCGGCAAGCGCTTCTGCGTGACGTCCTCGATGGAGGACGCGGTGGTCGCCCACCTGGCCTCCACCGCCCTGCCCGGCGTGGACGTGGTCTTCCTGGACACCGGTTACCACTTCCCGGAGACCATCGGCACCCGGGACGCGGTCGCCGCGACCATGCCGGTCAACGTGATCACGCTGACCCCGAAGCTCACCGTGGCCGAGCAGGACGCCCGGTACGGGCCCGACCTGCACGACCGCGACCCGGACCTGTGCTGCTCGCTGCGCAAGGTCGAGCCGCTGAACCGGGGCCTGGGCGCGTACGACGCCTGGGCGACCGGCCTGCGCCGCGACGAGTCGCCGTCCCGCGCCGACACCCCCGTGGTGGCCTGGGACGCCAAGCGCCGCAAGGTGAAGATCGCCCCGATCGCCCGCTGGACGCAGGACGACGTCGACGCGTACGTCCAGGCCAACGGGGTGCTGCTGAACCCGCTGCTGTGGGAGGGCTACACCTCGATCGGCTGCTCGCCGCTGTCCTGCACCGCCAAGCCCGGCGAGGGCCAGGAGGGCCGGGCCGGCCGCTGGGCGGGCTCCGGCAAGACCGAGTGCGGCATCCACCTCTGAGCCGCGCCGCCGCACCACCGAACCACCGTCACCGACCGTCAGGAGAGACCACCGTGACCACCGCCGAGACCGAGGCCGCCGGCCGCGAGCGCGGCGCCACCGTGTGGCTGACCGGCCTGCCCAGCGCGGGCAAGACCACCCTCGCGTTCGCGCTGGCCGAGCGGCTGCGCGCCGAGGGCCACCGGGTCGAGGTGCTGGACGGTGACGAGATCCGCGAATTCCTCTCCAAGGGCCTGGGCTTCTCCCGCGAGGACCGGCACACCAACGTCACCCGGATCGGCTTCGTCGCCGAGAAGCTGGCCGCCAACGGCGTCAAGGTGCTCGCCCCGGTGATCGCCCCGTTCGCCGACTCCCGCGCCGCGGTGCGCGAGCGGCACGCCGCCAACGGCACCGAGTTCCTGGAGATCCACGTGGCCACCCCGGTCGAGCTCTGCTCCGAGCGGGACGTCAAGGGCCTGTACGCCAAGCAGGCGGCCGGCGAGATCTCCGGGCTGACCGGGGTCGACGACCCGTACGAGGCCCCCGAGGAGCCGGAGCTGCGCCTCCAGACGCAGGGCCGCTCGGTGGCCGAGTCCGCCGGGGAACTGCACGCCTTCCTGACCGAGAGGGGCTTGGCATGACCGTCACCACCCAGCGCCTGTTCCGGGCCGAGGACACGCCCTTCGCGCTGTCCCACCTGGACGCCCTCGAAGCGGAGTCGGTGCACATCTTCCGCGAGGTCGCGGGCGAGTTCGAGCGGCCGGTGATCCTGTTCTCCGGCGGCAAGGACTCCATCGTGATGCTGCACCTGGCGCTGAAGGCGTTCGCGCCCGCGCCGGTGCCGTTCGCCCTGCTGCATGTGGACACCGGGCACAACTTCCCCGAGGTGCTGGCGTACCGGGACCGCGCGGTGGCCAAGCACAACCTGCGGCTGCACGTCGCCGCGGTGCAGGACTACATCGACCGCGGCGTGCTGCGCGAGCGTCCGGACGGGCTGCGCAACCCGCTGCAGACCGTCCCGCTGCTGGACGGCATCGAGTCCAACAAGTTCGACGCGGTGTTCGGCGGCGGCCGCCGCGACGAGGAGAAGGCCCGGGCCAAGGAGCGCGTCTTCTCGCTGCGCGACGAGTTCGGCGCCTGGGACCCGCGCCGCCAGCGCCCCGAGCTGTGGTCGCTGTACAACGGCCGGCACGCGGTCGGCGAGCACGTCCGGGTCTTCCCGCTGTCCAACTGGACCGAGCTGGACGTGTGGCAGTACATCGAGCGCGAGGGCATCGAGCTCCCGGAGATCTACTACGCCCACCACCGCGAGGTGTTCAAGCGCGACGGCATGTGGCTGACCGCCGGCGAGTGGGGCGGCCCGAAGGAGAACGAGCCGGTCGAGACCCGCCTGGTGCGCTACCGCACGGTGGGCGACATGTCCTGCACCGGCGCGGTCGACTCCGACGCCGACACCATCGAGGCCGTGATCACCGAGATCGCCGCCTCCCGCCTCACCGAGCGAGGGGCGACGCGCGCCGACGACAAGATGTCCGAGGCCGCCATGGAAGACCGCAAGCGCGAGGGGTACTTCTAAACCATGAGCACCACCCAGGCCGGCATGACCCAGACTGGCACCGCCACCTCGCTGTTGCGCTTCGCCACCGCCGGCAGCGTCGACGACGGCAAGTCCACCCTGGTGGGCCGGCTGCTGCACGACTCCAAGTCGGTGCTGGCCGACCAGCTGGAGGCCGTCGAGCACGCCTCCCGCCGGCGCGGCCAGGAGGCCCCCGACCTGGCGCTGCTGACCGACGGCCTGCGCGCCGAGCGCGAGCAGGGCATCACCATCGACGTGGCGTACCGCTACTTCGCCACCGCCCGGCGCCGGTTCATCCTCGCCGACACCCCCGGCCACGTGCAGTACACCCGCAACATGGTCACCGGCGCGTCCACCGCCGAGCTGGCCGTGGTGCTGGTCGACGCCCGCAACGGCGTGGTCGAGCAGACCCGCCGGCACGCCGCGGTCGCCGCCCTGCTGCGCGTCCCGCACGTGGTGCTGGCGGTCAACAAGATGGACCTGGTCGGCTACGCGGAGCCGGTGTTCGCGGCCATCGCCGAGGAGTTCACCGCGTACGCGGCCTCGCTCGGGGTCAAGGACGTCGTGGCGGTGCCGATCTCGGCGCTGGCCGGCGACAACGTGGTCGAGCCCTCGGCGGCGATGGACTGGTACGGCGGCCCGACCCTGCTGGAGCACCTGGAGACGGTGCCGGTGGGCACCGACCCGAGCGCCGAGCCGGCCCGCTTCCCGGTCCAGTACGTGATCCGGCCGCAGAGCGAGGAGTTCCACGACTACCGCGGCTACGCGGGCCAGCTGGCCTCCGGCGTGCTGCGGGTCGGCGACGCGGTGACGGTGCTGCCCTCGGGCCACACCACCACCGTCGCGGCGATCGACGCGCTCGGCGAGTCCACCGAGCTCGCCTGGGCCCCGCAGTCGGTGACGGTCCGCCTCGCGGACGACATCGACATCTCCCGCGGCGACCTGATCGCGGCCGGCCCGCTGCCCGTCCCCACCAAGGACGTCCGGGCCACGGTCTGCCACCTGAACGAGCGTCCGCTGCACGTCGGGGCGAAGGTGCTGCTCAAGCACACCACCCGCACGGTGCGCGCCCTCGTCAAGGAGATCAGCTACCGCATCGACATCGACTCGCTCGAACAGCGCTCCGGCGCCGAGGGGTTGAGCGTCAACGACATCGGCCACGTGGTGCTGCGCACCGCCGAGCCGCTGGCCCTCGACGACTACACCGACAACCGCCGCACGGGCTCGTTCATCCTGATCGACCCGTCCGACGGGACCACGCTCACCGCCGGCATGGCGGGCGAGGCGTTCGACACCGTCAGCACCAACGGCGCACCCGATGCTCCGGAAGAGGAGGACTGGGTCTGATGCCCAGCGAGGCGTTCTCGGGCATGGACAAGGAAGGCGGCCGCATCGGCAGCGGCGTCCTCGGCAGCGGCCAGGGCGGCCTGACGCGATGTGGGGGCTGGCAGGGGCGTTGAGCCCCTGTCACCGGGCCCGCAGCCGCCGCACCTTCCCACAGCAGGCGCGGCGGAGGCGGTCCCGGACCCGGCAGCACGTCGAGCACACCGGTCACCCGCTGACCCTTCCCTCTCCTTCTTCGAACGGGACACCTCTCATGGCACCGAGCACCGAGTCCACCCATACCTCCGCACGCCCCCGCGCGGGCCGGATCAGACGCGCCGCCGTGGCGTCCGTCGCCGTGCTGACCACCGCCGGCCTGCTGTCGGCCTGCTCGTACGGCTCCAAGAGCGACGACCAGGCTTCCGCCAAGCCGTCCGCGAGCGGCGCGAAGCTCTCCGCGGACACCGTGAAGATCGGCTACTTCGCCAACCTCACCCACGGCACCGCGCTGGTCGGCCTCAAGCAGGGCATCCTCCAGCAGGAGCTGGGCGGCACCCAGATCAAGACCCAGGTCTTCAACGCCGGCCCGGCCGAGATCGAGGCGCTGAACGCCGGCTCGATCGACATCGGCTGGATCGGCCCCTCCCCGTCGATCAACGGCTTCACCAAGTCCGAGGGCAAGTCGCTGAAGATCATCAGCGGTTCGGCCTCCGGCGGCGTCAAGCTGGTGGTCAACCCGGACAAGATCAAGTCCCTGGACGACATCAAGGGCAAGAAGATCGCCACCCCGCAGCTCGGCAACACCCAGGACGTCGCCCTGCTGAACTACCTGGCGGAGAAGGGCTACAAGGTCGACGCCCAGACCGGCGACGGCGACGTGAAGGTGCTGCGCACCGACAACAAGGTCACCCCGGACGCCTACAAGTCCGGCTCCATCGACGGCGCGTGGGTGCCCGAGCCGACCGCCTCCAAGCTGGTCACCCTCGGCGCGAAGGTCCTGCTCAACGAGAAGGACGTCTGGCCGGACAAGAAGTTCGTCATCACCAACCTGATCGTCTCGCAGAAGTTCCTCAAGGAGCACCCGGACGTGGTGGAGGCCGTGCTGCGCGGCTCGGTGAAGACCAACGCCTGGATCAAGGCCAACCCCGACCAGGCCAAGACCGTCGCCAACGAGCAGATCAAGGCGGACGCCGGCAACTCCCTGGACGCCGCGATCCTCGACCCGGCCTGGCAGGACATCGACTTCATCGACGACCCGCTGGCGAACACCCTGCAGGCCGAGGCCGACCACGCCGTCACCGCCGGGCTGCTCAAGAAGCCCAACCTGGCCGGGATCTACGACCTGACCCTGCTCAACAAGGTGCTGAAGGCCAGCAACCAGCCCGCCGTCGACGACGCCGGTCTGGGCACCAAGTAAGTCCTCCAGGCCCCGAGGTCCGCGCCCCGCGCCCGCCCACCCGATGCCCACTCAGCGGGCGGGCGCGGGGCCGGACCCCGGACACCGATCCCCGCCCTGCCCGGAACCACACCCGCAGGAGGTGCCCGTGACCACGGCACTGACCACCTCGCCCGACGCCCCCGGCGCGGGCCGTCCGGACGGCGACACCGCCGTCCGGATCTCGCACGTGCACAAGACCTTCGGCCGCCCCGGCACCGCCGCACCGGTGCTGGAGGACATCAACCTCACCGTCGCACCCGGCGAGTTCGTCACCCTGCTCGGCGCCTCCGGCTGCGGCAAGTCCACCCTGCTCAACCTGGTGGCCGGCCTGGACAAGCCGACCTCCGGCACCATCGAGGTGCCCGGCGGCCGCCCCGCCCTGATGTTCCAGGACCACGCGCTGTTCCCCTGGCTCACCGCCGGCAGGAACATCGAACTCGCGCTGCGCCTGGCCGGCGTCCCCAAGGAGGAGCGCCGCCCCGAGGCCGAGCGGCTGCTCGAACTCGTCCGCCTCCAGGGCTCCTACAAGAAGCGCGTCCACGAGCTGTCCGGCGGCATGCGCCAGCGCGTCGCGCTGGCCCGCTCGCTCGCCCAGGGCTCCCAGGTCCTGCTGATGGACGAGCCGTTCGCCGCGCTCGACGCCATCACCCGCGACGTCCTGCACGACGAGATCACCCGGATCTGGGCGGAGAAGCAGCTCGCCGTCCTGTTCGTCACCCACAACGTCCGCGAGGCCGTCCGCCTCGCGCAGCGCGTCGTGCTGCTCTCCTCCCGCCCCGGCCGGGTCGCGAAGGAGTGGCGCATCGACCTGCCCCAGCCGCGCCGGATCGAGTCGGCCGGGGTCGCGGACCTGTCCATCGAGATCACCGAAGAACTGCGTGGGGAGATCCGCCGCCATGTCCAGCACTGACACCGCCGCCCCCCTCGCCAAGGACGGGCCCTCCGACTCCGCGAGCGTCGAGGCCGGCCTCGACGCCCTGGAGACCGTCCAGGCGCAGCGCACCCCGGTCTCCGTGGTGCTGCGCCAGAAGGTCCTGCCGCCGGTCCTCGGCGTGGTGCTGGTCCTGGCCGTCTGGCAGATCGCCTACAGCCTGGAGCTCACCACCCCCGACAAGCTCCCCAGCCCCGCCGACGTCTGGGACTCGTTCACCGAACTCTGGTACGCCGGAACGCTGCTCTCGATCATCTGGACCAGCGTGTGGCGCGGCCTGTCCGGCTTCGCGCTCTCCGTCGCCATCGGCACCCCGATCGGCCTGGTCGTCTCCCGGATCAAGCCGGTGCGGGCCGCGCTCGGCCCGGTGCTCTCCGGTCTGCAGTCGCTGCCCTCGGTGGCCTGGGTGCCGGCCGCGATCATCTGGCTGGGCATCACCAACTCCGCGATGTACGCGGTGATCCTGCTCGGCGCCGTCCCGTCCATCGCCAACGGCCTGATCAGCGGCATCGACCAGGTCCCGCCGATCTACCTGCGGGCCGGCCAGACCCTCGGCGCGACCGGCCTGCGCGGCGCCCGCCACATCCTGCTGCCCGCCGCCCTGCCCGGCTACCTCTCCGGCCTCAAGCAGGGCTGGGCGTTCTCCTGGCGCTCACTGATGGCCGCCGAACTCATCGCCTCCTCCCCCGACCTGGGCCTGGGCCTGGGCCGGTACCTGGAGAACCAGCGCGAGTTCACCAACATGCCCGGCGTCTTCCTCGGCATCCTGCTGATCCTGTTCGTCGGCGTCGCCATCGACCTGCTGTTCTTCTCCCCGCTGGAGCGCCGCGTCCTGCGCAGCCGCGGCCTGCTCGTCAACTCCCGCTGACCGCATGACCCCCCGCACCACCGCACCCGGCACCACCCCCGCGCCCCGCCAGGGGCGCGGGGGCCCCCGCACCGCCCCCGCGCCCCGCCGGGAGTGCGGCGGCCCGCCGCTGCTGCTGCTCGCGCACGGCTCCCGCGACCCGCGCCACGCCGCGACCGTCGAGGCCCTGGCCGCCGCCGTCCGCGCCCTCGCGCCCCGGCTCGCCGTCACCACCGCCTACCTGGACCACTGCGCCCCGCGGATCGCCCAGGTCGCCCCGCGGCTGACCGACGCGATCGCCGTGCCCCTCCTCCTGAACCGCGCCTTCCACGCCAAGCACGACATCCCGGCCGCCCTGCGCGCCGCCGGTTCGCCGATCCCGGTCGCGGACGTCCTCGGCCCCTCACCGCTGCTGCTGGACGCCCTCGACCGCCGCCTCGCCGAGACCGGCCTGGACATCACCGATCCGGCCGTCCGCGCCCGCACCGGCGTCGTCCTGGCCGCCGCCGGCTCCTCCGACCCGGCCGCCAACGCCACCACCCGCGCCGTGGCCGCCGAGTGGCGCCGCACCCGGGGCTGGGCCGCCGTCGCCACCGCGCACGCCTCCGGGGCCGGGCCGACCGTCGCCGACGCCCTCGCCGCCCTGCGCACCGCCCCGCCCGTCCGCACCACCGCCGTCGCCCCCTACCTGCTGGCGCCCGGCCTCCTCCCCGACCGGATCGCCACCGCCGCGGCCGCCCACCGCACCGACCACGTCGCCGCCGTCCTCGGCGCGTCCCCCGAGCTCGCCCGCCTGGTCCTGGCCCGGCACGCCGAAGCCGCGGCCGTGGCCGCGGTCACCGCCAACGCCCGCGCCGCGCGCACCGCCTGACCGCCGCTCAGGCGGCCAGTCCGTGGCGGTAGGCGTAGACCACGGCCTGGACGCGGTCGCGGAGCTGGAGCTTGCTGAGGATCCGGGAGACGAAGGTCTTGACCGTCTCCTGGCTGATGACGAGGACCGCGGCGATCTCGCTGTTGGAGAGGCCGTCCGCGAGGAGGCGCAGGACCTCCAGTTCGCGCGGCGTGAGCGGGATGTCGGAGGTGGAGGCCCCGGTCGGGCGGATGCGGGCGGCGTAGTGCCCCACCAGCCGGCGCGTCACGTCGGGGTCGAGGAGGGCCGCCCCGCCGGCCACCGTCCGGATGCCGCCCAGCAGCCGGTCCGGCGGCGCGTCCTTGAGGAGGAAGCCGCTGGCGCCGACGCGCAGCGCCTCGTACACGTACTCGTCCAGGTTGAACGTGGTCACCACGAGGACCCTGACCGGGTCGGGCACCGCGACGCCGGCCAGCAGGCGGGTGGCTTCGAGGCCGTCGAGGACCGGCATCCGGATGTCCATCACGACGACGTCGGGCCGCACCCGGCGGGCGAGGTCGACGGCGGTCCGCCCGTCCCCGCACTCGCCCACCACCTCCATGTCGGGCTGGGCGCCGATGATGGTGACCAGGCCGGTGCGCACCAGCACCTGGTCGTCGCAGACCAGCACCCGGATCGGCGCGGTCACGAGGCGGCACCGACGGGGATGCGCGCGCGGACGGTGAAGCCGCCGTCCGGTCCGCGGCCGGCGCTGAAGTCGCCGTCCAGGACGTCGACGCGCTCGCGCAGGCCCGCCAGGCCCCGCCCGCCGCCGGTGGTGACGGAGGCGGTGTCCCGCGCACCGGTTCCGTCCGTGCTGACCTCCACGGTGATCCCTCCCTCGCCGTACTGTATCCGCACCGAAGTACGGCTGCCGCGAGCGTACTTGAGGGCGTTGGTCAGCGATTCCTGCACCACCCGGTAGGCGACCAGGTCGGCGCTGCCGGCCTGCTCCGGCGGGGTGCCCCGCTCGGTGAAGTCCACCGGCTGCCCGGCCCGGCGGGTCTGCTCGACCAGGGTGAGGATCCGGCCGACGACCGGTGTCCTGGGCTCCGGAACCCGCACCGCGCCGGTGCCGTCGCCGGCTCCGTGGCCGTGACCGTGGCCGGTGCTGTGACCGGTGCCGTGGCCCGTGCCGTGACCGGTGCCGTGGTCGGGGTTGAGCAGGTCCAGCAGGTGGCGCAGGTCGGCGATGGCGAGGCGGCCGGTGTCGCTGACGGCGGTCAGCGACTGCTCCAGCCGCTCGGGGGCGGCGGTCAGGTAGCGGGCGGCCTCGGCCTGCACCACCATCGCGGTCACGTGGTGGGTCACCACGTCGTGCAACTCCCGGGCGATGCGGGCGCGTTCGGCGGCGCGGGCCTCGCCCGCCACGGTCTCGCGGCGGGCGGCCTCGGCGGCCCGGTCGGAGCGCAGCCAGGCCCCGGCCCCCCAGGCCAGCGCGAGCACCAGGTAGAAGGAGGCGTAGTCCGTCGGCGTCTCGGCGCCCGAGCCGAGCCGGGCGAGCGCCACCGACAGCGGCAGGTACGCCGCGGTGAGGAGGGCCACGGTGGCGCGCCGGTGGCGCGCCAGGTGGGAGCCCGCGCTGATCAGCACGAGCGGCAGGGCGGTGCCGGCGGCCGAGTGGTAGCCGCGCAGCTGGTCGAGGGCGAAGCCGCACGCCACCAGGGCGAGGCTGACCTCCGGCCGGCGCCGGCGCAGCACGAGGGCGAGGCATTCGGGCGCGACGGCCAGGGCGGCGAGCGCGTCGAAGGGGCGGGTCGGCAGGTCTCCGAGCTCGGTGCCGTGGCCGCGCAGCCCGGGGACGAACAGCATGGCCAGGAACAGCGCTCCCAGCGGGAGGTCGCGCAGGACGACGGGGAGCGCGTGCCACGCGCGGCGGGCGTCGCGGAGCCGGGTCACCGGGCGAGCGCGGCGAGCGCGACGGTGCGCCCGGCCCGGCGCCGGGGGACGATGCGGCCGCGCCGGTGGGCCAGCCGCAGGAAGAAGGCCATCAGCACCGCGCCGAACAGCACCGCGTACACGCTGGCCTCGGGGCCGAACTCGCCGCCGGTGACCAGGGTGGCGCCCGACATCGAGGCGTCCAGCAGGCCGTGCGTGTCGCCGTTGCCGGAGACCTCGGTGCCGAAGATGCCGGACTCCGCGAAGTTCCAGGCGAAGTGCAGGCCGATCGGCAGCCACAGGGAGCGGGTGGCGGCGTACCCGGCGGCGAGCATGCCGCCGGCCTCGATCGCGATGGCGAGGGCGCCCACCAGGGTGGCGTCCTTGTTCAGCAGGTGGGCGGCGCCGAACGCCACGCCGGACAGCGCCAGCGCCAGGTACGTGCCGAGTCCGCGTTCGGCGAGCCGGAAGAGCAGGCCGCGGAACATCAGTTCCTCCGTGACGGCGGCGCCCGCCATGAAGCCGACCAGCGCGATCGCCCCGGACAGCGAGCCGAAGCCGTTGATCCGGTAGTCCCCGTGGAGGGCGATGAGGGCTATGACGCCCGCGAACATCACCGTCCCGACGACCGCGCCCCGCAGCAGCGCCGCGGACGCTCCCCGCGGGGCGAGTTCGGTGACCTGGCGGCGCTCGGTGCGGCCCACCACCCACCGGTAGACGAGCACGCAGAGCACCACCGTCAGGCCGCCCAGCAGGGGCGAGAGCCACGGGTCGTCCCGGACGGCGGTGGTGCCCTGCCCGCCGATCGCGCCGACCAGGACCACGGCCAGGACCTGCCACACCAGTTTCATGACGTCTCTTCCCTCGGTTGCGTGCGCCGCCCGCAGTCGAGCGCTGCGGCCGCACCGAACGC
This sequence comes from Kitasatospora phosalacinea, assembly GCF_000716545.1. Taxonomy (GTDB): domain Bacteria; phylum Actinomycetota; class Actinomycetes; order Streptomycetales; family Streptomycetaceae; genus Kitasatospora; species Kitasatospora phosalacinea. Next base: position 62,348 of record NZ_JNWZ01000006.1, read on the forward strand.
TACGCAGGCGGCGGCCGGAAATCGTCACCTCACCGGGGGCACCCGTAGGTAGCTCGCACGGGGGACGGCCCGGCGCGACGGGCCCGGACGCGGCGGCGGTCCCGCGCCGGGGCGGCTCCAGGTGCGGGGCGCACGCGGGGGCGAGCGAGACCGGGTCGGGACGGCCCGCAGGAGTTCGCCGGGGGCGGTCACGGAAAGGCCAGGTGACGGCGGAGGAGCCGACGCGCCGTCACCTTTCCGGGGCACCGGCCCGATCCGCCAGGCGTTCGCGCACCCACGGGTCGGCGGCGTTCTGCGCCCCCTCCCGGCACGCCGCCCGGAACCGCCGCGCCAGGTCCTCGTACGGGGCGTCCGCCCACCGCCAGGCGCCGGCCGCGCACGCCCGCCGCAGCGGGCCGCCCGCCTCCACCGCCGCGACCAGTTCCTCCTGCAGCCGCCGGCGCCCGCCCGCGACCACCAGCACCTGCGCCAGCCAGCGCGGCGAGGAGGGGTCGTCGTCGGTCAGCAGCGCCTCCAGCACCGGCCCGTAGTGGGCGCGGACCGCCGCCCGGTCCCCGGCCAGGTGCCGGTACGCGGCCTGCCGCTTGTGCCCGATCCGGTGGTACTGCTCGTACCCGGGGGCCCGGGCGGCCAGCGCCGCGACCCGTTCGTCCGGCTCGATCCGGACCTGCACGCCGAGCGCCGCCAGCAGCGCGTCCAGCGCCGCCTCCTGGGCGTCCAGCCGCTCACCCCGCTCCATCCCGTCTCCCCTCGCGCCCCGCGCCGCCCGCCGATACTTGCAGGCGCGGGAATTTGCGCACCTCGAATAAGCTTGACACCGACAGGACCCAGGACCACCGACGAAGGGAGCCCGCGGCCATGACCCGACCGGACCCAGGCCTGGCGCACGGCTGGTGCGCCCTCACCGCCCTGCACGGCCGGATCGAGGCCCACGTCGAGCGCGCGCTGCAGGCCGAGCACGAGCTCAGCGTCCGCGAGTTCTCCGTCCTGGACGTGCTCTCCGACCAGCACGACGGCGACGGCGGCCACTTCCGGATGAACCAGCTGGCCGACGCGGTGGTGCTCAGCCAGAGCGCCACCACCCGCCTGGTCACCAGGCTGGAGGACCGCGGCCTGCTGGCCCGCTACCTGTGCCCCACCGACCGGCGCGGCATCTACACCAACGTCACCCCGGCCGGCCTGGAGCTGCTGGCCCGGGCCCGGCCCACCAACGACCGGGCCCTCGCCGAGGCGCTGGACAGCGCCGAACTGCGCCCCGAGCTGGCCCCGCTGGTCACGGCCGTCCGGGCGCTCGCCGAACCGAAGGGCTGAGCCCCCGGCCCGGCACCGGGGCGGCCGTTCGCCGCCCCGGTCCGCAGCCTCAGTCCGTCTTGCGGCGCTGGCGGCCCGTCCCGTAGTTGGCGCCGCTCTTCGAGCCGGAGCCCGGCTTCGCCCGGCCGGACGCCTTGCCGATGAAGCCCGCCGCCATCTGCGAACTCCCGCCGCCGGGGCGCTGCTTGGGGCGGGGGCGGCGCGGGTTGCCGCTCATGTCGACGTCCTTGGGCAGGCCGCTGTCGGCCCGCTTCGCCGGGCGGCGGCGCGCCTCGCCGTCCACCGGCTTGGCCCCGCCGCGCCCGCGGCCGCGCCCGCGCCCGCCGGTGCCGTTCTCGGCGCCGGCGGCCGGCTGCTGCGCGGCCGGAGCCGGGGCGGCCGAGGCCGGCACCGGCAGGACCACGGCCACGCCGGACGGGGTGCGGGCCCCGGTGATCCGCTTGAGCTCGCCGTCCTCGGGGCGGACCTTGGTGACGGTCGGCCGGATCCCGGCGATGCTCATCAGCCGGTTGACCTCGCGGCGCTGCTCGGGCAGCACCAGGGTCACCACGGTGCCGGACTCGCCGGCCCGGGCGGTGCGGCCGCCGCGGTGCAGGTAGTCCTTGTGGTCGATCGGCGGGTCGACGTTGACGACCAGGTCGAGGCCGTCGATGTGGATGCCGCGGGCGGCCACGTTGGTGGCGATCAGCGCGGTGACCTCGCCGCCGCGGAACTGGTCGAGGACCCGGTTGCGCTGCGGCTGCGACTTGCCGCCGTGCAGCGCGGCGGCGACCACGCCGTTGGCCCGCAGCTGCTTGGCGAGGCGGTCCGCGCCGTGCTTGGTGTGCACGAACATGATCACCCGGCCCTCGCGGGCGGCGATCCGGGCGGTGGTCTCGGCCTTGTCGGCCGGTTCGAGCTGGAGCAGGTGGTGGTCCATGGTGGTGACCGCCCCGGCCGACGGGTCCACCGAGTGGGTGACCGGGTCGGTGAGGAAGCGGTTGACCAGCCGGTCCACGTTGCGGTCCAGGGTGGCGGAGAACAGCATCCGCTGCCCGCCCTCGGCGACCTGCTCCAGCAGCTTGACGACCTGCGGCAGGAAGCCCATGTCGGCCATCTGGTCGGCCTCGTCGAGGACGGTGATCGCCACGTCGTCGAGGAAGACGTCGCCGCGCTGGATCAGGTCGTCCAGCCGGCCGGGGGTGGCCACCAGCACCTCGGTGCCGCGCCGGACCTGGTTGGACTGCCGGGTGATCGACATGCCGCCGACCACGGTGGTGATCCGCAGGTTCAGCACCCCGGCGTACGGGGCGAGCGCGTCGGTGACCTGCTGGGCCAGCTCGCGGGTGGGCACCAGCACCAGGGCCAGCGGGCGCCGTGCGGTGGCCCGCTTGCCGGCGGTGCGCACCAGCAGCGGCAGGCCGAAGGCGAGCGTCTTGCCGGAGCCGGTGCGGCCCCGGCCGAGCACGTCGCGCCCGGCCAGCGCGTCCGGCAGGGTGGCGGCCTGGATCGGGAACGGCTCGGTGACGCCCTGCGCGCCGAGCTCCTTCATCAGCCCGGCGGACAGCTCCAGCTCGGCGAAGCTCGCCGCCGGCGGCCGGGACGGGGTGCCCTGGACGGGCGTGAAGTCCTCGGCGGGCGCGGGCGCGGCGGCCGCGCGGCGCGGCCGGCGCGGCTGCTCGACGCGGGGCGCGCCACCGGTACGGGGCTTGCCGCCGCCGGTGCGGGGCTTGCCGCCGCGGGGCTGCTCACCGCGGGGCTGGTCGGTGCGGGACCGCCCGGTACGGGACTGGTCGGTGCGCGGACGGGACTGCTCGGGCATGCGGGTTCCACTCTCTGGGGGCCGTCAGCCCGGGCGCGGCACGTACCGCGGAAGGGGCTGAACGATGAACCGGCCGCCGGAAAGGGTGAGGGGGCCGCCCCGGCCGTCGGGCGGCATGGACGAGGGCCCGTACCCTTGAGGTACGGGCCCTCGCCTGCGACATCTGGAGTCGGCGTGAGCCGGGACTCAGATGGTGCGGATGTTCTCCGCCTGCGGGCCCTTCTGGCCCTGGGTGACGTCGAACTCGACCTTCTGGCCCTCGACGAGCTCACGGAAGCCGTTCGACTGGATGTTCGAGTAGTGGGCGAAGACGTCGGCGCCGCCGCCGTCCTGCTCGATGAAGCCGTAGCCCTTTTCGCTGTTGAACCACTTCACGGTGCCGGTAGCCATAACCGTCTCCACTTTCACTGGGGCATTGGGACGCACACCTCGTGCGCCCCACGTAGCCGCGATCCCCATCCGGAGACTAAACACCGGACAAAACAAATGCGCCTGTCGGTTGTAACCAGCAGGCGCACACACACGTTCATGGGAACCAATACTGCAACTGCTTCGACAATAGCACGCCCACCCGCGTCAATGGCGGCAATGGTTGCGCTGGTCACACCGTGTTTCGCGGCCGCGCGGAGGGGGCATGCGGTCCTCTCGGGCCGCACGCCCCCTCGCACGGGGCCGCCGGGCGGTCGCGCCGCCCGCCGGATCAGGCCCGGCCGGCCGGCTGCGGCTCGCGCTCGCCGATCGACTCGGGGCCGTGGTCGGGCATCGCGCCGTGGCCGGGCCACCAGGCGCTCCTGCCGAGCAGCGCGGTGATCGCCGGGGTGAAGAACATCGCCATCACGAAGGCCGCCACCGCGATGCCGAAGGCCATCGCGAAGCCGAACTCCAGCATGAAGACGTTGCCCGCCAGCATGAACGTGGCGAACGAGGCCGCCAGGATGAAGCCGGCCGCCGCGACGGTCGGGCCGCCGTGACGCAGCGCCTCGCGGGCCGCCTCGCGCGGGCTGCGGCCCGCGCGGGCCTCCTCCCGCAGGCGGGCGATGATCAGGATGTTGTAGTCGGTGCCGATCGCCACCACGAAGAGGTAGATCAGGATCGGCATCATGAACATCATCCCGGGCTCGCCCTTGATGTTCTGGAACAGCACGGTGGCGGCGCCCAGCGTGGCGGTGAAGCCGAGGCCGACCGAGGCCATCAGGTACCAGGGCGCGACCACGCTGCGCAGCTGCAGGCCCAGGATCAGCAGGATCAGCAGACCCGCGACCGGGAAGACCAGCCGGTAGTCGTGGTTCATCGCCAGGTTGATGTCCTTGTAGATCGCGCTCATGCCGCCGACCTTGGCCTCGGTGCCCGCCGGGGCCTTCGCGTGCGCGACGTCCCGGAGGTCGGTGACGGCGTCGATCGCCGTGTTGCTCTCCGGCTTGTCGTTGAACATCACGGTGAAGTCGGCGGTCGCGCCGTCCTCGCTGACCTTCGGCTTGGGTGCGGCCGCGGCCACGCCCTCGACCTTGCCGAGTTCGGCGGCGTAGGACTCGAAGGCCGCCGGGTCGAGCTTCGTGCCGGACTTGCTCGTCAGGTAGACGTGCGCCGGGTCGGCCGCGCCGGCCGAGAAGCCGTGGGCCAGCTTGTCCTGGACCACCATCGACTCCACGTCCTTGGGCATGGAGCTGCCGGCCAGGTCGAAGAAGCCGTTGTAGTTGACGGCACCCACCGACAGCGCCACCAGCACCGCGCCGGAGGCGACCGCGACGAACGCGGGGCGCTTCTCGACCGCCTTGCCGAGCGCGGTGAAGCGGGCGTCGCTGGGTTCGTTCATCCACTTCTTGCCGGGCCAGAACACGGCCTTGGCGGGGATGACGGCGAGCAGCGCGGGGGCCAGGGTGAGCGCGGCGAAGGCGGTGACCACGACGGCGATGGCCAGCGCCGGGCCGAGCGCCTTGAACATGCCGAGGCTGGAGAGGATCAGCGCCGCGAACGCGATGGTGACCGCGCCGGCCGCCGAGGTGATCGCCTCGCCGACCCGGCCGACCGCGTTGACCACGGCGGTCTTGCGGTCGTCGCCGGCCCGCAGCCGCTCGCGGTAGCGGAAGGCCAGGAACAGGAAGTAGTCGGTGCCGACGCCGAGCACCACGACGATCAGGATCGCCGAGAGGACCGGCGTGCTGTCCAGGTCGAAGGCCTTGGTGACGTAGTTGATCACGCCACTGGCCGTCGGCATGGCGAACATCAGCGACACCAGCAGCGGCAGGATGCCGGCCAGGACGCTGCGGAAGATGATGCCCACGATGACCGCGACCAGCAGCACGGTGGACAGGGCGATGACCGCGTCGGCCGAGCCGGAGGCGTCCTGCTGGTCCAGCGCCTGGGCGGCGGGGCCGCCGAGCTGGAACTTCACGTCGGTGCCCTGGGCGAGGGCCTTGCCGTCCTCGCGGATCTTCTTGGCGATGTCGCCGAACTCCTTGGAGTCCTGCTGCTTCGCCTTGTCGATGGCGATCGGCGACAGGGCGTACTGGCCGTTCTTCGAGGTCGTGTCCTCGCTGACCGGCACGACCTGCTGGACCGATTCGATCTTCTTGTCGGTCAGGCCCTGGGTGATCCTGGCGATGTCGGCCTTGTCCTTCTCGGTCAGCGCACCGCCGTCGTTGCGCTCGAAGAGCGCGTACGCGGACGGGGTGAAGCTGGTCGGGAAGGCCTTCTCCTGGAGCTCGGCGGCCTGGATCGACTCGTAGTGCTTGGGCAGGAACGATGCCTCGTCCGTCTGCGCGCTGATCTTCGGCGCGGTGGCGGCGATGGCGATCATGCCGATCACCCAGGCCGCGATCACCCACCAGGCCCGCTTGACGACGAAGTGTCCAAGTCGGTGGAACATGCTCGAAATGCCTCCTGGGCATGGTTCACCGCCGCCGGGGGACGGGGACCGGGCAACGGCTCTGACCGGCACGCGGACCCCAGCGGGATCTAGCCGGTCGGCAGGTAAGGACTAGCGAGCATCCTACGGGACCTTACTTGCCGCCCGGCAAGTGGGTTTCGCGTCTGCCCCCTAGGGACGGCCACGGAGCCGGCCCCGCACCATCGTCCCCCGGCCGCCGCCCGCCCCACCTCGTGCTCCGGGTGGAGATCGCTCCCCCTCAGGGTGGACGCCGCACCGCCCCCCAAGGAGGAGACCCCGGCCCCCGGGGTGGGGTTAACCCCCTACTCCCCCCTGGGGGAAGGGCCAGGGGGAAGCCGGTGACTAGCCGGATGGTCCGTCAGGAAGCCGGTTCCTAGCGTTGTCCGTGCCGCCGGAACCCGCTTCCGGGGCCCACTGACCGGGGCGGTCCACGGCCGCCCGACACCCTGGGGGAACCAGCAGTGAAGCAGGGAATCGCCGCCACCATGGGCGCCTGGAGCGCCCGCCACCGGAAGACCGCGGTCTTCGGCTGGCTCCTGTTCGTCGTCCTCGTCTCCTTCCTCGGCGGCGCGCACGGCTCGGACAAGGTCACCGAGTCCGAGTCGCTGCCCGGCCAGACCGCCCGGGCCGCCCGGATCCTGGACGAGGCGGGGCTGACGTCCCCGGCCGGTGAGACCGTACTGGTGCAGAGCGGGTCGCTGACGGTCGACGACCCGGCCTTCCGCGCCGCCGTCGAGCAGGTCTCCGCCGCCGTCCGGGGCACCGGCCGCACCAGCGCGCCGCTGAGCCCGTACGACACCGGCGCGGTCTCCGCGGACCGGCACTCGGCGCTGCTGCGGTTCACCGTGGACGGGGACGACCGCGAGGCCGCCGTCGCCAACGTGCCCCCGGTGATGGACGCGGTGGCCGGCGTGCGGAAGGAGCGCGCCGACTTCGTGATCGAGGAGTACGGCGAGGCCAGCTCCGGCAAGTGGTTCAGCGACCAGTTCGAGGACGACTTCGCCCGCGCCGAGTGGACGGCCGTGCCGCTGGCGCTGGGCATCCTGCTGATCGCCTTCGGGGCCGTGGTCGCCGCCGTGCTGCCGGTGGTCCTGGCGATCACCGCCTTCGTCGCCGCCGGCGGCCTGGTCTCGCTCGCCTCCGGCGTGCTGCGCACCAGCGACAACGCCGGCTCGGTGATGCTGCTGGTCGGCCTCGCCGTCGGCGTCGACTACTGCCTGTTCTACCTGCGCCGCGAGCGCGAGGAGCGCGCCGCCGGCCGCGACCACGCCACCGCGCTGCGGATCGCCGCCGCCACCAGCGGCCGCGCCGTCCTGGTCTCCGGCGTCACCGTGGTGGTCGCCATGGCGGGCATGTTCCTCACCGGCATGGCCGACTTCCGGTCGATGGCCTTCGCCACCATCGTGGTCGTGATCACCGCCGTGGTCGGCTCGCTGACGGTGCTGCCCGCCCTGCTCTCGATGCTCGGCGACCGCGTGGAGAAGGGCCGCCTCCCCTTCCTGCACCGCCCGCGGCGCGGCGCCGGGGACGGCGGCCGGTTCTGGAACGCGGTGCTCACCCCGGTGCTGCGCCGCCCGCTGGCCGCCGCCGTGCTCGCCACCGGCCTCCTGCTCGCCGTCGCCGCCCCGCTGCTGACCATGCGCACCGCGAACCTGACCTTCCAGCAGGAACTGCCCGCGGGCAACGCCCTGGTCGCCACCTCCCAGCGGGTCGAGGCCGCCTTCCCCGGCAGCCCCTCCCCCGCCACCGTCGTGGTCAAGGCCCGGGACATCACCTCCCCGGAGATGACCAGGGCCCTGGCCGACCTGCAGGCCCGGGCCCTCGCCACCGGGAAGATGCACGGCCCCACCGGGCTGACCGTGCACGCCGAGCAGAACGTCGCGACGGTCGACATCCCGCTCTACGGCAGCGGCAACGACGAGACCTCGGTCGCCGCGCTGAAGGCCCTGCGCGAGGAGGTCGTGCCCGCCACGGTCGGCAGGGTCGCCGGCGCCGAGGCCCCGGTCACCGGCAGCACCGCCGGGTCGGTCGACTTCAACCGGCAGATGTCGGGCTCCCTGCTGCCGGTCTTCGGCTTCGTGGTCGCCTTCGCCTTCCTGCTGATGCTGCTCTCCTTCCGCTCGCTGACCGTCGCGCTGACCGCCGTCCTGCTCAACCTGCTCTCCATCGGCGCCGCCTACGGCGTGCTCGCGCTGGTCTTCCAGCACGGCGTCGGCGCCTCCCTGATCGGCACCGCGGGCGTGGGGGCGGTCGAGAGCTGGATCCCGCTGTTCCTCTTCGTCATCCTCTTCGGCCTCTCGATGGACTACCACGTCTTCGTGGTCTCCCGGATCAAGGAGGCCCGCGACCGCGGCCTGGCCACCGGCGCCGCCGTCGCCCACGGCATCCGCACCACCGCCGGCGTGGTCACCAGCGCCGCGGTCATCATGGTCGGCGTCTTCGCGGTCTTCGGCACCCTCTCCATGCAGTCCATGAAGCAGATGGGCGTGGGCCTGGCCGTCGCCGTCCTGATCGACGCCACCGTCGTCCGCGCCGTCCTGCTGCCCGCCGTGATGTCGCTGCTCGGCGAGAAGAACTGGTACCTGCCCCGCTGGCTGAGCCGGCTCCCCCGGATCGGGGCCGAGGGTCCGGCCGTCGAGCCGGCCGGGGGCGGCGCCGCGCCGCGGCCGGCCGCTGAGGCCGTCCGGCGGTGCGCGGGGCCCGGGGCGCGGCGGTTCCCCGGGCCCCGCGCGCACGCCCGGCCGCCCCTCCCCGGGACAATGAACGGGTGATCTTCGACGAACCGAGGGCGCTGGCCCTCCTGCAGGAAGCCTGCGCCCCGGCCGGGATCGACCCGGCCGGGGCTTCGCTGCTCGCGCTGGGGCAGAACGCCGTCTTCGACCTCCCCGCCGAGGGGCTGGTGGCCAAGGTGGGCCGCACCCCGGGCGGGGCGCCGCGGGCCGAGCGCGAACTCGCGCTGGCCGGATGGCTGGACGGCGCGGGCGTGCCGGTGGTGCGCCCGGCCGCCGGCACCGTCGCGGTGGTGCGCGAGCACCCGGTGACGTGGTGGCACCGGCTCGCGCCGGCCGTCCGCCCGGCCCGGCCGGTCGACCTGGCGCCGCTGCTGCGCGCGCTGCACGCACTGGGCCCGGCCCCCGTCCCGCTGGGGCGGCGTGAGCTGCTGGCCCCGGTGGAGGGCTGGCTGGCGGCCGCCGAGGGGCACGTCGACCCGGCCGACACGGCCTTCCTGCGTGCCCGGAAAGAGAGCTTTGTCACCGCGATCGCCGGCCTGTCCCCCGTCCTGCCGCCCGGCCCGATCCACGGCGACGCGCTGCCGCGCAACGTGCACGTCACCCCGGACGGCCCGGTGCTGCTCGACCTGGAGTACATGGCCTCCGACCTGCGGGAGCACGACCTGGTGGTGCTGGCGCTCAGTCAGGACCGCTACGGCGTACCGGCCGAGGAGGTCGCCGCGTTCGACTCGGCCTACGGCTGGGACGTCCGCGAGTGGCCGGGCTTCGCGGTGCTGCGCGGGGCGCGGGAGACCGCGAGCGCCGCGTGGGTGGCCCAGCAGGCGGCCGGGAACCCGGCCGCGGCGGCGGAGTTCCGCCGCCGGGTGGACTCGCTGCGCGACGGAGCGACGGCAGTACGCTGGTTCGCGTTCTGACCGCTTCCGTCCGGTGGCCGCCCCGTGGCGCGGCGCACACCGCCCGCCCTGTGGCCCGGCTCACACCCGGACGGAACCACCCCGCTCGTGCCTGGCGTCGTACCGGACGCCCCGCCCCCCCAGGCGGCCGGTACGACGTCAGGAGTCGCCCCATGGTGAAGCCCCGCATACCCGCCCCCCGTCGTTCCCTCCTCCTCGGTGCCTCCGCGCTGCTCGGCACGTCCGCCCTGCTGGCGGCGTGCGGCGCGCCGGGCACCACCTCCGCGGCGGGGGACGCCGCGCACCGCTCGGCGCCGCCGAGCGCGAGCACGACGGGCCCGGCGGGCGGGAGCCCCTCGGTGGCGGCGCGGCCGACCCCGGACGGCAGCGAGGAGGCCACCGCCTCCCCCACCCGCGTCCCCCCGCCGGCCGGGAGCACCGACCCGGCCTCCGCCTCCGCCTCCCCGTACGCCTCCCCGTCCGCGTCGCGGACCGGCGCGGCCCCCTCCCGGCCCGCCGCGAGCGCCACGCCGGGCACGCCGGGCACGCCCGCCGCCTCGCCGAGCGGCACCGCGCCCGCCCCGGCCTCGAACGTGCTGCGGCACACCGCCTCGGGCGGCCGGACGGTGGCACTGACCTTCGACGACGGTCCCGGCTCGGCGACCGGTCAGGTGCTGGACCTGCTGGCGCAGTACGGCGCCAAGGCGACGTTCTGCGAGATCGGGAACAACGCGAAGACCCACCCGGCGGCGGTGCGGCGGATCCTCGCCGAGGGCCACCGGCTGTGCGACCACACCGTGGACCACCCGCAGCCGATGCACACCCGGTCGCACGAGCAGCAGGTCGCGGAGATCCGCGACGCCAAGGCCGACATCGAGGCGGCGGCCGGCAACGCCCCGGAGATCACCTGGTGGCGCGCCCCGGGCGGCGACTTCACCGCGGAGAACGAGGGGATCGGCGCCGACCTGGGGATGAAGTCGCTGGGCTGGTCGGTCGACCCGCGCGACTGGTCCCGCCCGGGCGTGCAGGCGATCGTCTCCAACGTGCAGCACAACCTGCGCCCGGGCGGGGTGGTGCTGATGCACGACGGCGGCGGCGACCGCAGCCAGACGGTGGCAGCGCTCAAGCAGCTGCTGCCGTGGCTGGTCGCGCAGGGCTACTCCTTCGACTTCCCGCGGTCCTGAGACCTCCCGCAGTCCTGAGACCTCCCGCGGTCCTGACGGACCGCCGGGAGGGCCGTCAGGAGGCGGCCTTGAGCGGCCAGCGCGGGTCGACCACGGCCGCCGGGTCCTTGCGGCGCAGCCAGCTCTGCAGGTCGGCGGCCCAGGCCCGGTGCCAGTCGACCTGCCGCCGGTGCAGCTCGTCCAGCGGCAGGTCGCCGGCCTGCGCCGGGTACCGGTGGCCGAGGGCGACGGCGACCCGGACGGCGGCCAGCGCGTCGCTGCCGGCCTCGTGCGCGTCGCGCAGTTCGACGCCGTAGACCTCGCAGACCCGCTGCAGGGTGCGCGAGCCCTTGCGGTACTTGTCCAGCGCGCGGTCGACGACCATCGCGTCGACCACGGGGCCGACCGGGCCGCCGAGCCGGTCGGCCAGCACGGGCAGGCCGTGGCGGCGCAGTTCGGCGTCCAGCAGGGAGAGGTCGAACGGGGCGTTGAAGGCGACCACGGGCCGCCCGGCGGCGAGCCGGTCGACCAGGGCGCGGGCGATCTCCTCGACCGCCTCGGCGGCGGGGCGGCCGTGCGCGCGGGCCTCCTCGTCGGTGATGCCGTGGATGGCGGCGGCCTCGGCGGGTATCGGCACGCCCGGATCGAGCAGCCAGGTGGTGGCGCTCTGGACGCCGCCGCCGAGGGTGTCGACCACGGCGGCGGTGACGATCCGTGACTCCTCCGGGTCGGTGCCGGTGGTCTCCAGGTCGAAACCGGTGAGCGGCCCCTTCCACCAGGTCATGGGGTGTGTCCTTCCGTCAGCACTGCCAAGGTGCGTCCATCATCGCGCGCCGCAGTGACAGCGCTCGCGGCACGTCTGCCCGCCGGTCGGGCCGGCACGCGCTCAGGACACCGGCCGGGAGTCGCCCCACAGCCCCTCGAACTCCTCCCGGTAGACCTCCAGCAGCCCGGGTTCGGTGCCGCCGGACTCCTGCCCGGCGCCGCCGCGCAGCACCAGCGCGGGCGACTCGATGCCGCGCGCCTTGCGCAGGTAGGGCTGGACGACGCCGAGGTCGGTGGAGCTGCGGCGCCCGCCGGCGCCGGTGGTGCGCTGGCCCTCGACCAGGTACGCGGTGAACCGGGGCAGTTCGTCGAACACCCGGATCTCGAAGCTGCCCTGGTCGCGCAGCCGGGCCCGCACCCGCCGCACGTGCATGATGTTCATCTCCACCGCGCGCCCCAACTCGCCGCGCCCGATGCCCAGTTCGCGTTCGCGTCGGCGTACCGCGCTGCTCGCCGGGTTGAGGAACAGCAGCCGCACCCGGCAGCCCTCGGAGGCGAGCCGGACCAGCCGCTTGCCGGTGTAGTTCTGGCAGAGCATGCCCAGGCCGATGCCGACCGCGTCCAGTCGGCGGGCGCCGTCGAGCAGGTCCTCGACCGGCAGGTCGCGCTGGAGCCGGACCCGGTCGGGGTGGACGGCGACCACGTCCGCGTAGCGGCCGGCCACGAGTTCCTCGACCACGTCGGCGGGGACGCCGCCGTGCCCGCCGTCGAGCAGGGCGAGCAGCCGGGCGGCGGCCCGCTCGGTCTGGTCGAGGACGGTCTGCGACAGGGCCCGGTTGCGGGAGACCACGTGCCGGGCGACCTCCAGCTCGTCCAGGGCCAGTTCGACCTCCCGGCGGTCCACCAGGTGCGGTTCGAAGCAGGGCCAGTGCTGCACCATCAGCTCGCGCAGCTGCGGCAGGGTGAGGAAGACCAGCGGGTCGTCGTCCAGCGGGTCCAGCAGGTAGCCCTTGCGGCGGGAGACCTCGCGGACGGCGGCGGCCCGGTGCACCCACTCCTCGCCGGCCGGGCCGGCGGCGGCGGTCACCCACTCCTCGCCGTGGGCGGGTGCGTAGACCGGGCGCAGCACCTCGTCCACCAGGGCGCGCATCCGCTGCTCGACCAGGTTCAGCCAGACGTAGGCGCGCCCGGCCAGGCGGACCCTGCGGTAGGCGTCGTCCCACTGGTCGGGGGCCCAGGCGGGCGGCATCCCCTCCAGCGGGCCGCCCTGCGGGGGCAGCGGGCCGCGGCCGCCGCGGACGATCAGCGTGGGGGCCTCGCTGCTGCCCGCCCGCGGGTCCGTGCCGTCGCCGCCGGCGGGGAACCCCATCCGCTACCTCACCTCTCGTCCGCCGCCCTGCCGGTGGCGGTGCGTCCGCTGTGTCGCTCCACCGCGACGGCCCTGGTCGCACGCCGCGCGGGCCCGGGGCTCGCGATCCGGACGATCAAGGGTATCGCCCGCCGGCGCCGGGCCGCAGCCCTCTTGACAGCAAGCGGACCTGCTCCCGACGGTCCGTCACCGGCCGGCCACGCCACGCCGACGGTCGGGCGGCTGGGACACCCGTTCGGGCGAACCACGCGCGAATGGGCGAGGAGTTCGGGCCGCCGCCGGGGAGTATGCGGGTGTGCCGTGCGTCACCTGGTTGCCGCCGGGCACATGACCGGGCGCTCCACCGGGAAACCCCCGTGGGAGCGCCACTTCGCGTCAGGTACGAGGAAGTCGAGGACACATGCAGGTCTGGCCGGGGCAGCCCTACCCGCTCGGCGCCACCTACGACGGCGCGGGCACCAACTTCGCCGTGTACTCCGAGAGCGCGCACCGGATCGAGCTCTGTCTGCTCGCCGAGGACGGCACCGAGACGGTGGTCGAGCTCCGCGAGACCGACGCCTTCGTCCGGCACGCCTACCTGCCGGGCGTGCAGCCCGGCCAGCGCTACGGCTTCCGGGTGCACGGCCCGTACCAGCCGGGCCTGGGGCAGCGGCACAACGCCTCCAAGCTGCTGCTCGACCCGTACGCGAAGGCGATGAGCGGGCACATCGACTGGGACGAGTCGGTCTACGGCTACCACTTCGGCGCGCCCGAGCGCCGCAACGACCTGGACTCGGCCCCGCACACCATGCACTCGGTGGTGATCAACCCGTACTTCGACTGGGGCACCGACCGGCCGCCGCGCACCGACTACCACCGCACCGTGCTCTACGAGGCCCACGTGAAGGGCCTGACCAGGCTGCACCCGGGCATCCCGGAGGAGATCCGCGGCACGTACGCGGGCCTGGCGCACCCGGCGGTGATCGAGCACCTGGCGAAGCTGGGCGTGACCGCGATCGAGCTGATGCCGGTGCACCAGTTCGTCCGCGACCACCGGCTGCGGGACCTGGGGCTGTCCAACTACTGGGGCTACAACACCATCGGCTTCTTCGCCCCGCACTCCTCGTACTCCTCCACCGGCGACCGCGGCCAGCAGGTGCAGGAGTTCAAGTCGATGGTCAAGGCGCTGCACGCGGCCGGCATCGAGGTGATCCTCGACGTGGTCTACAACCACACCGCCGAGGGCAACCACCTGGGCCCGACGCTGTCCTTCCGCGGCCTGGACAACGCCTCGTACTACCGGCTCGCCAAGGACCAGCGCTTCTACGAGGACACCACCGGCACCGGCAACTCGCTGCTGATGCGCAGCCCGCACGTGCTCCAGATGATCATGGACTCGCTGCGCTACTGGGTCACCGAGATGCACGTGGACGGCTTCCGCTTCGACCTGGCGGCGACGCTGGCCCGGCAGTTCCACGAGGTCGACCGGCTCTCCTCGTTCTTCGACCTGGTCCAGCAGGACCCGGTGGTCTCCCAGGCCAAGCTGATCGCCGAGCCGTGGGACCTGGGCGAGGGCGGCTACCAGGTCGGCAACTTCCCGCCGCTGTGGACGGAGTGGAACGGCAAGTACCGCGACACCGTCCGCGACTTCTGGCGCGGCGAGCCCGCGACGCTGGCCGAGTTCGGCTCCCGGCTGACCGGCTCCTCCGACCTGTACCAGGACGACGGGCGCCGCCCGATCGCCTCGATCAACTTCGTCACCTGCCACGACGGCTTCACCCTGCGCGACCTGGTCTCCTACAACGACAAGCACAACGAGGCCAACCACGAGGACAACCGGGACGGCGAGTCGCACAACCGCTCCTGGAACTGCGGCGCCGAGGGCCCCACCACCGACCCGGCCGTCCTCGACCTGCGGGCCCGCCAGCAGCGCAACTTCATCGCCACCCTGATGCTCTCCCAGGGCGTCCCGATGCTCTGCCACGGCGACGAGGCCGGGCGCACCCAGCGCGGCAACAACAACGCCTACTGCCAGGACTCCGAACTCACCTGGGTGGACTGGGCGGGCGCCGACGCCTCCCTGCTGGAGTTCACCCAGGCGATGATCTGGCTGCGCCGCGACCACCCGGTCTTCCGCCGCCGCCGCTTCTTCCACGGCCGCCCGGTCTCCGGCACCCACGACGACCTCACCGACATCGCCTGGTTCACCCCCGCCGGCGAGGAGATGACCAAGCGGGACTGGTCGACCTCGTACGCGAAGTCGCTGACCGTCTTCCTCAACGGCAACGCCATCTCCGAGCCCGACCGCCGCGGCGGCAAGATCGTCGACGACTCCTTCCTGCTGATGTTCAACGCCCACTTCGAGCCGCTCTCCTTCACCGTCCCCGCCGACCACGGCGAGGCCTGGCAGGTCGTCGTCGACACCTCCCTGCCCACCCTCCCCCCGCGCGGCACCGGCCCCCGCGTCAAGGCCGGCGACACCCTCCGCCTCCCCGACCGCGCCCTGATGGTCCTCCAGCGCCCCGCGTAGCACCCCCGTGCGCCCCCGCCCGCCGGTCTGAACGCCCGCCGCTGCGGGTAGCCCCCCGCCCAGTGCGGATCCGCAGATCAGAGGGGGTACGAAGTGTCTCGTCGATGGTTGGTGACCGGGTGTTCGTCGGGGTTGGGGCTGGCGCTGGCGCGGGCGGTGGTGGCGGGCGGGGACGTGCTCGTGGCGACCAGCCGTGGGGCCTCGCCGCTGGACGCGCTGGCGGCGGAGTTCCCGGGGCGGGTGGTGCCGGCCCGGCTGGAGCTGCGCAGCGCGGCGGACTGCGCGGCGGCGGTGGAGCTGGCCCGGGAGCGCCTGGGCGGGGTGGACGTGCTGGTGAACAATGCCGGGGTGGGCCTGTTCGGGGCGGTGGAGGAGGTCTCGGACGCGGAGCTGCGCGACCAGCTGGAGGTGCTGGCGGTGGCGCCGTGGCGGCTGGCGCGGCTGGTGCTGCCGCTGATGCGGGAGCAGGGCGGCGGGCACGTGGTGAACGTCTCCTCGGTGGGCGGCCGGATGGCCTTCCCCGGCCTGGGGGCGTACGTGGCGGGCAAGTTCGCGCTG
Source organism: Kitasatospora phosalacinea (assembly GCF_000716545.1). GTDB lineage: Bacteria > Actinomycetota > Actinomycetes > Streptomycetales > Streptomycetaceae > Kitasatospora > Kitasatospora phosalacinea. The sequence goes on from NZ_JNWZ01000006.1 coordinate 78,336, forward strand.
GAGGGGATGAGCCTGGCGCTGGCGGCGGAGGCCGCGCCGTTCGGGGTGCGGGTGACGGTGGTGGAGCCGGGCGGTTTCGCCACCTCGTACGGGAGTTCGCTGGCCGAGACGGCGGTGAAGCTGCCGGCGTACGGGGAGGCGCTCGCGCCGATGCACCGGGCGCTGCGCGGCATGGCGGGGGACGCGGAGCTGAACCGGCCGGAGGCGTTCGCGGAGCTGGTGCTGCGGGCCGTCGCCGGGCCGGCCGGCCCGGTGCGGGTGCCGGTGGGGCCGGACGCGTACGCGATGGTGGAGGCGGCGCTGGCCGGGGAGGCGGCGGAGCTGGCGGCGGCGCGGGCGCTGGCGGGCGCGGGGGTGGCGGAGCCCGATCCGGTCTGAGCGCCGGGGCCCGGCCCGCCCCGTTCGGCGCAGTGGGGGCGGTAGGCCCGGGGCGGCCGGGGTAGGCATGCGGGTATGACGTCTGCCGCCGCACGCCCTGAGACTGCCGCAGCTCCGACGGCCAGTTACCGGCTCCAGCTGCAGCCGGAGTTCACCCTGCACGACGCCCGCCGGGCGGTGCCGTACCTGGCGGCGCTCGGCGTGTCGCACCTGCACCTGTCACCGCTGCTGGAGGCGGTGGCGGGCTCGACGCACGGGTACGACACGCTCGACCACAGCCGGATCAGCGAGCAGCTGGGCGGTGAGGGGGCGCTGCGCGAGCTGGCCGCGGCGGCGGCCGAGCACGGGCTGGCGCTGATCGCGGACGTGGTGCCGAACCACATGGCGCTGCCGGTGCCGGAGCACCTGAACGGCCCGCTGTGGCAGGTGCTGAAGAACGGCCCGGACGACCCGTTCGCGGCCTGGTTCGACATCGACTGGAGCGCCCAGCCGGGCCCGGTGGACGCGCCGGAGCGGGGCCGGGTGCTGCTGCCGCTGCTGGGCGACCGGCTGGGCGCGGTGCTGGAGCAGCTGGTGGTGGACGGCGACGTGCTGCGCTACCACGAGCACGAGTTCCCGCTGCGGCCCGGCACCGAGGGCCTGCCGCCGGCGGAGCTGCTGGAGCGGCAGTGGTACCGGCTGTGCTGGTGGCAGTTGGCGGACGAGCAGGTCAACTACCGCCGGTTCTTCACCGTGAACGACCTGATCGCCGTCCGGGTGGAGGCCCCGGAGGTGTTCGAGGCGACGCACGGGGTGCTGCTGCGGCTGCACCGGGAGGGGGTGCTGTCCGGGTTCCGGATCGACCACCCGGACGGGCTGGCGGACCCGCGCGGCTACCTGCGGCGGCTCGCGGAGGCCACCGGCGGGGCGTACACGGTGGTGGAGAAGATCCTGACGGGGGACGAGTCGCTGCCCGCGGACTGGCCGTGCGCGGGGACGACGGGGTACGACGCGCTGCGCCGGATCGACGGGGTGCTGACCGACCGGCGGGGTGCGGAGAAGCTGTTCGCGGCCTACCGGCGGGACGTGGGCGACGCGGCCGGTCCGGCGGAGGCGGGCCGGGAGGGGCGGGCGGAGATGGTCGCGCCGGGCGGGGCGCTGGCCGCGGAGACGGACCGGCTGGTGCGCCTGGTGGGGCGGATCTGCGCAGAGGGGCCCGAGCTGGCGGACCACTCGCCGCTGGCGGTGCGCCGGGCGCTGGAGGGCCTGCTGACCGGCTACCCGGTGTACCGGCCGTACGTGGTGCCGGGCGAGGACGCCCCGCCGGAGGCCCGGGCGGCGCTGGCGGCCCCGGCGGACGCCTCGGAGACCGAGCTGCTGGTGCGGGCGCTGGCGCTGGGCGCGCACGGGCGGTCGGCGGCGAAGGACGAGTTCTGCCAGCGGTTCGGGCAGACGGCGTCGGCGGTGGCGGCCAAGGGCGTGGAGGACACCGCGTTCTACCGGTTCAACGCGCTGCTGTCGCTGAACGAGGTGGGCGGCCTGCCGGAGCACCCGGGCGTGTCGGTGGAGGAGTTCCACCACTGGTGCGCGGAGCAGGAGCGGCTGTGGCCGGCGGCGATGACGGCGCTGTCCACGCACGACACCAAGCGCAGCGCGGACGCCCGGGCGCGGCTCGCGGTGCTGGCGGAGCTGCCGGAGGTGTGGGCGGCGGAGTGCGCGGCGTGGACGCTGGCGGCGGGGCCGTGCGCGGACCGCTCGACGGCGTGGCTGCTGTGGCAGACGCTGCTGGCGGCGTGGCCGGTGTCCGAGGAGCGGCTGCTGGGGGTGGTGCTGAAGTCGGTGCGGGAGGCGAAGCGGCGCACCTCGTGGAAGGAGCCGGACGCCGGGTTCGAGGGCTGGCTGACGCGGTACGCGCGGGGGGCGCTGGCCAATCCGGGGCTGTGTCCGCGGATCGCCGGGTTCGCCGGGCTGATCGCGCCGTTCGCCCGGGTGAACTCGCTGTCGGCGGCGCTGCTGCACCTGCTGGTGCCGGGTGTGCCGGACGTGTTCCAGGGCGGTGAGGAGCCGCTGTACACGCTGGTCGACCCGGACAACCGGGCGCCGGTGGACCTGGACGCGCTGGCGGTGCGGCTGACCGACTCGCCGGAGCCGCGCCCGGGCGACCTGGCCCGGGAGAAGCTGCACCTGACGACCACGGCCCTGCACCTGCGCCGCTCGGGCGGGTTGGGCTCCTACCGGCCGCTGGCGGCGGACGGCCCGGCCGCCGAGCACCTGGTGGCGTTCGGGCGCGGCGAGCGGGTGCTGTGCGCGGCGACCAGGCTGCCGTACGGGCTGCACCGGGCGGGCGGCTGGCGGGAGACCGTGCTGGAGCTGCCGCCGGGCCGCTGGACGGATCTGCTGACCGGCCGCCACTTCACCGGTGGTCCGGTCGAAGTGTCGTACCTGTTCCGGCAGTTGCCGGTTGCTCTGCTCTCGGAGGGGTCGTGACGCGGTATCGGGTGTGGGCGCCGGACGCCAAGGTGGTCGAGGTCGAGGTCGGGGCGATCCCGTACCTGCTGGAGCGCGATCCGGCCCGGCCGGGCTGGTGGCACGGGGAGGCGCCGGAGGGCGACTACGGGTTCCGGCTGAACGGGGGCCGGGCGCTGCCGGACCCGCGCTCGGCGTGGCAGCCGGACGGGCCGGACGGGCTGAGCCGGCCCGTCGACCACGGCGCGTTCGCCTGGTCGGAGACGGCCTGGCGGGGGCGCCCGCTGCCGGGGTCGGTGGTGTACGAGCTGCACGTGGGCACCTTCACCCCCCGGGGGACGTTCGACGCGGCCGCCGAGAAGCTCGACCACCTGGTCGAACTGGGCGTGGACTTCGTCGAGTTGATGCCGGTGTGCGCGTTCCCCGGCCGCTCCGGCTGGGGGTACGACGGGGTGGACCTGTGGGCGGTGCACGAGCCGTACGGCGGGCCGGACGGGCTGAAGCGGTTCGTGGACGCGGCGCACCGGCGCGGGCTGGGCGTGGTGCTGGACGTGGTGCACAACCACCTCGGCCCTTCCGGCAACTACCTTCCGCAGTACGGCCCGTACTTCACCGACCGGCACCAGACGCCGTGGGGCTCGGCGGTCAACCTGGACGCGCCGGGCTCGGACGAGGTGCGGGCGTTCCTGATCGGCAGCGCGCTGTCCTGGCTGCGCGACTACCGGATCGACGGGCTGCGGCTGGACGCGGTGCACGCCCTGGTGGACACCAGGGCCCGGCACTTCCTGGAGGAACTCGCCGCCGAGGTGCAGAAGTTGGCGCAGGCCACCGGCCGGCCGCTGTTCCTGGTCGGCGAGTCCGACCTGAACGACCCGCGCACCACCACCGCCCGGGAGGCGGGCGGGTACGGGCTGGACGCGCAGTGGAGCGACGACTTCCACCACGCGCTGCACTGCCTGCTGACCGGCGAGTCGCAGGGCTACTACGCGGACTTCGCCGCCGACCCGTACGCGGCGCTCGCCAAGACGCTCACCGGGGGGTTCTTCCACGACGGGAGCTGGTCCTCGTTCCGGGGCCGTTCGCACGGGCGGCCGTTCCCGCCGGAGCGCGGGCACCGGCTGCTGGGCTACGCGCAGACCCACGACCAGGTCGGCAACCGGGCCACCGGCGACCGGCTCTCCGCGTCGCTGCCGCCGGGGCGGCTGGCGGCGGCGGCCGCGCTGGTGCTGACCTCGCCGTTCACGCCGATGCTGTTCATGGGCGAGGAGTGGGGCGCGGGCACGCCCTGGCAGTACTTCACCGACCACACCGACCCGCGGCTGGCCGAGGCCGTCCGGCAGGGGCGGCGGCGGGAGTTCGCCGGGCACGGCTGGCGGGCCGAGGACGTGCCGGACCCGCAGAGCCCGGCGACGGTGGCCGCCTCGACCCTGGACTGGGCCGAGCCGCAGCGCGCCCCGCACAGCGAACTGCTCGCCTGGTACCGCGAGTTGATCCGGCTGCGGCGGGCCGCCCCGGAGTTGGCGGACGGCGACCTGGCGGCGGTGCGGGTGCGCCACGACGCGGCGGCGGGCTGGCTGGCGGTGCACCGGGGCCGCTACCGGGTGCTGGTCCGACTCGGCGGCGACGCGCCGCTGCCCGTCCCGCTGGAGGGCGAACTCGCCGCGCTGGAGGCGTCGTTCGGCGAGGTGGCGGCCGCCCCCGGCGGTGCGGTGCTGCTCGGCCCGGACGCGGTGGCGGTGGTGCGCACCGCCTGACGCCCGAGCGGCTACCAGAGGCGCTCGGCGATCCTGGCGTGCAGGCCGGCGGCGTCCAGGCCGTAGGCGGCCAGGTGCTCGGGGATCGAGCCGTAGTGCCGGTGCTCGGCCACCGGCACGCCCAACCCGAGGACGCGGTGCGGCAGTCCGTCCAGCGCCAGGTGCGCCGCGCGCTCGGAGGTGCCCGCCAGGTAGGGCTCCACCAGCACCACGTCGGCCCGGTCGCCGAGCGCGGCGCGCAGGCCCGCCGCGTCGAACGGGCGGACGGTGGCGGCGTACAGCACCGTCACGTCCAGCGTCTCGGTGGCCTCCAGCACGGCGTCCAGCATCGGGCCGACCGCCAGCACCACGCCCGCCGTCCTGGAGCCCTGGCGGACGGTGAGGAACCTGCCCGGGGCGACGGGCCGGGGTTCGGCGTTCTGGTGGGCGGAGAGCCGGACGTACTGCAGGGAGTCGTCGGCGGCGACCGCGTGGCGCAGCAGCAGGTCGGCCTCGGCGGGGTGGCCTGGGACGTGCACCTGCCAGCCGGGGAGGGTGTCGAGCAGGGCGACGTCCCCCGGGGACATGTGGGTGCGGCCGCCGGCCGGCCAGTCGTAGGAGCCGGCCGCGGACACCAGGACGGCGCCGACGCCCTGGTGCACCAGGTCCAACTTCAGCTGCTCGAAGGGCCGTTCGATCAGGAAGCTGGCGAAGGTGTGGGCGATCGGCCGCATCCCGGTCAGCGCCAGGCCGCCCGCGACGCCGATCAGCAACTGCTCCCGGATGCCGACGTTGACCACCCGGTCGGGATGGGCGCGGGCCGCCTCGGGGAACTGCGCCACCCCGATGTCGGCGAGCACCAGCGCGGTGCGCGGGTCCCGCTCCAGCAGTTCGGTGACGGTCGCGGCGAACTGCTCGCGCATGGTGGCCTCGTGGACGCTCTCGTGGACGCTCTGCATGGTCTCTTCTCCCCTGTGCTCAGCCGTGCTTGGGTTCGGTGCGGGCCACCACGACGTGCGGGCGGCCCGGGTGCGGGGCGGTGAACGCCCGGTACAGCTGCTCGTGGTCGCGGCCGTCGACGGTGGCCGTCGACCAGCCCTCGCCGGCGAAGCGGGCCGCGATGCCGCCGCTCCAGCCGTGCGTGGCCGAGGAGTTGTCGATCACCAGGGCGTGCAGCCGCTCCAGGCCGACCGCCCCGGCGAAGGCCACCGCCTCGTGGTTGGAGCCCTCGTCGAACTCGGCGTCCCCGATCAGCACCCACACCGCCGGACGCCCCAGCCCCTGCGCCCGCAGGCCCAGCGCCGTCCCCACCGCCAGCGGCAGGCCGTGGCCCAGCGAACCGGAGCCGATCTCCGCGCCGGGCACCAGCAGCCGGTCCGGGTGGTGGCCCAGCGGCGAGTCGTACGCGCCGAAGCTGTGCAGCAGTTCCACCGGGAAGAAGCCCTTCGCGGCCAGCACCGCGTAGTACGCCATCGGGCCGTGGCCCTTGGACAGCAGGAACCTGTCGCGGTCGGGCACGTCCACGTTGCCCGGGTGCACGTCCAGCACCCGGTCGTAGAGCACCCACAGCGCGTCCAGGGTGGAGTTCGCGGCCGGAGAGTGCTTCTCGTCGCCGGTCATCAGGGAGATCAGGCGCGGCAGGTCGGTGTACCCGCCGCCGAGGGTGCGGGTCGCTTCGCTCGTCATGGGGAACAGCCTCCGACTTCAAGCGCGCTTGAAGTCAAGCGGGCACCGCCCGGTATCCTCCGCGGGTATGGCACCCTCCCGGCACGACGTCCTCACCATCGGCCAGCTCGCCGAACGCAGCGGCCTGGCCGCCTCCGCGCTGCGCTACTACGAGAGCCTCGGACTGATCCACTCCACCCGCACCACCGGGAACCAGCGCCGCTACCCGCGCGCCGCGCTGCGCCGGATCGCCTTCGTCCGGGCCGCCCAGCAGGTCGGACTCAGCCTCGACGAGGCCCGCGCCGCCCTCGCCAGGCTCCCCGAGGACCGCGCCCCCAGCTCCCGCCAGTGGGACGCCGTGGCCACCGCCTGGCAGCACCGGATCGACCAGCAGATCGCCGAACTCCAGCTGATGCGGGCCAAGTTGACCGGCTGCATCGGCTGCGGCTGCCTCTCCCTGACCCGCTGCGGCCTCTACAACGCCGCCGACCGGGCCGCCGCCGCCGGGCCCGGCGCCCGCTACCTGCTCACCCGCGACCCGGACACCGGCCCCGAACCCGGGCCCGGCCCGGACCCGGAGGGCTGATCCGCCTCGTTCCCGGCCCGCCGCCGCCCCGCCCGGCGGGCCGTCTATGCTGCCTCCCGAAGCGCGTTCCACCCACGGGGAGCCGGACATGACCGATCATCAGGAAATCTCGCTCGACTGGATGTCCGGCGACCAGAGCACGCCGCCGTCCGCCGACCTGCGCCCCGAGGTGCCGCACCCGGCCCGGATGTACGACTACTACCTCGGCGGCAAGGACAACTTCCCCGCCGACCGGGCCGCCGCCGAACAGGTCCTCTCGCTCAGCCCGCTGGTGCGGATCAGCGCCCAGGCCAACCGGGCGTTCCTGCAGCGGGCCGTGCGCACCCTCGCCGAACTGGGCGTGCGCCAGTTCCTCGACATCGGCACCGGCATCCCCTCGGCCGGGAACACCCACGAGATCGCCCAGGCCGTCGACCCGTCCGCGAAGGTCGCCTACCTCGACAACGACCCGATCGTGCTGGTGCACGGCCGGGCCCTGCTCTCCGGCGCCCGGCCCGGCACCGTCAGCGTCCTGCAGGCCGACCTGCGCGAACCCAAGGCGATCATCGCCGACCCGGCCGTCCGCGAACTGCTCGACCTCGAACAGCCGGTCGCCCTCCAGCTGTTCGCGATCCTGCACTTCATCGACGACGCCGACGACCCGTACGCGATCGTCCGCACCCTGGTCGACGCGCTGCCCTCCGGCAGCTACCTCGCCCTCTCGCACGCCACCGGCGACTTCGTCCCCCCGCAGGACGCGGCCAAGGGCCCCGCCGTCTACAAGTCCGCGACCGCCCAGCTCAGCATGCGCAGCCGCGAGCAGGTACTGCGCTTCTTCGACGGCCTCGAACTGCTGGACCCCGGCCTGGTCACCGCCCCGCTCTGGCGCCCCGACCAGGCCCCGCAGGACACCGACCGCGAGGTCGCCATCTGGGCCGGCGTCGCCCGCAAGCCCTGACGGAGGGGGCGCGGCGCCGTACCGCCCGCCGCCGGCGACCGGGGTCGGCGGGGCCCTCCCCCGTGCACCTGTCCGGGCGAAGGCGGTCAGTCTTCTCGGCAGTCCTGCCACGGTGCCCGGGGGGGGCGGCTCCCGGTCGTAGCGGTCGGACGTCTCCTCGGGGTCATCCGGGACGTCCGGGCCGTCCGGGTCGTCCGGGTCGGGCGGGGCAGCCGTCGGGTCGGTCCGTCCCCCCGCGCCCCCGGCGCCGCCGTCGCGCCCCGGTCGGGGCCGCGCGCCCCGTGGGGCGGGCGCGGGCGTTTGCGAGCCCGGTCGGTGCGGGGACGAATCACCTGGGACACGGCCGCTGACCTGGGGCGACCGGGTCCTCGCCGACCAGTACGAGGTGAACCTGTGACCGCGCCGACCCCACCCGACGACATGCCTCCGTATTCGACCGTCCAGCCGGCCCCCTCCCGGCGGATCGACCTGCAGGGCTGGAGCGCCGTGGTGACCGCGCTGGTCGGTGTCGCCACCCTGGGGGCGGGGTTCGCGGGCGGCTACCTCACGCAGTCGCAGTCCGCCCCCGGCGCCCGGCCGCAGCCGACCGTCACCGTCACCGTGCCCGGCCCCACCGTCACGGCGTCCGCCGCCCCGCCCGTCCACGCCCTGCCCAGCGAGGCGCCGACCGGCCCGGCGACGGGTGCGGACCGGATCCTGCTGGCCTCGCCGGACGTCGGGCGCGGCGGGACGCGGACGGTGCTCACCGGGCAGGGCTTCCCGCCGGACGCGGTGGTCCGGGTCTCCTTCGTCGTCAAGGGCCCGAACGGCACGGAGTACCAGCACCGGGACCTGCGGGACACCGAGTCCGACGCCGCCGGCGCCTTCTCGGTCGAGGTGTCCGTCCCGTCCGACCTGGACGAGTACGCGGACATGAACACCTACCTGCGCGCCCAGGCCGGCATCGGCACGAAGTTCACCGAGACCGTGTTCGACCTGCTGGCCTGACCGGCCCTCAGGCCCGGCGCCGCTCCAGTTCGCGCCACAACTCGTCGACGCGGGCGGTCAACCGGTCCAGGTCGCCGCTGTTGTCGAGGACCAGGTCGGCGACCGCCAGGCGGTCCTCGCGGCTCGCCTGGGCGGCCATCCGGGCGCGCGCCTCGTCCTCGGCCATGCCGCGCAGCGCGACCAGGCGGCGCAGCCGCTCCGCGTCCGGGACGTCGACGACCACGACCAGGTCGTACAGCGGGGCGAGGCCGTTCTCGGCGAGCAGCGGGACGTCGTGCACCACGATCGCGTCCGGGCCGGCGGCGGCCTCCAGCTCGGCGGAGCGGGCCCGCACCAGCGGGTGGACGATGGCGTTCAGCTTCGCCAGCCGGGCCGGGTCGGCGAAGACGACCCGGCCGAGCGCGGGGCGGTCCAGCGCGCCGTCGGGCAGCAGCACCCCGGGGCCGAACTCGGCGGCGACGGCGGCCAGTCCGGGCGTCCCGGGGGCGACCACCTCGCGGGCGATCACGTCCGAGTCGACGATCACCGCGCCGCGCGCGGCCAGTTGGCGGGAGACCTCGCTCTTGCCCGCGCCGATCCCGCCGGTCAGTCCGATCCTCAGCATGCCGCCAGGTTACCGGGGCGGGCGGCGGGTCGGGCCGGGGTCAGGCCAGGCCGAGGGACTCCCCCGCGCCCAGCGTCCGGTGCTCCACGCCGCCGGTGCCGGGGCCCTGCGGGCCGGGCAGCCGCCCGTGGATCGCCTGCCCGGCCTCGCTGAGCGTCGCCTCGTGGATCGCCACCGCCTCCCGGGGCCGGGCGTCGCGCAGGTGGTCGGCGTGCTCGCGGGTGATCAGCAGGGCGCTCACGCCCGCCACCACCTCCGGGGCGCCGAACATGCCGGGGTCGATCAGCACCGCCCCCTCGGCGTGCTCGATCCGGACGCAGGCGTGGCCGAACTCCGTCAGTCGCATGCGGCCCGGCGTACGACCGGGCCTACGGCGCGCCCACCAGGCCGCGCGGTTTCACCAGGCGCGGCACGGGCAGCACCACCGGGCGCAGCGGCGGCAGTTCGACGTGCTCGTGCAGGCCGATGACCCGGTGCAGGCGGCGCAGCGGGGCGGGCGCCCACCAGTTGAGGCGGCCGAACAGCGTCATGGTGGCGGGCACCAGCAGGGTGCGGACCAGGGTGGCGTCCACGGCGACGGCCACGGCCAGCGCGATGCCCATCTGCTTGACCATGAGCATCTGCCCGGCGGCGAACCCGGCGAACACGATCACCATCAGCAGCCCGGCCGAGGTGATGATCCGGCCGCTGCGCTGCAGGCCGAGCTCCACCGACTTCGCGCAGTCGTACCCCTGGTCGTGCAGCTCCTTGATCCGCGAGAGCAGGAAGACCTCGTAGTCCATCGACAGCCCGAACGCGAAGGCGAACACCAGCACCGGGATCACCGTCTCCAGGCCGCCGGTCGGCGTGAACCCGAGCAGCGAGCTGAAGTACCCGTGCTGGAACACCAGGGTCAGCGCGCCCAGCGACGCCCCCAGCGACAGCACGTTCATCAGCAGCGCCTTGACCGGCAGCACCACCGAGCCGGTCATCATGAACAGCAGCACCAGCGTCCCGGCCGCGACCAGGCCCAGCGCCCACGGGCCGCGCGAGCCGATCTCGTGCTGGAAGTCCACCAGCGAGGCCGCGTCGCCCGTCACGTACGTGTCCAGCCCGCCGCGCTCCGCGCGCAGCTCGCCGACCACCCGCTTGGCCTCGGCGCCCTGCGGGTCGCCGTTGACCAGCACGTCCACGGTCTGCACGCCGTCCGAGACCGGCGTCACCGCCCGGACGCCCGCCACGCCCGGCAGCTCGGAGACGACCCGGTCCGCGTAGTCCCGCGCCTGCTGCTGCGACCCCTCGACGACCACCTGCACGGCCGCCGGGGCCTGGTCCGGGAAGCGCGCCCCGACGGACTCGGCGACCTGCCGGGACGAGAAGCTCTTCGGCAGCACGTCGGCGCCCGAGTTGCGGAACTCCGAGCCCAGGAACGGCGCGCCCGCCGCCAGCAGCAGCGCCACGCAGGCCAGCATCACCGGGACCGCCCGGCGCTGCACCCGGCGCACCGTCCGGGAGAAGAAGCCCTCGTCCGGGACGGGCGCGGTCGGCGCCTTGATCTTCGCGCCCATGAAGCCCAGCAGCGCCGGCACCAGCGTCAGCGCCGCCGCCACCGCGATCACCACCACGCTGACGCCCGCCACCGCGACCGCCCGGAACACCGGGCTGGTGAACACGAACAGCCCGCTCAGCGCGACCGCCACCGTCAGCCCCGAGAACGCCACCGTCCGGCCGGCGGTGGCCGCCGTCCGCTCCACCGCCTGCGCGGTGTCCGCGCCGTGGCCGCGCTCCTCCCGGAACCGGTTCACCATCAGCAGCGCGTAGTCGATCGACAGGCCCAGGCCCAGGACGGTGGCGATCGGCAGGACGGAGGTGTCGATGTCCATCAGCTTGCTGAACCCGAACATCGCCAGCAGCGCGCCGCCCACCGAGGCGATCGCCCCGATGCCCGGCAGACCCGCCGCGGCCAGCCCGCCGAACACCAGCACCATCACGACCAGCGTCAACGGCAGCGTGACGATCTCGCCGAACCGGGTGTCCTTCGCGGTCTGGTCCTTGACCTCCTGCTGCAGCACCAGGTCGCCGCCGACCACGGTGTGCGCGCCGTCCGCGTCGATCTTCCCCAGCCGGTCGGTGACGGCCGCGAGCTGCTTGGCCGTCGACCCGTCCGCCATCCGCACGCTCACCAGCGACGCCTTGCCGTCGCTCGCGGTCAGCCGCCCGCCGGTGGAGTACGTGTCCGCCACCGAGACCACGCCCGGCAGCTTCGTCACCTCCGCGCTCGCCCGCTCGACCGCCGCCTTCACGCCTTCGGCACCGACGGCGGGCCCGTCCACCACGGCGGTCACGGTGCCCTGCACCGGGTCGGCCGCCTGCACGACGGCCGTCCCCTTCGCCGACTCCGACCCCCCGCCGCCCGTCCCGGCCACCGAGCCCTCGAACACCCGCCCGCCGATCACCACCCCCACCACGAGCACCAGCGCCCAGAACGCCAGCACCCAACGCCGGTGCCGGAAACACACTCGCCCCAGAGCGGCCAACCGGCCGGGAACCTGGGAAACCTGGACCTCTGCTGCGGTGGAGCGAGAGCTGCGCATGCGGGGAGCCTTTCGGACAAGTCCCATCAATGTATGCGCGAGCGCGCGATTCCTCCTATAGGCGGACGATGAGCCTCATCTCACAATTCCCTTCATATAAAAGCCACTTAAGCTCCACCTCACCCACCCATCCGCGCGCGCCGCGAAGGTGGACGGGCAGCAAAAAACAGCGACCCCCCGTTCCAGGGAAACCCTGGAACGGGGGGTCGCTGTTCAGTCAGCTAGGCAGCTGCCGAAGCGCGGTGCTTCAGCTCTGGCCGCCGGCCAGCTTCTCGCGGAGCGCGGCCAGGGCCTCGTCCGAGGCGAGCGCGCCGGAGCCCTCGTCGCTGCTGGAGGAGTACGAACCGCCGCCACCGGAGACGGGGGCCTCCTCGCCGGCCTCGGCGGCGGCAGCCGCGTCGGCCTCGCGGGACTTGATGACCTGGGCCTGGTGCTGCTCGAAGCGGGCCTGGGCCTCGGCGTACTGCCGCTCCCACTCCTCGCGCTGCTTCTCGAAGCCGGGCAGCCAGTCGTTCGCCTCGGGGTCGAAGCCCTCCGGGTAGATGTAGTTGCCCTGGTCGTCGTAGGACGCGGCCATGCCGTACAGGGTCGGGTCGAACTCGACCGACGCCGGGTCGGCACCGAGGGACTCGTTGGCCTGCTTCAGCGAGAGGCTGATGCGGCGGCGCTCGAGGTCGATGTCGATGACCTTGACGAAGATCTCGTCGCCGACCTGGACGACCTGCTCCGGGATCTCGACGTGGCGCTCGGCCAGCTCGGAGATGTGGACCAGGCCCTCGATGCCCTCGTCCACGCGGACGAACGCACCGAACGGAACCAGCTTGGTGACCTTACCCGGGACGACCTGCGAGATCTGGTGCGTCCGGGCGAACTGCTGCCACGGGTCCTCCTGGGTCGCCTTCAGCGACAGGGAGACGCGCTCGCGGTCCATGTCCACGTCGAGGACCTCGACGGTGACCTCCTGGCCGACCTCGACAACCTCGTTCGGGTGGTCGATGTGCTTCCAGGACAGCTCGGAGACGTGCACCAGACCGTCGACGCCGCCGAGGTCGACGAACGCACCGAAGTTGACGATCGAGGAGACGACGCCGGAGCGCACCTGGCCCTTCTGCAGGGTGGTGAGGAAGGTCTGGCGGACCTCGCTCTGGGTCTGCTCCAGCCAGGCGCGGCGGGACAGGACCACGTTGTTGCGGTTCTTGTCCAGCTCGATGATCTTCGCCTCGAGCTCCTTGCCCACGTAGGGCTGGAGGTCGCGGACGCGGCGCATCTCGACCAGCGAGGCCGGGAGGAAGCCGCGGAGGCCGATGTCGAGGATGAGACCACCCTTGACGACCTCGATGACGGTACCGGTGACGATGCCGTCCTCTTCCTTGATCTTCTCGATCGTGCCCCAGGCGCGCTCGTACTGCGCGCGCTTCTTGGACAGGATCAGGCGACCCTCCTTGTCCTCCTTCTGGAGAACCAGGGCCTCGATGTTGTCGCCGACGGAGACAACCTCGTGGGGGTCGACGTCGTGCTTGATCGAGAGCTCGCGGGACGGGATGACACCCTCGGTCTTGTAACCGATGTCGAGGAGCACCTCGTCACGGTCGACCTTCACGATGACGCCCTCAACGATGTCGCCGTCGTTGAAGTACTTGATGGTCTCGTCGATCGCGGCGAGGAACGCGTCCGCGTCGCCGATGTCGTTGACCGCAACCTGCGGGGTGGTGCTGACAGAGGTGTCGGTGGGGCTCGTCATTAGGAAAAGGGCTCCGGTACGGACATGAAGTCGTAGGTAATGCCACGCGGAGGGCCCTGATCGCTCCCACCGAAAGCCGTACAGGCCAGAAAACGGCCCACCGGAGGAACACCCGCAAACGACAGGGTCCCGGTGTCCGTCTGACGACCGTGGGGTCTTCGACAGATGCGAGCGCGACCTGCTCCGTCCGAGGCGCGCAGGCCCGCAGCGCAACTTGTAGCATACGGGGACACCCAGGCACGGTCAACGTCGAAGCCGACGAGACGGTGGAGGCCGGGACGGATCAGGCCATATCCTCCGATGGCGCGCCTGACGGCGGCTGGAGCACAGGCCCTACCCCGGATGCCACGGCCCGACCCGTCCCCGTACAGGTCCGGCTCCGCGGCAGCGGCGCTTCCGCAAGCCCATAGCCTACTTGACGTCCAGCCCCGGCTTGCGCCAGGGGCCCGCCCGCCCGGCCCCGGCCGGCCCTCCCCGATGCACCAGGTGACGGATTCCATGACCCACTCCACCCCCGGCGACGCCGAACCCCTCGACTACGACCCGGCCGGGTACGACGTCCCCTCCGCCCCCCTGCCGCCGGACGACGAGGGGGAGGACGGCGACGAGGCGCTGCGGCGGGAGGCCGGCGAGCGGGAGTCGAGCCGGGCCAGCCGGCACTGGTGGGACCGGAACGCGGACGACTACCAGGACGAGCACGGGGAGTTCCTCGGCGACGACCGGTTCACCTGGTGCCCGGAGGGCGTCGACGAGGACGGGGCCCGGCTGCTCGGCGACCCGGCCGCGCTGAAGGGGGCGGACGTGCTGGAGATCGGCTCCGGCGCCGCGCAGTGCTCGCGCTGGCTGGCCGCGCGGGGCGCCCGCCCGGTCGCGCTGGACATCTCCTACCGGCAGTTGCAGCACTCCCGCCGGATCGACCTGGGCCGCGGCCTGGAGCCCGTCGCGGTGGTGCAGGCGGACGCGGCGGTGCTGCCGTTCGCCGACGGCTCCTTCGACCACGCCTGCTCGGCGTACGGCGCGGTGCCGTTCAGCGCGGACACCGCCCGGCTGATGCGCGAGGTGCACCGGGTGCTGCGGCCCGGCGGGCGCTGGGTGTTCTCGGTGACCCACCCGATCCGCTGGGCGTTCCCGGACGAGCCCGGGGTGGAGGGCCTGACCGCCACCTCCTCGTACTTCGACCGCACCCCGTACGTCGAGCAGGACGAACAGGGCGTCGCCACCTACGTCGAGCACCACCGCACGATCGGCGACCGGGTGCGGGAGCTGGTCGCGGCCGGCTTCACGCTGCTCGACCTGGTGGAGCCGGAGTGGCCGGAGGGGCTGGAGCAGGAGTGGGGCGGCTGGAGCCCGCTGCGCGGCGAGCACATCCCCGGGACGGCGATCTTCGTCGCCCGCCGGAACGGCTGAGCGCGGTGCGGCCCGGGGGGCTCGACCTGCCCGTCGCCGCGGCCCTCCCCGAGCTGGCCGCCGCGCTGGACCGGCACGGCGCGGCGGTGCTGTCCGCGCCGCCCGGCACCGGCAAGACCACCCTGGTGCCGCTCGCCCTGGCCGGTCTGCTCGGGGACGGGCCGGCCGCGCCGCCGCGCCGGGTGCTGGTCGCCGAGCCGCGCCGGCTCGCGGTGCGGGCGGCGGCCCGGCGGATGGCCTGGCTGCTGGACGAACCGGTCGGCGCCTCGGTCGGGTTCACCGTCCGCGGCGAGCGCCGGGCCGGGCCCGGCACCCGGGCCGAGGTGGTCACCACCGGCGTCCTGCTGCAGCGCCTGCAGCGCGACCCGGAACTGCCCGGCGTGGACGCGGTGGTGCTCGACGAGTGCCACGAACGGCACCTGGACGCCGACACCGCGCTCGCCTTCCTGCTCGACGTCCGGGCCGCGCTGCGCCCCGAACTGCGCCTGCTGCTGGCCTCCGCGACCGCCGACACCGCCGCCTGGGCCGAACTGCTGGACGGCGCGCCCGTGGTGGCCGCCGAGGGCGTCTCGCACCCGGTGGAGACGGTCTGGGCCCCGCCGCCGACCGCCGTCCGCCCGCCGCACGGGACGCGGGTCGACCCGGCGCTGCTGTCGCACGTCGCGGCGGCGGTCCGCCGGGCGCTGGCCGAGCGGGACGGCGACGTGCTGTGCTTCCTGCCCGGCGTGGGCGAGATCGCCCGGGTGGCCGGGCAGCTGACCGGGATCGACGTCCTCCAGCTGCACGGGCGGGCGCCGCAGGCCGTGCAGGACGCGGCGCTGAGCCCCGGCGGGCGGCGGCGGGTGGTGCTGGCCACCTCGGTCGCCGAGTCCTCGCTGACCGTCCCCGGCGTCCGGGTCGTGGTCGACTCCGGGCTGACCAGGGAGCCGCGCACCGACCACGCCCGCGGCCTGTCCGGGCTGGTCACCGTCCGCACCTCGCTGGCCGCCGCCCGGCAGCGCGCCGGACGCGCCGGACGCGAGGCCCCCGGCACCGTCTACCGCTGCTGGTCGGAGGCCGAGGACGCCCGCGCCGCCCGCTTCCCCACTCCCGAGATCGCCCTCGCCGACCTCACCCCCTTCGCCCTCCAGGCCGCCTGCTGGGGCGACCCCGACGCCACCGGCCTCACCCTCCCCGACCCGCCGCCGGCCGGCGCGATGGCCGCCGCCCGCGACGTCCTGCGCGCCCTCGCCGCCGTCGGCCCCGACGGCCGCCCCACCGACCGCGGCCGCGCCATCGCCCGCACCGGCCTGCACCCCCGCCTCGCCCGGGCCCTGCTCGACGGCGCCCCCGCCGTCGGCGCCCGCCGCGCCGCCGAACTCGTCGCCCTGCTCTCCGAGGAGCCTCCGCGCGCCCTCGGCGACGACCTGGCCGGGATCCACCGCGACGTCCGCCGCTCCACCGAGCCGTACGCCCACCGCTGGCGGGAGGAGACCCGCCGGCTGGAACGCGCGCTGGCCGACGCGCCCTCCGCGCCCTCGGGCCTCCCCGACGCCGTCGCCGCCGGGCTGGTGGTCGGGCTGGCGTACCCGGAGCGGGTGGCGCGGACCCGGGAGGGCGGGGACGGCGCGTACCTGATGGCGTCCGGGACGGCGGCGCGGCTGGCCGCCGGGACGCGGCTGCCGTCCGGCGGCTGGCTGGCCGTCGCGGTGGCGGACCGGCCCGCCGGGTCGCCGTCGGCGCGGGTGCTGCGGGCGGTGGCGGTGGACGAGGCGACGGCCAGGCGGGCGGCCGCGCCGCTGCTGGCGGCCCGCGAGGAGGTGCGCTGGTCGGTAAGGCAGCGGGAGGTGGCCTCCCGCCGGGTGGAGGCGCTGGGGGCGATCGAGCTGGCCGCCGCGCCGCTGCCGGCGCCCGACCCGGCGCTGCTGCGGGCCGCGCTGCTGGACGGCCTCGAACGGGAGGGCGTCTCCGCGCTGCTGCGCTGGCCGCCGGCCGCGAGCGGGCTGCGCGAACGGCTCGCCTTCCTGCACCGGGCGATCGGCGAGCCGTGGCCGGACGTCACGGACGACGCGCTGCTGGCCGCCGCCGGGCGGTGGCTGGAGCCGGAGCTGTCCCGGGCCCGGCGCCGCGCCGACCTGGAGCGGATCGACACCGCGGCCGCGCTGCAGCGCCTGCTGCCCTGGGCGGGCGGCCAGGCCGGACGGCTGGACGAGCTGGCGCCGGAGCGGATCACCGTCCCCAGCGGCAGCCGGATCCGGGTCGACTACGCGTCCGACCCCGAACGCCCGGTCCTGGCCGTCAAGTTGCAGGAGCTGTTCGGTTGGGGGGCGGCGCCCGCCCTGGCCGGGGGCCGCGTCCCGCTCACCGTCCACCTGCTCTCCCCCGCGGGCCGCCCGGCCGCCGTCACCGGCGACCTCGCCGCGTTCTGGCGCACCGGCTACCCGGCCGTCCGCGCCGACCTCCGCGGCCGCTACCCCCGCCACCCCTGGCCCGAGGACCCCACCACGGCGGAGGCCACCCGCCGCGCCAACCCGCGCAAGTGACGCCGCGCCGCCCGGCACCGCCCGCCCGCCCGCGCACGCCCAGCGGGGGTGGGCGGGACGGAGCGGGGCGGGGCCGTCAGGCCCAGTCCTGGGCCAGGACCGCCATGTCGATGTCGTCGATCCACTCGTCCCCGTGGCGCAGCACCTGGCGCCGCACCCCCTCGACCTGGAAGCCGGCCTTCTCGTAGGCGCGTCGGCCCCGGCCGTTGAAGGCGTAGACGGAGAGCGAGACCCGGTTGAGGCCGAGGGCGCGGATCGCGTGGTCGGTGAGGAGGCGGACGGCTTCGGTGCCGAGGCCGCGGTCGCGGCCGTCGGGGCCGATGGCGATGCGGAGGTTGCAGGCGCGGTTGGGTTCGTCCCACTCGTTGAGGACGATCTCGCCGACGCCGCGGCCGGTGGCGCGGTCGACGACGATCAGGTCGAGGCGGTCGGTCCGGTCGTTGCGGGTGGTGTACCAGTCGACGACGCGGCGTTCCGTCGCCTCGTCCCACTCGGGTGGTTCGGGGGTGTGGGAGGCGGAGGTGTAGCGGAGCACGTCCGGGTCGTTGATCATGACGCGGAGCATGGGGAGGTCCTCCTGGGGCCGGACGGGGCGCAGGAGGACCTTCTCGCCCACCAGGGTGGGCTTGTCGGCGAAGGTCGTGGAAGCGGGCATCCGGCCAGTCTGGAAGGACCGGCCGGACGCCCGCAAACCGTTTGGCGCACCGTCTAGTGCGCCGCGACCTCCCAGTTGGCGCCCGCCCCGACCGAGACGTCCAGCGGGGCGCGCAGCGGGTACGCGCCGGCCATCTGCTCGCGGACCAGCGCCTCGACCCGCTCGCGTTCGCCGGGGGCGACCTCCAGGACGATCTCGTCGTGCACCTGGAGGAGCATCCGGGTGGTGAGGCCGGCCGCGCGCAGCGCCTCGTCGACCCGGAGCATGGCGATCTTGACGATGTCGGCGGCGGAGCCCTGGATGGGGGCGTTGAGGGCCATCCGTTCGGCCATCTCGCGGCGCTGCCGGTTGTCGCTGGTGAGGTCGGGCAGGTAGCGGCGGCGGCCGAGCAGCGTCTCGGTGTAGCCGACGGCGCGGGCCTCCTCGACCACGTTCTGCAGGTAGTCGCGGACGCCGCCGAAGCGCTCGAAGTAGGTGTCCATCAGGCCCTGGGCCTCGGCGGGCTTGATGCCGAGCTGCTGGGAGAGGCCGTACGCGGACAGGCCGTAGGCGAGGCCGTACGACATCGCCTTGATCTTGCGGCGCATCTCGGCGTCGACGGCTCCGGGGGCGACCGCGAAGACCTGGGAGGCGACGGTGGTGTGCAGGTCCTCGCCGGTGGTGAAGGCCTCGATCAGGGCCTCGTCCTCGGAGAGGTGGGCCATGATGCGCAGTTCGATCTGCGAGTAGTCGGCGGTGAGCAGCGTCTCGTAGCCCGCGCCGACCACGAAGGCGCGGCGGATGGCGCGGCCCTCCTCGGTGCGGACGGGGATGTTCTGCAGGTTCGGGTCCTGGGAGGAGAGCCGGCCGGTGGCGGCGACCATCTGGTTGAAGGTGGTGTGGATCCGGCCCTGCGGGGAGACGGTCTTGAGCAGGCCCTCGACGGTGGTGCGCAGCTTGGCCTGGTCCCGGTGGCGGAGCAGGATGACCGGGAGTTCGTTGGTGGTCTGGGTGGCGAGCCAGGTGAGGGCGTCGGCGTCGGTGGTGTAGCCGGTCTTGATCTTCTTGGTCCTGGGCAGGCCGAGGTCGCCGAACAGGACCTCCTGGAGCTGCTTGGGCGAGCCGAGGTTGAACTCGCGGCCGGCCGCGGCGTGCGCCTCCTCGACGCAGCGCTGGATCTCGGCGGCGAACTGGGCCTCCAGGCCCTGCAGCCACTCGCGGTCGGCGGCGATGCCGTGGCGCTCCATCCGGGCGAGGAGTTCGGCGATCGGCAGCTCCATGTCGTGGAACAGCTCGACCGCGCCGACCTCGGCGAGCCGGGTGTCGAACAGGACGGCGAGGTCGTGGACGGCGCGGGCCTGGGTCATCAGGGCCTGGGCGCCGGCCGTCGGGTCGGGCTCGTCGGAGTCGAAGCTGAGCTGGCCGGTCTCGGCCTGGGCGGCGGGGGCGAGCGAGCGGCCCAGGTACTCCTCGGCGAGGACGTCGAGGGTGAAGGCGCGGCGGCCGGGCTTCTCCAGGTAGGCGGCGAGCGCGGTGTCGGCGGTGACGCCGGCGAACTGCCAGCCCTGCTCGGCGAAGGCCCGCATCACCTGCTTGGCGATGTGCAGGGCCTTGGGGCGCTTGGGGTCGGCGAGCCAGGCGGTGAAGGCGCGGTCGTCGTCCTCGGTGAGCGCGGCGGGGTCGAACCAGGCGGCGGCGGTGCCGGTGGCCAGGGCGATCTGGTCGACCTTGCCGCTGCCGAGGGCCCAGGTGTAGTCGGCGGCGAGCGCGGTGCGGGCGTCCTCGCCGGCGTGCTGCTCCAGCCAGGCGACGAGCGCGCCGGGGACGGTGAGCAGGTCGCCGTCGACGGCGGGGCCGGCCGGGACCTCGACGGCGGCGGCGGACTCGGCGCCGGCCGGGTCGATGCCGGCCACCCGGTCGCGGAAGTTGGGGTTGCGGAACTCCAGCGCCTCCATCAGCCGGGCGACCTCGTCCTTGTCGAACGGGGCGCGCTCCAACTGGGTGACGCCGAGCGGCAGTTCGACGTCCCGGACGAGTTCGGTGAGGAAGCGGTTGCGCTTGACGGAGTCGAGGTGCTCGCGGAGCTTCTCGCCGACCTTGCCCTTGACCTCGTCGGCCCGCTCGACCAGTTCGGCGAAGGAGCCGAACTGGTTGACCCACTTGGCGGCGGTCTTCTCGCCGACGCCGGGGATGCCGGGCAGGTTGTCGGACGGGTCGCCGCGCAGGGCCGCCAGGTCCGGGTACTGGTCGGGGCGGACGCCGTACTTCTCGGCGACCTTCTCCGGGGTGTAGCGCGTCAGCTCGGAGACGCCCTTGGTGGGGTACAGCACGGTGACGTCGTCGGTGACGAGCTGGAGCGAGTCCCGGTCGCCGGTGACGATCAGCACCTCGAAGCCCTCGGCCGCGGCGGCGGTGGCCAGGGTGGCGATGACGTCGTCGGCCTCGAAGCCCTCGGCGGTGATCCGGGGCACCCGCATGGCGTCGAGCAGCTCGCCGATCAGCGGGACCTGGCTGCGGAACTCGTCCGGCGTGGCGGAGCGGTTGGCCTTGTACTCGGGGAACTCGGCGGACCGGAAGGTCTGCCGGGACAGGTCGAAGGCCACCGCGAGGTGGGTGGGCCGCTCGTCCCGCACGGTGTTGGCCAGCATCGAGGCGAAGCCGTAGACGGCGTTGGTGTGCTGGCCGGTGGCGGTGGAGAAGTTCTCCACCGGCAGGGCGAAGAAGGCCCGGTAGGCCATCGAATGCCCGTCCAGCAGCATCAGCCGGGGCCGTCCGGCCGCACTCTTACCCGCACCCTGTGTCGCCACGTCCCGTCCCGTCCTGCCGGTTGCACTGCCTCCCCGATCCTAGGGCGTGGCGCGGACATCTCCGGCGCGGCGCGGAGCGCCTCCCTACCGGCGGGTAGACAGTCGTACGATCGACGCGCAACGAAGCGAAACCGGAAGCAGGGAGCACCATGACCGACGCGGCGCCCGTACTGAAAGTGCCCCAGGACGTGCTGGACCACTTCGCCAAGCTGGGGGTCAGCGCGGAGACCTTCTCCGGCGGCCACCTGGGCGAGAAGCTGGGCATCACCCTCGTCGAGGCGTCCCCGGACCGGGTGGTCGGGACGATGCCGGTGGAGGGCAACCAGCAGCCGTACGGGCTGCTGCACGGCGGGGCGTCGGCGGCGCTGGCCGAGACGCTGGGCTCGATCGGGGCGATGCTGCACGCCGGGCCGGGCCGCTACGCGGTGGGCGTGGACCTGAACGCGACGCACCACCGCTCGGCGACCTCCGGCCTGGTGACGGGCGTGGCGACGGCGGTCTTCAAGGGGCGCACCGCGGCCACGTACGAGATCGCGGTGACGGACGACACCGGCCGCCGGAT
This sequence comes from Kitasatospora phosalacinea, assembly GCF_000716545.1. Lineage (GTDB taxonomy): Bacteria > Actinomycetota > Actinomycetes > Streptomycetales > Streptomycetaceae > Kitasatospora > Kitasatospora phosalacinea. The sequence goes on from NZ_JNWZ01000006.1 coordinate 99,917, forward strand.
CACCTCCTGCCGGCTGACCTGCATGCTGCGCGACCTCTAGCTCCGCGTCGGGCGCACGCTCCTCCCCGGGCCCGTCCTCCCCCGCACGCCCCCTCCCGGTTTGGCCGCGCCCCGCCAGGGGCAGCCTGGGCTGGACGAGGGGGCGCCGCCATGTCCGCAGAGCGCGAATCACCGAGGAGCGCCGCCGGGTCCACCGCCGGGTTCGTCGGCCCGGTCGAGCCGGGCGAGGGCACCTGGACGCCGCTCGTGCTGCGCCCCGGGCCGGCTCCGGAGGCCCCGCCCAGGCTGCTGACCAGGCGTCAGAAGCTGCTGGTGGCAAGTTTCTTGCTGCTTTCGGTGTTGGCCCTGACGGCCAGGCACATCGCGAACTACCCTGAACAGGCGGCGAATTCGCCCCCGCCGCAACGGCAGGTGCTGCCCTTCCCCTCGCAGTCCGTCCGGTTCGAGTACGTCGGCCGGGTCCCGGCCCGGCAGGAGTCGTTCGCGCTGGAGCTGGCGGTGCACAACGCCGGGCCCGGCCCGGTGGACGTGCTGGGGGTGCGGCAGGGCCGGCCGGGCCTGACCGTGCTGGTGTCGGGCTGGCTGCCGCGGACGGTGCCGCCCGGCGGGGCGGTGTCGCTGCGGCTGGGGCTGCGGGTGACGGACTGCTCGGCGGCGTCGGCGGGCGGGGCCGCCCTTTCCCTGGATGTAACTCTGCGTAACACGCGCGCAATGGAGACGGTGCGACCGCCCCTGGACGCCCCCTCCGCCCCGGACCTCACCTCGATGCTGCGCGCGGCCTGCGGAGGCACCGATTACCGGACGCCGACGACCGGGCCTCCAGTCTCGGACAAACCTGTCCGATAATCGGAGAACCCAGGCGTGACCAGGGAGTTGAGGAAGGAGAGCATCCGCTAATCGGGACGGGGCCCGGAATTCCGGCCTCCACCTGGAGTTTTCGACCATGATGTGAGATCAACATGCGCCGTGGTCATAACAAGAGAATCACAGCCTCTCCCACCCCTCTGCCCGAGTCGGCAGCGGCGGTCTAGAGTCACGCCCAGTCACCGCGTGTCCGGTTTTCGGGCTGGGCCGTCGCGATTCGGCACCGCCAGCCCTGTGCGCGTGTCCTCCAGATCCAGAAGGAGACCCTCGTCGTGCGAAAGAGCTCACTTCTTGCCGTGACCATTGCAGTGACCGCGGCGCTCACCCTGTCCGCCTGCGGTTCGCGCGGCGACAAGTCCGACTCCGGTACGGACAGCGCGAGCAGCGGCAGCGGCGACGGCAAGGCGAGCACCAAGGTCGTGATCGGCGTCGACGCGCCGATCAGCGGCAGCCTGTCGGCGCTGGGCCTGGGCATCCGGAACTCGGTGGACCTCGCGGCCAAGCAGGCCAACGCGAAGAACTACGTCCCCGGCGTGACCTTCTCCATCGAGGCCAAGGACGACCAGGCCAACCCGACCACGGGCAAGCAGAACGCCACCGCGCTGGTCGACAGCAAGAGCGTCGTCGGCGTGGTCGGCCCGCTCAACTCCAGCGTCTCGCTGACCATGCAGAAGGTCTTCGACGACGCCAAGCTGGCCCAGGTCTCGCCGGCCAACACCAGCCCCGACCTGTCGCTGGGCCCGGACTGGGGCAGCGGCAAGTTCACCCGCCAGTACCAGTCGTACTTCCGCACCGCCACCACCGACGTGGTGCAGGGCAAGTTCGCCGCCCAGTACCTGTACAACGACGCCAAGAAGACCAAGGTCTACGTCATCGACGACAAGAAGACCTACGGCGCGGGCCTGGCGTCCATCTTCGCGGACGAGTTCAAGAAGCTCGGCGGCACCGTGGTCGGCACCGACCACATCAACCCGGGCGACAAGGACTTCTCGGCGATCGCCACCAAGGTCGCCTCGGCGGGCGCCGACTCGGTCTACTACGGCGGCGAGTACCCGGACGCCGGCCCGCTCAGCGACCAGCTGAAGAAGGGCAACGCCAAGGTCCCGCTGTTCGGCGGCGACGGCATCTACGACCCGGAGTTCATCAAGCTCGCCAACGGCAACGGCGAGGGCGACCTGGCCACCTCGGTCGGCGTCCCGGTCGAGGAGCTGGACAGCGCCAAGGAGTTCGTCGCCAACTACGCCGCCGCCGGCTTCAAGGACCCGTACGCGGCGTACGGCGGCTACTCGTACGACGCCGCCTGGTCGATCATCGAGGCGGTCAAGGCCGCGGTCGAGCACAACGGCGGCAAGGTCCCGTCCGACCTGCGCACCAAGGTGCTGGGCGAGCTCGGCAAGGTGAAGTTCACCGGCGTCACCGGCCCGGTCGCCTTCGACGAGTACGGCGACACCACCAACAAGCAGCTCACCGTGTACAGCGTCCAGGGCGGCACGTGGAAGAAGGTCAAGAGCGGTACGTACGGCGGCTGATCCGCACCGCACTCCCCCCTCCCGCTAAGACACCCGTGAGGCGGAGGGCACCACAAGTGCCCTCCGCCTGCTCGTACCCCCCTATCCACGGAGGCCCGCGGTGCACGAACTGCCGCAAAACCTGGCCAACGGACTGATGCTCGGCCTGATGTACGGCCTGATCGCCATCGGCTACACGATGGTCTACGGCATCGTCCAGCTCATCAACTTCGCCCACGGCGAGATCTTCATGATCGGAGGCTTCGGCGCGCTGACCGCCTACGCGGCGCTGCCGCACGGCACCTCCCTCTGGCTGGCCCTGCCGGTCATGATCATCGGCGGTGTGATCGCCTCCGTGCTCACCGCCACCGCCGCCGAGCGCTTCGCCTACCGACCGCTGCGCACCGCGCCCCGGCTGGCGCCGCTGATCACCGCGATCGGCCTGTCGATCGCGCTGCAGCAGGTGGTGTGGGCGTTCTACCCGAACGCCAAGAAGGCGCTGTCCTTCCCGCAGTTCGCCGGCGACCCGATCGGCCTGGGCTCCTTCCACCTGCAGCGCAACGACCTGTTCCTGCTGGTGGCGGCGCCGCTGTGCATGCTGGTGCTGGCCGCCTTCGTGCGGCTGACCCGCACCGGCCGGGCCATGCAGGCCACCGCGCAGGACCCGGACACCGCCAAGCTGATGGGCATAGACACCGACCGGATCATCGTGGTCGCGTTCGCGCTGGGCGCGGGCTTCGCGGCCGTCGCCGCGGTCGCGCACGGCCTGCGCTACGGCCAGGTCGACTTCGCCATGGGCTTCCTGGCCGGTCTGAAGGCGTTCACCGCCGCCGTGCTGGGCGGCATCGGCAACATCTACGGCGCGATGCTGGGCGGCCTGGTGTTGGGCGTGGCCGAGTCGCTGGCCACCGCCTACGTGCAGGACGTCCCGGGCATGCACCAGCTCGGCGGCGGCGCCTGGGCCAACGTGTGGGCGTTCGTGCTGCTGATCGTCGTCCTGCTGGTGCGGCCGCAGGGCCTGCTCGGCGAGCGCGTCGCGGATCGGGTGTGAGGACGATGAACGTGACCACCCCCGAGAGCACCGCCGCCGAGGGCACCGCCCGCGAGAGCGCCACCCACGAGACCAGCCGGGTCCTGCCGCTGCCCGCCAACCCCGCGCTCGGCGCGGTGGTGGCCGGCGGGGTGCTGGCCGCCGCCTCCTCGGCGATGTCCTGGACCTGGACGGCGGACTTCCCCGGCGACCTGACGTACTACGGCTCCCCGGCCGGCCTGCAGTGGCTGGCGCTGGCCGGCGGCGTGCTGACCGCGCTGCTGGCGCTGGCCTGGCGCGGGCTGAGGGGCCTGCGCTGGCTGAACCCGTCCGGCAGCGCCAACGGCGTGCTGTTCGCCGCGCTCGGCACCCTCGCGGTGTGCTGGTACGCGGTGGTGGCGATCGCCGTGGAGCTGGACGGCCTGGTCAACCTGGACCCGGGCGGCTGGCTGGCCGCGGTCGGCTCGCTGCTCGCCGTCCTCGGCGCGCTCGGCCTGCCGCTGGACCGCCGGCGCGCCGTCCGCCACGCCGAGCTGCACTGGGGCCTGTACGCGGCCCTGGTCCTCTCGGTGGTGCTGCGGGTCGGCCTCGACCAGGGCTGGGCGCTGCACGCCGTCCCGCCCGGCATCCGGCCGATCTTCACCGAGAACCTGTGGTTCTTCGTCGCCCTGCCGGCCGTCATCGCGGCGCTGCGGCTGTGGCGGCTGCTGGACGGGTGGCTGCGGATCGGCCGGATCGAGCGCCCGCTGCCCGCCGCCCGGACGCTGCCCGCCTGGGCGGAGATCCTGGTGGTGACCGCGGTGTTCGCGGTGGGCCTGGGCATGGTGGAGTTCGGCGTCTCCACCGAGTACGGCGAGCTGTTCATCGGCTTCCTGCTGCTGACCGCCTTCGGCACCGCGGCGCTGCTGGCGTCCGGCGCGGTGGGCCGGCTGCGCGAACTGACCGCCCGGCACCGGGCGGTGACCACGGGCGCGGCGTTCGCCGCGGCGGGCGCGTTCCCGTTCACCCAGAGCAGCGAGACGTACGTGCTGATCGGCACGAACATCCTGATCTTCGCGACGGTGGCGCTCGGCCTGAACGTGGTGGTCGGCCTGGCCGGCCTGCTGGACCTCGGCTACGTGGCCTTCCTGGGCGTGGGCGCGTACGCGGCGGCGCTGGTCTCCGGCTCGCGGTTCTCGGTCTTCCGGGACCTGCACCTGCCGTTCCCGGTGGCGGTGCTGATCGGCGCGCTGGCGGCGCTGGTGTTCGGCGTGGTGATCGGCGCTCCGACGCTGCGGCTGCGCGGCGACTACCTGGCGATCGTCACGCTGGGCTTCGGTGAGATCTTCCGGATCGCGATGAACAACCTGGACGGCAAGTCGGGCCCGAGCCTGACCAACGGCCCGAACGGCATCGCGGCGATCCCGGACGTCAGCCTGTTCGGCTTCGACTTCGGCGAGGCGCACGACTTCGGGGCCCTGCACCTGGGCAAGAACGGCAACTACCTGCTGCTGATGCTGGTGGCGACCGCGGTCGTGGTGACGGTATTCGCCCGGGTGGCCAACTCCCGGATCGGCCGGGCCTGGGTGGCGATCCGGGAGGACGAGACGGCGGCCGAGGCGATGGGCATCAACGGCTTCCGGGTGAAGCTGATCGCCTTCGCGCTGGGCGCGACCCTGGCCGGCCTGGCCGGTGCGGTGCAGGCGCACGTGTCGGGCGCGATCTCGCCCGACCAGTACCTGTTCAGCGGGCCGACGCCGCCGAACTCGGCGTTCCTGCTGGCCGCGGTGATCCTCGGCGGCATGGGCACCATCAGCGGCCCGCTGGTGGGCGCGGCGCTGCTGTTCCTGATCCCGGCGAAGCTGGAGTTCCTGCAGCAGTACCAGCTGCTGGCGTTCGGCACGGCGCTGGTCCTGCTGATGCGCTTCCGCCCGGAGGGCCTGATCGCCAGCCGCCGGCAGCGGCTGGAGTTCCACGAGGCGCAGCTGCCCGCGCAGGCCGCCCCGATCGACGACGTACCGACCAAGACGGGGGCGTGAGCGCCGTGACCACCGACACCGCCCCCGCCGCGCCGGCGCCCGCGCCGACGGCCGCCCCCGTGCTGGAAGCCTCCGGCGTGGTGATGCGCTTCGGCGGCCTGACCGCCGTGAACGACGTCGACCTGACGGTCCGCCAGGGCGAGATCGTCGGCCTGATCGGCCCGAACGGGGCCGGGAAGACGACGTTCTTCAACTGCCTGACGGGGCTGTACGTCCCGACCGAGGGCACCGTGCGGTACCGGGGACAGGTGCTGCCCCCGAAGCCGCACCTGGTGACCCGGGCGGGCATCGCCCGCACCTTCCAGAACATCCGGCTGTTCGCCAACATGACGGCGCTGGAGAACGTCCTGGTGGGCCGGCACACCCGCACCAAGGAGGGGCTGTTCTCGGCGATCCTGCGCGGCCCGGGCTACCGGCGGGCCGAGGCGGAGAGCCGGGAACGGGCCCGGGAGCTGCTGGAGTTCTGCGGCCTCGGCGCCAAGGCCGACCACCTGGCCCGCAACCTGCCGTACGGCGAGCAGCGGAAGCTGGAGATCGCCCGGGCGCTGGCGTCCGAGCCCGGCCTGCTGCTGCTGGACGAGCCGACGGCGGGCATGAACCCGCAGGAGACCCGGGCCGCCGAGGAGCTGGTGTTCGCGATCCGGGACCTGGGGATCGCGGTGCTGGTGATCGAGCACGACATGAAGTTCATCTTCAACCTGTGCGACCGCACCGCGGTGCTGGTGCAGGGCAGGAAGATCGTCGAGGGCGACCGGGAGACCGTCCAGAACGACGAGCGGGTCGTCACCGCGTACCTGGGCGCCCCGCTCGAAGGAACCACCGCAGCTCAGGAGGACGGCCAGTGACCGCTCTGCTGGAGGTCGAGGACCTCCGTGTCGCCTACGGCAAGATCGAGGCGGTCAAGGGCGTCTCGTTCACCGTCGAACAGGGCGAGGTCACCACCCTGATCGGCACCAACGGGGCCGGCAAGACCACCACCCTGCGCACCCTGTCCGGGCTGCTGCGGCCGACCTCGGGGAAGATCCTGTTCGAGGGCGAGCCGATCGACGCGGTGCCCGCGCACCGGATCGTCGCCCGCGGCCTGGCGCACTCCCCCGAGGGCCGGCACATCTTCCCCCGGATGACCATCGAGGAGAACCTGCTGCTGGGCGCCTTCCTGCGGCGCGACGCCGCGGGCATCGCCGAGGACGTGGAGCGCGCCTGCACGCTCTTCCCGATCCTGGCCGAGCGGCGCAAGCAGGCCGCGGGCACCCTGTCCGGCGGCGAGCAGCAGATGCTGGCGATGGGGCGGGCGCTGATGTCCCGGCCCAGGCTGCTGATGCTGGACGAGCCGTCGATGGGCCTGTCGCCGCTGATGATGCAGAAGATCATGGCGACCATCGTCGAGCTGCGGGCGGCCGGCACCACCATCCTGCTGGTGGAGCAGAACGCGCAGGCCGCGCTGTCGCTCTCGGACCGGGCGTACGTGATGACCACCGGCCGGATCACCCTGTCGGGCACCGGCGCGGACCTGCTGCACGACGAGTCGGTGCGCCGCCAGTACCTGGGCGAGGACTGACCGCCCGTCAGTCCGCGTGCGAGCGCCCCCGCCCGGTTCGGGCGGGGGCGCTCGCGCGTGCGGCGGGGCCGGTTCAGCCCTCGGCGGCCTCGGCCTTCTTGCGGTCCTGGGCGGCGCCCTCCTCGATCACGGCCTCGGCGACGGCGGCCATGGTCATCCGGCGGTCCATCGAGGTCTTCTGGATCCAGCGGAACGCGGCGGGCTCGTTCAGGCCGAACTTGGTCTGCAGCACGCTCTTGGCGCGGTCGACCAGCTTGCGGGTCTCCAGCCGCTGCGAGAGGTCCGCGATCTCCTGTTCCAGGGTGCGCATCTCGGTGTAGCGGGAGACCGCCATCTCGATCGCCGGGACGAGGTCGCTCTTGCTGAACGGCTTGACGATGTACGCCATCGCGCCGGCGTCGCGGGCCCGGTCGACCAGTTCGCGCTGGGAGAACGCGGTGAGCATCAGCACCGGGGCGAGGTGCTGCTCGTGGATCCGCTCGGCGGCCGAGAGGCCGTCCAGGACGGGCATCTTCACGTCCAGGATGGCCAGGTCGGGCTTGAGCTCCTCGACCAGCCTGACCGCGCTCTCCCCGTCACCGGCCTCGCCGACGACGGTGTAGCCCTCCTCCTCCAGCATCTCCTTGAGGTCGAGGCGGATCAGTGCCTCGTCCTCGGCGATGACGATTCGGGTGATCTGGGGCGGGTCGGTGTCAAGCGGCTGGGCCTGCTCGTCGGCGGTGCTCACGGGGCTCCTCGGTCCGGCGGGGTGCTGCATGCATGAGCCTACCCAGACACGGTATGTTTGGTTCACCACGGGTGGGGGGTCCGACCTTCGATCCGCTGGGCCCCGATAGCCCAATCGGCAGAGGCAACGGTCTCAAACACCGTCCGGTGTGGGTTCGAATCCCACTCGGGGCACCCCGTTCCACCGGCTCCGAGGCCGCGCCGCCTCGGAGCCGTCGCCCTCAACCGGCCACCAGCGTGAGCACCGCCGGGTCGTCCGGCCGCTGCCCGTCCACCGCCTCCAGGGTGTACGTCCCCGCGGTGTCCCCGTAGAAGTCGAACCAGGCCGCCAGGCTGACCCGGCCCGTCGGGTCGGGGTAGGGCGTGGCGCCGACCGGGACGCCGGGGGCGAGCCGCCGCCCGTCCGGGAGCGTCAGGTGCAGCAGCAGGCCGTCGGGGGTGGTGCCGGCCGGGGCCTCGAACAGCACCTCGACCGCGTGCCGGCCCGGCTTCGGGGCGCTCAGCACCCGCGGGACGACCGGGACGGTGCCGAGCAGGACGGTGGGCGCGGTGCCCGTCCCGCCGCCGCAGTCCTCGCGCAGCCGGGCGGAGGCCAGCGCGAGCCGGTAGCGGCCGGCCCGCACGGTGTCCGCCGAGGGGCGCAGCGGGGTCGGGGCCAGGTCCACCTGGTCCTGGCCGGGCCGGGTGCCGACCGGGATCACCGCGCGGGCCGAGCCGGGGGCGGTGAGGACCAGCGCGAGCCGGTCGGGGTCGAGTTCCTGCCCGGGGGTGCCGACGTCCTGCACGGTGGCGGTCAGCGAGGCGCGGCCGTACGGCGGCGGCGTCATCTCCAGCGGGCCGCTGACGGTGACCCCGTCGGACTCCAGGGTGGCCCGGGGCAGGGCGGCGGCGACCGGCACCGGGGACTCGATGGCGACGCCCAGGACGAGTTCGACCGAAGTCCGGCCGTCCGGCTGCACGGTGGTGGTCAGCGCGGTGAGCCGGTAGGAGTCGCCGCCCCACCAGGCGGTCCGGTCCAGGGTCACGGTCCGGGAGGGCGGCCGGGCGGGACCGCTGGACCGCACCGCCCGCAGGGTGTCCGCACCGTAGGGCGTGCAGCCCGCGACAAGGACGACCGCGGTCCAGACCACTGCGATGCGGCGGCGTATCAACCTGCGTCTTCCCCCCGGTTCCGGTGCGGCCCCGGCCCCGGGACACCACCCGGGGCATGCTACCGACAACGTGCCGGGCCCCGGCGCGGGGAGCCTGACACCCCGTCAGGCTCCGCGCGGCGCGGGGCGTCAGTTGTCCAGTTCGCCGACGTGGTGGACGCGCACCAGGTTGGTGGAGCCGGCCAGGCCGGGCGGGGAGCCGGCGGTGATGATCACGACGTCGCCGGGCTTGCAGCGGCCCAGGCTCAGCAGCGCGGAGTCGACCTGGGCGACCAGCTCGTCGGTGGTGGTGACGAACGGGCCGAGGAAGGTCTCCACGCCCCAGGTGAGCGCCAACTGGCTGCGCACGGCGGGCTCGTAGGTGAACGCCAGGACCGGGATCGGCGAGCGGTAGCGGGTCAGCCGGCGGGCGGTGTCGCCGCTCTGGGTGAACGCGACCAGGTACTTGGCGTCCAGGAAGTCGCCGATCTCGGCGGCGGCCCGGGCGACCGCGCCGCCCTGGGTGCGGGGCTTGTTCTTGTCGGTGAGCGGCGGCAGGCCCGCGGCCAGGATGTCCTCCTCGGCGGCCGCGACGATCCGGGCCATGGTCTTGACCGTCTCGACCGGGTACTTGCCGACCGAGGTCTCGCCGGAGAGCATCACCGCGTCGGTGCCGTCCAGCACCGCGTTGGCGACGTCGGACGCCTCGGCGCGGGTCGGCCGGGAGGCGTTGATCATCGAGTCCAGCATCTGGGTGGCGACGATGACCGGCTTGGCGTTGCGCTTGGCCAGCTTGACGGCGCGCTTCTGGACGATCGGCACCTGCTCCAGCGGGAGTTCGACGCCCAGGTCGCCGCGGGCGACCATGATGCCGTCGAAGGCGTCCACGATGGACTCCAGGTTCTCCACCGCCTGCGGCTTCTCGATCTTGGCGATGACCGGGATCCGGCGGCCCTCCTCGGCCATGATCCGGTGCACCTCCTCGACGTCCCTCCCGCTGCGCACGAACGACAGCGCGATGATGTCGGCCCCGGTCCGCAGCGCCCAGCGCAGGTCCTCGACGTCCTTGTCGGAGAGCGCGGGCACCGAGACGGCGACGCCGGGGAGGTTGAGCCCCTTGTGGTCGGAGACCAGGCCGCCCTCGATGACGATGCAGTGCACCCGGGGGCCCTCGACGTGGGTGACCTCCAGGCAGACCCGGCCGTCGTCCACCAGGATCCGCTCGCCGCGCGAGACGTCCGCGGCCAGGCCCTTGTACGTGGTGCCGCAGATCTCCCGGTCCCCGGGGACGTCGTCGACGGTGATGGTGAACTCGTCCCCGCGCTCCAGCAGGACGGGCCCGTCAGCGAAGGTGGCGAGGCGGATCTTCGGGCCCTGCAGGTCGGCCAGCACACCGACGCTGCGGCCCGACTCGTCCGAGGCCTTGCGGACCCGGTGGTAACGGTCCTCGTGCTCCGCGTGGGAGCCGTGGCTGAGGTTCAGTCGGGCGATGTCCATGCCCGCGTCGACCAGGGCCTTGATCTGGTCGTACGAGTCCGCGGCAGGCCCGAGAGTACAAACGATTTTTGCTCGGCGCATACAGCAGAGCCTAGGCATTACCGGGTCGTAACAGCGCGGTTCCGGCCAGTCCCCCCATGGCAGTTGGCGAAAGATTTGGTGAACGGGCCCGCAGCGTGCGGCGGGTGGCGCGCGGGGTGAGCGCCCGGGGCCCGGATTGACGCACGCGCGTGCGGTCCGGCGGGGCCGCGTCACACGGAGGTCACCCACGTCTCACCCGTTGGACGGCCGGAGGGTCTGGCCCCGGCGGCCGGAAAGCGGCAGACTGCCAGACGCGTTTTCTACGCGCGTCACCACGGGTGGCGGGGTACCGTCTGCCCCGGCCCGGACGCCCGCTGACCGCCCGTACCGCCCGACTTGGAGTCCTCGATGCCCCTGAACCGCCGTGACTTCGTCACCCGCTCCGCCGCCACCGCGGCCGGCGCCGCCCTGGCCGGCGGCCTCGCGGCCGCCCCCGCCGCCGCCGCGGACCACGACCGGGACGAGGCCCGCGGCAAGGGCCCCGTCCCGTTCAAGGCCGCCTTCACCGTGATGGGCACCACCGACCTGCACGGCCACGTCCTCAACTGGGAGTACTTCACCGACTCCGAGTACGACGACGCCGCCCACAACGACGTCGGCCTGGCCAAGATCTCCACCCTGGTCCAGCAGGTCCGCCGGGAGAAGGGCCACGGCCGCACCCTGCTGATCGACGCCGGCGACACCATCCAGGGCACCCAGCTCTCCTACTACTTCGCCCGGATCGAGCCGATCACCGGCAAGAAGGCCCCGCGCCACCCGATGGCCGCCGCGATGAACGCCATCGGCTACGACGCCGCCGCGCTCGGCAACCACGAGTTCAACTACGGCATCCCGCTGCTGCGCGCCTACCAGGCGCAGCTGGACTTCCCGCTGCTGGGCGCCAACGCGGTCAACGTCAAGGACGAGAAGCCGGCCTTCCCGCCGTACGTGATCCGCGAGCTGCGCCTCGGCCACGGCCGCCCGCTCCGGGTCGGCATCCTCGGCCTGACCAACCCCGGCATCGCCATCTGGGACAAGGCCAACGTGCAGGGGCAGCTGGCCTTCCCGGGCATCCCGGAGATCGCCGCCAAGTGGGTCCCCAAGGTCCGCGCGGCCGGCGCCGACGTGGTCGTGATCACCGCGCACACCGGCGTGGACGGCACCTCCTCCTGGGGCGACCAGCTGCCCTACTCGGAGAACGCGGGCGCCGAGATCGCCGCGACCGTGCCCGGCATCGACGCGATCCTGGTCGGCCACGCCCACAAGGAGATCCCGCAGCGGATCGTGGTCAACGAGAAGACCGGCAAGAACGTCGTGCTGTCCGAGCCGGCGCTCTGGGGCGAGCGGCTGACCTGCTTCGACTTCGAGGTCGAGTTCGCCCGCGGCGAGTGGACCGTCACCGGCGTCAGCGCGCGGCTGCTGAACTCCAACACCGTCGCCGAGGACCCGGCGGTCGTCAAGCTGGTCAAGGACCAGCACCAGAAGGTCGTCGCCTACGTCAACCAGGTCATCGGCACCTGCAAGGAGACCCTCTCCATCGCCGAGTCCCGGTTCAAGGACACCCCGATCATCGACCTGATCGGCCGCGTCCAGGCCGACGCGGTGCGCGACGCGCTGGCCGGCGGCCAGTACGCGAGCCTGCCGGTGCTCGCCCAGGCCGCGCCGTTCAACCGCACCGCGGTCATCCCGGCCGGCGAGGTCAAGCTGCGCGACGCGGCCGGCCTGTACATCTACGAGAACACCCTGGAGGCCCGGATCCTGACCGGCGCCCAGCTCAAGGACTACCTGGAGTACTCCGCCAAGTACTACGCCCAGGTCGCCCCCGGCGCCCCGATCGACCCGGCCACCCTGACCAACCAGGCCAACAACACCCCCGACTACAACTACGACTCGATCTACGGCCTGTCCTACGACATCGACATCGCGCAGCCGGTCGGCAGCCGGATCGTCAACCTGTCGCACCAGGGCGCGGCGGTCGACCCGGCGGCGAAGTTCGTCCTCGCCGTCAACAACTACCGGGCCAACGGCGGCGGCAACTTCCCGCACGTCGCCGCCGCCCAGCAGGTGTGGGCCGACTCCGACGAGATCCGCAACACGATGATCGCCTGGGTGAAGGCCAAGGGCGTCATCGACCCGGCCGACTTCTCCGGCCAGGGCGGCTGGCGCCTGGTCCGGGCCGGCGTGCCGGTCTTCTAGGCCCGGTCCGGGGCCGTCCGGGAGTTCCGTCCCGGACGGCCCCCCGCGCGCCCCGGGAACCGCTTCCCGCCCGGGCCCGTCCAAGCCCTGTCCGGCCACCGACCACGGCCCGGGGGAGGGTACCCGGCGGGCATCAGCGCCGCGCCGGTCCAGTTCCGGCTCTCCCGCCCGCTCGGCACCCGCACCGTCCTCGGCCTCGCCGACGGCCTCCCGCAACTGCCCCGGCACCGAGCCCGGTCGGTCCGCGACCTTGCTGACGTGCGGCCCCCTTCGCGCAGTTCCCCGCGCCCCCGGCTTCGCGCCCGCTCGGCGAGGCTCCACCCGTCCCTAGAACGGGAAGCGCGAGCGCCCGTGCTGGATCGATATCCACTTCACCGTGGTGAACGCGTCCAGGCTGGTGTCGCCGTTCAGGCGCCCGACGCCGGAGCCCTTCTCGCCGCCGAACGGCACGACCGGCTCGTCCGCGATCGTCCCGTCGTTGACGTGGATCATGCCGGTGTCGATCCGCTGGGCGAACCGCACGCCGCGTTCGACGTTCGCGGTGTGCACCGCGCCGGACAGGCCGAAGGGCGTGTCGTTGGCGATCCGGACGGCCTCGTCCTCGCCGTCGAAGGGGATCAGCAGCGCGACCGGGCCGAACACCTCGCGGTGCAGGATCGGGTCGTCGGCGGGGATGTCGGTCAGGACGGTCGGGCGGACCAGGGTGCCGACGGTCGAGCCGTGCAGCAGGGCGCGGGCGCCGGCCGCCAGCGCGCGGTCGACCTCGGCGGTGATCGCCTCGGCCTGGGCGGCGTTGATGAGCGGGCCGAGGTCGGTGCCGGGGTCGCCGGGGTCGCCGACCGACAGCGAGGCGACCTTGGCGGTGAACTTCTCGCTGAACTCGGCGAACAGCGCGCGGTCGACCAGGATCCGGTTGGCGGCCATGCAGATCTGGCCCTGGTGGACGAAGCGGCTGGCGACGGCGGCGTCCACCGCGTAGTCGAGGTCGGCGTCGTCGAGGACCACCAGCGCGCTGTTGCCGCCGAGTTCGAGGACGGTGCGCTTGAGGTGGCCGCCGGCGACGGCGGCGACGTGCCGCCCGACGGCGTCGGAGCCGGTGAAGGCGATCACCTTGGGCACCGGGTGCTCGATGAACGCGTCGCCGATCTCGGCGATGTCGGTGAGGACGACGTTCAGCAGGCCGGCCGGCAGCCCGGCCTCCTCGAAGACCTTGGCGATCAGGGTGCCGCCGGCCACCGGGGCGTCCTGGTGCGGCTTGAGGACGACCGCGTTGCCGAGGGCGAGCGCCGGGGCGACGGCCTTGAGCGAGAGGAAGACCGGGGCGTTGAACGGGCTGATCACGCCGACCACGCCGACCGGGAGGCGGTAGAGCCGGTTCTCCTTGCCGGGCACCGGCGAGGGCAGGATCTTCCCCTCGGCGCGCAGCGCCAGCGAGCCGGCCTCCCGCAGCATGTCCTTGACCAGGGAGAGTTCGAAGGCGGACTTCATCAGCGTGCCGCCGAGCTCGGCGGTCATCACCTGGAGGATCTCCGCCTCGCGCTCCTCGACCACCCGCAGCGCCCGTTCGAAGACCAGCCGGCGCTCGTACGGGCTGGTGGCCGCCCAGTCGGGCTGGGCCCGTTCGGCGGCGCGGTAGGCCTGGTCGATCTCCTCGGCGGTGGCGACCGTGAACGAGGCGAGCTTCTCGCCGGTGAAGGGGTCCAGGTCCACGATGTCCCAGGAGCCGGTACCGGGCCGCCACCGGCCGTCGATGTACTGCTGGGCGAGTTCCGCGATCAAGGACATCCGATCCCCTTCGGCGCCGAATAACACCTACTGACGGATCGTCATCCTAATTGGGGATCAGGTGGTCCGGAGGATCTCCGCGAGAAGTCCCCTGGTCTCCTCCTCGCCCAGCGCGGCCGCCGACACCCGCTCCAGCGCCGTCGCGTACTCGGCCACCTCGGCCGGCTTGTCCAGGTACAGCGCGGTGGTGAACTGCTCGACGTAGACCACGTCCGCCAAGTCCGGCTCGGGGAAGCACAGCACCGTGAACGCCCCGCTGTCGGCCGCCAGCGCGCCCATCCCCAGCGGCAGCACCCGCAGGCTGATCGTCCCGCGCAGCGACAGCTCCGACAGCCGCGCCAGCTGCGCCCGCATCACCTCCGGCCCCCCGCAGGGGCGGCGCAGCGCCGTCTCGTCGACGATCAGCTCCAGCCGGGCCGTCGCCCCCTCGGCGAGGAAGCGCTCCTGCCGGCGCATCCGGACCGCGGCCCGGCGCCCGATCTCCTCCTCGGACGCGGCGGGGCTGCCGGCCCGCATCACCGCGTACGCGTACTCGGGGGTCTGCAGCAGGCCGGGCACGAACTGCACCTCGTAGCTGCGCACCAGGTCGGCCGCGTCCTCCAGGTTGAGGTACGTCTGGAACCAGCCGGGCACCACGTCTCCGTAACCGTGCCACCAGGACGGGGCGTTGGTGCCGCCGACCAGGCCGAGCAGGGCGGCGCGGGACTCCTCGTCGTCGACGCCGTAGAGCGTCAGCAGGTCCGCCACGTCGCGCTGCTTGAAGCCGACCCGGCCGAGCTCCATCCGGCTGATCTTCGACTCCGAGGCCCGGATCGAGTACCCGGCGTCCTCCCGGGTCACGCCGCGGGCCTCGCGCAGGCGCCGCAACTGGGCGCCCAACTGGATGCGACGCGCGGTCGCACCGCTGCCCGTCTGCAGGCCCGTCATTGCAAACCCTCCGCCCCAGGAACGCCGAGTGGACCTCGTGGGAAGCAGTCTGCCACTGGGCGGCGACACTCCGCGAGGTCCTTCCGGCATTTGGCCAATCCGTTGTACTGGCGCGGGTTTCGACTCCGCTCAGGACAGCGCGGGCAGCACCTCCGCGAGGTCGGTCCGGGAGCTCACCCCGAGCTTCGGGTAGGCCTTGTACAGGTGGTGCCCGACGGTCCGGGCGCTCAGGAACAGCTGCGCGGCGATGTCCCGGTTGGACAGGCCCTGCGCGGCCAGCCGGACGATCTGCGACTCCTGCGGGGTCAGCCCGGCCACCGTCCGGGCCGGGCCGGCGGCGGCGGGCGCGCCGGTCGCGTCCAGCTCCAGCCGGGCCCGCTCGGCCCAGGGCCCGGCGCCCAGCCGGCGCAGCGCCTGCTCGGCGGAGCGCAGCGGCGCCCTGGCCTCGGCCCGGCGGCGGACGCGGCGCAGCCACTCGCCGTACAGCAGCTCGGTGCGGGCCTGCTCCCAGGGGCGGGGCTGTTCGGCGTGCCGGGCCAGCGCCCGGAGGTAGAGGTCCTCGGCGAACTCGTCGGGGGCGAGCAGCGCGTGGCAGCGGTGCACCAGGGCGCGGGCCCAGGGCCGGCCGGAGCGCTCCGCCCACCGCTCGAAGCGGGCCAGCGGCTCGGCGCACTCCTCGCCGCGGCGCAGCCGGACCGCGGCCTCCACCAGGTCGGGCACCGCGCGGACGGCACAGACGTGGTAGCCGTGCGCGCCGCCGGTGAGCGCGGCCAGCTGCCCGTGGGCGTCCTCGGCCCGGCCCGCGCCGAGGTCGAGCAGGCCGAGCCCCCAGCGGGCCCAGGGGGTGCCGGCGCCGCCCCGGGCGAAGGCCGCGGCGGCCTGCTCCCGGCAGGGCCCGGCCTCGCCGCGGGCCGCGGCCAGGTACGCCTGGAAGCCGTGCAGCTGGCCGGTCCACAGCGGCTGCCCGCTGTCCTGGGCCAGCCGCAGCGCCTCGGCGGCGTGGTCGGCGGCCAGGGCGGGGCGGCCGTCGAAGAGTTCGGCCTCGGCGAGGAAGAACAGCAGGGTGGGCAGCGTCCCGAAGGCGCCGCTCTCGCGGGCCTCGCGGACCAGGCGGCGGGAGAGGTCCAGCACCTCGGCGTCGTGGCCGGGCACCAGCCCGGCCCCGCAGGGCAGCACCAGGTCGACGGGGACGGCGGCGCCGGCCGCCCGGGCCGCCCGCTCGGCCTCGGGCAGCGACGGGCCGTCCGCGCCGCCCAGCGCGGCGGCCAGGTAGCGCGCCACCGGGGCCAGCGGGTCGCCGTCCGGCAGCGGGAGCCCGGCGAGCGACGCCAGGGCCCGCCGCACGGACGGGAGTTCGTCGTACCAGGCGACGTGCACGGCCTGCACCAGGACGCGGGCCGCCGGGCCGGGGTGCTCCTCGGCGACCAGGGCGGCGGCGTCGGTCAGCCGCCGGTGCGCGGAGCGGTTCTCGCCGCGCCAGAACTCGGCGACGCCGCGGGCGAACAGCAGGTGGGCCCGGGTGACCGGGTCGGCGTCGGGGCGGTCGGCGGCGGCGGCGAGCCGCTCGGCGCGCTCCACCTCACCGGCCTCCAGCGCGGCCTCCACCGCCTCCACCGTCCACTTCCGGGCCAGTTCCGGGTCGGGGCTGAGCCGGGCGGCCCGCTCGTAGGCCGCCGACGCGCCGGTGTGCCCGCCGCGGGAGGCGGCCGCGCCGGCCGCCGCCGCCAGTTCCGCCGCCGCCCCGGCGTCCCGTCCGCCGGCCGCCAGCGCCCGGTGCCAGGCCCGCCGCAGCGCCTGGTCGGGCCGGTAGGCGCCGGCCAGCGCCCGGTGGGCGTCCAGCCGGTCGGCGAGCGGCGCCCGGTCGACCAGGGCGGAGCGCAGCAGCGGGTGCCGGAAGGCGACCCGGCCGGCCGCCAGGTCGACGCTCAGCAGGCCCTGCCGTTCGGCGGGCGCCAGGTCGTCCGGGGCCAGCCCGCTGTCCTGCGCGGCCCGCAGCAGCACCTCCAGCTCGCCGCTCTCCTCCAGCGCGGCCAGCAGCAGCCAGCGCTGGGCGGCGGCGGGCAGCCGGCTGACCTGGCCGTGGTAGGCCAGCCGCAGCCGTCCGGCGGGCGGCAGGGCGCCGGAGGCGCCGGCGGCGGGCAGTTCGCGCAGCGCCAGCGGGTTGCCCCGGGCGGCGCGCAGCACCGCGGCCGGGTCGGCGAGCCCCGGCGCGACCGAGGCCAGCAGGGCGGCCGCGTCGGGTTCGGCGAGCGGCTCCACCCGCAGTTCGGGCAGCCCGGTCCGGTCCGGCCCGTCGTCCCGGGTGGCCAGCAGCAGCGCGACGCGCTCCGCGCCCAGTCGGCGGGCGGCGAGCCGCAGCGCCGCGGCGGACTCCGGGTCGGCCCACTGCTCGTCGTCCAGCAGGACCAGCACCGGCCGGTGATCGGCGAGGTCGCCCAGCAGCGTCAGCACCGCGAGGCCGACCAGCAGCCGGTCGCCGGGCGGGCCGTCCGCCAGCCCCAACGTGCGTTCCAGCGCGGCCCGTTGCGGCCCGGGCAGGCCGTCGAGCTCGCCCAGTACGGGTGCCAGCAGCTGGCTGAGCACGGCGTACGGCAGGCTGGCCTCCGACTCCACCCCGGCCGCCCGCAGCACCCGCCACCCGGTGGCCGCGCCGGCCACCGCGTCCAGCAGCGCGCTCTTGCCGATGCCCGGCTCGCCGCGCAGCACCAGTGCCCCGGCCCGCCCCCCGGTTGCCGCCGCGAGCAGCCGGTCGACCGCCGCCCGTTCCGTCCCCCGTCCGTACAGCATGGGTCGACCCTACCTATACGCGACCGATTCCCCGGGCTCCCGGTCTCCGTAACGTCTTGTCCCGCAAGGGGAACCACGGAGAACGAAGCAGAACGAAGGAGCCCACGATGGACCTGCAGAACCTCGCCGAGCGCTACCTCGCCGCCTGGAACGAGACCGACCCGGCCGCCCGCCGCAAGCTGGTCGAGGAGACCTGGGCCGCCGACGGCAGCTACACCGACCCGCTGGTGGAGGCCCGCGGCCACGAGCAGTTCGACGCCACCCTGGCCGCCGTCCAGGACCAGTTCGCCGGGCTGGTCTTCCGCCTCGGCGGCCCGGTCGACGCCCACCACGACGTCGCCCGCTTCACCTGGGAGCTGGCCCCGGAGGGCGCCGCGGAGCCCCTGGTGATCGGCTTCGACGTCCTCACCGCCACCGAGGACGGCCGGATCGCCACCGTGGTCGGCTTCCTGGACAAGGTCCCGACGGCCTGAAACCCGCCGGAGAACGGACAACGACGCCTGCCCTTACCTGGTCGGGGAGTGGGCAGGCGTCGTGATGACCGGGTCCCGGCGGCTCTGGCGGGTCGGTGTTTGTCGGCCGTACCCCCCTCGCGGGGGGCGTGGGCGTTCTCGGGGCGGTGGTCGGTCAGACCACCAGCGAGCGGTCGGTCGGCTTGATCGGGGCGGGGAGCGCGGTCTTGCCGCCCAGGTACCTGTCGACCGCCGAGGCGGCCGAACGGCCCTCCGCGATCGCCCAGACGATCAGCGACTGGCCGCGACCGGCGTCACCGCAAACGTACACCCCGTCGACGTTGGTGCCGAACTTGCCGTCGCGGGCGACGTTGCCGCGGGCGTCGAGGTCGACGCCGAGCTGCTCCACGAGGCCGTTCTTGACGTCGGTGCCGGTGAAGCCCATGGCGAGGGTGACGAGCTGGGCCGGGATGACCTTCTCGCTGCCGGGGACGGGCTCGAACCTGCCGTCCTTGAACTCGACCTCGACCAGGTGCAGCTCCTGGACGTTGCCGTCCTCGTCGCCGGCGAAGTGGGTGGTGGAGACGGAGTAGATCCGCTCGCCGCCCTCCTCGTGGGCCGAGGTGACCTTGTAGGTCATCGGCATGGTCGGCCAGGGCTGGTTGGCCGGGCGGTCCTCGGACGGCCGCGGCATGATCTCCAGCTGGGTGACGGAGAGGGCGCCCTGGCGGTGCGCGGTGCCGACGCAGTCCGCGCCGGTGTCGCCGCCGCCGATGACGACCACGTGCTTGCCCTTGGCCGAGATCGGGGAGTCGACGTAGTCGCCCTCCTGGACCTTGTTGGCCAGCGGCAGGTACTCCATCGCCTGGTGGACGCCGTTCAGCTCCCGGCCGGGGACGGGCAGGTCGCGGGCGGTGGTGGCGCCGGCCGCGATGACGACCGCGTCGAAGCGCGAGCGCAGGTCCTGGCCGCTGATGTCGACGCCGGCCTCGACGCCGGTGCGGAAGCGGGTGCCCTCCGCGCGCATCTGCTCGATGCGGCGGTTGATGTGGCGCTTCTCCATCTTGAACTCGGGGATGCCGTAGCGCAGCAGGCCGCCGATGCGGTCGGCGCGCTCGTACACCACCACGGTGTGCCCGGCCCGGGTGAGCTGCTGGGCGGCGGCCAGGCCGGCCGGGCCGGAGCCGATCACGGCGACGGTCTTGCCGGACAGGCGCTCGGGGACCTGCGGGGTGACCCCGCCGCGGTCCCAGGCCTTGTCGATGATGGTGACCTCGACGTTCTTGATGGTCACCGCGTCCTGGTTGATGCCGAGCACGCACGCCGACTCGCACGGAGCCGGGCACAGGCGGCCGGTGAACTCCGGGAAGTTGTTGGTGGCGTGCAGCCGCTCGATCGCGCCGGACCAGTCGTCCCGGTAGGCGAGGTCGTTCCACTCGGGGATCAGGTTCCCGAGCGGGCAGCCGTTGTGGCAGAACGGGATGCCGCAGTCCATGCAGCGACCGGCCTGCTTGCTGATGATCGGAAGGAGGCTGCGCTCGACGTAGACCTCGTTCCAGTCACGGAGCCGGACGTCCACCGGACGGCGCTCCGCCAGCTGCTTGGGCGTGGTCAGGAAGCCCTTGGGGTCAGCCATTTGCCGCCTCCATCATCTTGCGAGTGGTCTCCACCTCGGAGAGGCCATCGCGCTCAGCGGCGTCCTTGGCGGCGAGCACAGCCTTGTAGTCGGTGGGCATGATCTTGGAGAAGCGGGAGACCCCGCTGCCCCAGTCGGCCAGGAGCTCGGCGGCGACGGTGGAGCCGGTCTCCTCGTAGTGCTGCTGGACGGTCTCGCGCAGCCAGTCGCGGTCGGCGGCGCTGGGGGCCTCGATGCCCACCATGCCGCTGTTGACGTTGGCCGGGCGCAGGTCGAGCACGTAGGCGATGCCGCCGGACATGCCCGCCGCCAGGTTGCGGCCGGTCTCGCCGAGGATGACCACCCGGCCGCCGGTCATGTACTCCAGGCCGTGGTCGCCCACGCCCTCGACCACCAGGGTAGCCCCGGAGTTGCGGACCGCGAAGCGCTCGCCGGCCTTGCCGCGCAGGTGGATGCGGCCGGAGGTGGCGCCGTAGCCGATGGTGTTGCCGGCGATGACGTGGTTCTGCGCGTCGGCGCCGATCGCGGCGGCGTCCCGGGCGGGACGGACCACGAGCACGCCGCCGGACAGGCCCTTGCCGACGTAGTCGTTGGCGTCGCCCTCCAGCCGGAGCGTGACGCCCTTGGGCACGAAGGCGCCGAAGGACTGGCCGGCCGAACCGGTGAAGGTCACGTCGATGGTGCCCTCGGGCAGGCCCGCGCCGCGGTACCGCTTGGTCACCTCGTGGCCGAGCATGGTGCCGACGGTGCGGTTGACGTTGCGGATCGGCAGCTGGATGCGGACGGCCTCGCCGCGCTCCAGGGCGTCCTCGGCCAGCTCGATGAGCTGGTTGTCGAGGGCCTTGTCGAGCGCGTGGTCCTGGCCCGTGGTGTTGTGCAGGGCCGCGCCCTCGGGCAGCGCCGGGACGTGGAACAGCGGGGCCAGGTCGAGCCCGGCGGCCTTCCAGTGGTCGATGGCGGCCTGGGCGTTGATGTGCTCGGCGTGGCCGACGGCCTCCTCGATCGAGCGGAAGCCGAGCTCGGCGAGGATCTCGCGGACCTCCTCGGCGATGAACTCGAAGAAGTTGACCACGAACTCGGGCTTGCCGGAGAAGCGCTCGCGCAGCACCGGGTTCTGGGTGGCGACGCCGACCGGGCAGGTGTCCAGGTGGCACACCCGCATCATGATGCAGCCGGAGACCACCAGCGGGGCGGTCGCGAAGCCGAACTCCTCGGCGCCCAGCAGGGCGGCGATGACCACGTCGCGGCCGGTCTTGAGCTGGCCGTCGGTCTGCACCACGATGCGGTCGCGCAGGCCGTTGAGCAGCAGGGTCTGCTGGGTCTCGGCGAGGCCGAGCTCCCAGGGGCCGCCCGCGTGCTTGAGCGAGGTCAGCGGGGAGGCGCCGGTGCCGCCGTCGTGGCCGGAGATCAGCACCACGTCGGCGTGCGCCTTGGAGACGCCGGCCGCGACGGTGCCCACGCCGACCTCGGAGACCAGCTTCACGTGGACGCGGGCCTGCGGGTTGGCGTTCTTGAGGTCGTGGATCAGCTGGGCCAGGTCCTCGATGGAGTAGATGTCGTGGTGCGGCGGCGGGGAGATCAGGCCGACGCCCGGGGTCGAGTGCCGGGTCTTGGCCACCCACGGGTAGACCTTGTGGCCGGGCAGCTGGCCGCCCTCGCCGGGCTTGGCGCCCTGGGCCATCTTGATCTGGATGTCGTCGGCGTTGACCAGGTACTCGGAGGTGACGCCGAAGCGGCCGGAGGCGACCTGCTTGATCGCCGAGCGGCGCGCCGGGTCGTACAGGCGCTCCGGGTCCTCGCCGCCCTCGCCGGTGTTGGACTTGCCGCCGAGCTGGTTCATCGCGATGGCGAGCGTCTCGTGCGCCTCCATCGAGATGGAGCCGTAGGACATGGCGCCGGTGGAGAACCGCTTGACGATCTCGGAGACCGGCTCGACCTCGTCGATGGAGATCGGGGCCCGGCCGAGGCCGTCCAGCTGGAACAGGCCGCGCAGCGTCATCAGGCGCTCGGACTGGGCGTTCACCCGGTCCGTGTACTGCTTGAAGATGTCGTAGCGCTTGGTGCGGGTCGAGTGCTGGAGGCGGAAGACCGTCTCCGGGTCGAACAGGTGCGGCTCGCCCTCGCGGCGCCACTGGTACTCGCCGCCGATCTCCAGCGCGCGGTGCGCGGCGGAGATGCCGGAGGCCGGGTACGCCTTGGCGTGGCGGGCGGCGGTCTCCTTGGCGATCTCGTCCAGGCCGATGCCGCCGAGCTTGGTGGTGGTGCCCGCGAAGTAGGCGTCGACCAGATCCTGGGAGAGGCCGATGGCCTCGAAGACCTGCGCGCCGCGGTAGGAGGCGACGGTGGAGATGCCCATCTTGGACATCACCTTCAGGACGCCCTTGCCGAGCGCCTTGATCAGGTTCTTGATCGCCTTCTCGGCCTCGATGCCCGAGACGAACACGCCCTGGGCGACCAGGTCCTCGACCGACTCCATGGCCAGGTACGGGTTGACCGCGCCGGCGCCGTAGCCGACCAGCAGCGCGACGTGGTGCACCTCGCGGACGTCGCCGGCCTCGACCAGCAGCGACACCTGGGTGCGCTGCTTGGTGCGGATCAGGTGGTGGTGGATCGCCGAGGTGAGCAGCAGCGACGGGATCGGCGCGTGCTCGGCGTCCGAGTGGCGGTCGGAGAGGACGATGATGCGGGCGCCGTCGGCGATCGCGGCGTCGGCCTCGGCGGCGATCTCGGCGAGGCGGGCGGCCAGGCCCTCGCCGCCGGTGGCGACCTTGTACAGGCCGGAGAGGGTGACGGCCTTCAGGCCGGGCTGGTCGCCGTCCACGTTGATGTGGACCAGCTTGGCCAGCTCGTCGTTGTCGATCACCGGGAAGGTGATACCGACCGAGCGGCAGTGCGCCGGGGAGGCGTCCAGCAGGTTGCCCTCGGGGCCGAGGTTGCTGTGCAGCGAGGTGACCAGCTCTTCGCGGATCGCGTCCAGCGGCGGGTTGGTGACCTGGGCGAACAGCTGGGTGAAGTAGTCGAACAGCAGGCGCGGCTTCTCGCTGAGCGCGGCGATCGGCGAGTCGGTGCCCATCGAGCCGAGCGCCTCGCCGCCGGTCTTGGCCATCGGCGCGAGGATGACCCGCAGCTCCTCCTCGGTGTAGCCGAAGGTCTGCTGGCGGCGGGTGACGGAGGCGTGGGTGTGGGCGATGTGCTCGCGCTCGGGGAGCTTGGCGAGCTGGATCTGCCCGGCGGCGACCCACTCCTCGTAGGGGTGCTCGGCGGCGAGGGCGGCCTTGATCTCCTCGTCCTCGACGATGCGGTGCTCGGCGGTGTCGATCAGGAACATCCGGCCGGGCTGCAGGCGGCCCTTCCTGGTGACCTTCTCCTGGTCGATGTCGAGCACGCCGACCTCGGAGGAGAGCACGACCAGGCCGTCCTCGGTGATCCAGTACCGGGCCGGGCGCAGGCCGTTGCGGTCCAGGACCGCGCCGATCCGGGTGCCGTCGGTGAAGGTGACGCAGGCCGGGCCGTCCCAGGGCTCCATCAGGTTGGAGTGGTACTGGTAGAACGCGCGGCGGGCCGGGTCCATGGTGGCGTGGTTCTCCCACGCCTCCGGGATCATCATCAGCACCGCGTGCGGCAGCGAGCGGCCGCCGAGGTGGAGCAGCTCCAGGACCTCGTCGAAGGACGCCGAGTCGGAGTGGTCCGGGGTGCAGATCGGGAAGATCCGGTCCAGGTCGCCGGGGATCAGGTCGGTGGCGAGCTGGGACTCCCGGGCGGTCATCCAGTTGCGGTTGCCCTTGACCGTGTTGATCTCGCCGTTGTGCGCGACGAAGCGGTACGGGTGGGCGAGCGGCCAGCTCGGGAAGGTATTGGTGGAGAAGCGCGAGTGCACCAGGCCGATCGCGGAGGCGTAGAGCCGGTCCGACAGGTCGGGGAAGAAGGGCTCCAGCTGGCCGGTGGTCAGCATGCCCTTGTAGACCAGGGTGCGGGCGGAGAGCGAGGGGAAGTACACCCCGGCCTCGCGCTCGGCGCGCTTGCGCAGCACGAAGGCGATCCGGTCCAGCTCGATGCCGGTGCGCTCGCCGTGCGTGACGAACAGCTGGCGGAAGCGCGGCATGACGGAGCGGGCGGTGGCGCCCAGCAGGTCGGGGGTGACCGGGACGTCGCGCCAGCCGAGGACGGTCAGGCCCTCCTCGGCCGCGATGACCTCGATCCGGGTGGCCGCGGCGGCGGCCGCCTCGTCCTCGACCGGGAGGAAGGCGATGCCGACCGCGTAGGAGCCGGCGGCCGGCAGCTCGAAGTCCGTGTTCGCGCGCAGGAACGCGTCCGGGACCTGGGTCAGGATGCCCGCGCCGTCACCGGAGTCCGGCTCGGCGCCGGTGGCGCCGCGGTGCTCCAGGTTGCGCAGGACGGTCAGCGCCTGCTCGACGATCTTGTGGTCGGCGATGCCGGTCAGCGTGGCCACGAAGCCGACGCCGCAGGCGTCGTGCTCGTTGCGCGGGTCGTAGAGACCCTGGGCCTGGGGACGCGCGTCCGGAACGAGGGCGTAGGGGCCGGTGGCCTTGGCGTCCTCGTGGCCGGAGTGCATGGATGCAGACAGCATCGGCTCTCCCGTCGTCGTAAACAGTTGCTTCATGCAAAGGGACGACGTTGGCCCTGATGCGATTTGTCGGTGCAGGTTACATGATGCCGCCTGGCCCGGGAAGTGGATTCCTGCGTCCACATCCCGGACTGATCCCCAGGTCAGGGGGCGGATGGGGGGAAGGCGCAGCGTCGCGCGTTCCCTCCAGTGTGCCCTGTGCCGAAGGCCGTGAAACAGGGGCGAAACCCCCTCGCCACACACGTCTCGGCCGTTCCACCTGGGAATCTTCGAAGTCGACGCCGCCCCCGCTTTTGATTTCGGGGGTCGACAGCCGGATGTCGAGACTAGGGCAAGGCGCAGGCTCAGGCCCATGTGCGGAACATCACGCGTTCCATGGCATAACTATACAGAGGTCTGGATTTTCGTACAAGGCTGTTCGGATGAGGGCCGGACGACGGCCGGGTGACGGGCCGGGCGGCGGGTCAGCCGACGGCTCCGCCGATCAGCCGTCCCAGCAGGTAGGTGACGCCCGCCGCGGCCCCGCCCAGCACCAGTTGCCGCAGGCCGGAGAACCACCAGCTGCGGGCCGTCACCCGGGCCACCACCGCGCCGCAGCCGAACAGGCCGAGCACCGCCAGCAGGGCGGCCGGCCACAGCGTGGTCGCGCCCAGCAGGTAGGGCAGCACCGGCAGCAGCGCGCCGAGCGCGAAGCAGCCGAACGAGGAGAACGCGGCCACCAGCGGCGAGGGCAGGTCGTCCGGGTCGACGCCGAGCTCTTCCCGGGCGTGCACGGCCAGCGTGGTCTCCGGGTCGGCGGACAGCTGCCGGGCCACCTCGTGGGCCAGCTCCGGGTCGACGCCCTTGGCCACGTACAGCTGGGCCAGCTCGGCCAGCTCGCCCTGCGGGTTGCGCCGCAGCTCGATCCGCTCGGCCTCCAACTCGGCCTCCACCAGCTCGCGCTGGGAGGCCACCGAGGTGTACTCGCCGGCCGCCATGGAGAACGCGCCGGCCGCCAGGCCGGCCAGGCCGGTGAGCACCACGGTGCTCGGGGCGGCCGCGCCGCCGACCACGCCGGTCATCAGCGCGAAGTTGGAGACCAGGCCGTCCATCGCGCCGAACACGGCCGGGCGCAGCCAGCCGCCGTTGACGTCCCGGTGGTGGTCGGCGTCGGGTATCCGGGGCTGCGGGCTGTCGGTCTGCGGGCCTGCGGTGACGGTGCTCATGCTGGCGGCTCCCCTTCCGGGCGCGGCGGATCCCCCCGGGCCGCGCGTCGGCCGGGTTGCCGGGCCTCTCGAACGTACCCGTTTTGACCTGCCGCTTTCCAGCAAAGTAAGCCTGCCCAAAGGCAGTTGGGGCCGCCTCCGCCGGTCTCGGCGGTGGCGGCCCCGACGGGGTCGAGCGGTCTCGCTCAGGAGCGCTTCTCGGCGTCCTTCGAGAGCTTCGCGGGGGTGTCCGCGGCGTCCTCCGGCCGCTCCGGCTCGGCGGCCGACTCGCTGGCCGGCTCGGCGGCGTCGGCGGCGGCCTCGGTCTCGGCGCGCTCCTTCGTGGCCTGCGGGTCGATCGAGTCCGGGTCCTCGCGGCCGGGGCGGAGCCTGGCGGAGAGCACGAAGGCGACGATCGCGCCGAGGAAGACCAGGATCGCGGTCCAGTCGTTCAGGCGCAGGCCGAAGAAGCGGTGCGCCTCGTCGATCCGCAGCCACTCGGTCCAGAACCGGCCGAAGGTGTAGGCCGCCACGTACAGCCAGAAGGCCCGGCCGTGGCCGAGGGTGAAGCGCCGGTCGGCCCAGATGACCAGGACCGCGACCAGCACGCACCAGATCGACTCGTACAGGAAGGTCGGGTGGTAGACGCCCTGGACGACGGTGCCGTCCGCCAGCGTCTTGTCGATCTTCAGGCCCCAGGGCAGGGTGGTCTCCCGACCGTACAGCTCCTGGTTGAACCAGTTGCCCCAGCGGCCGCAGGCCTGGGCGAGCACGATGCCGGGGGCGATCGCGTCGGCGTAGGCGGGCAGCGGGACGCCGCGGCGGCGGGCGCCGATCCAGGCGCCGACCGCGCCGAGGGCGATGGCTCCCCAGATGCCGAGGCCGCCCTCCCAGATCTTCAGCGCGTCGATCGGGTGCTTGCCCTCGCCGAAGTACAGCTGGTTGTCGGTGATGACGTGGTAGAGCCGACCGCCGACCAGGCCGAACGGCACCGCCCAGACCGCGATGTCACCGACCGTGTGCCGGCCGCCGCCGCGGGCGACCCAGCGCCTGCTGCCCAGCCACACGGCCACGACGACACCGATGATGATGCAAAAGGCGTAGGCGCGCAGCGGGACGGGCCCCAGGTTGAGGACGCCCCGCGACGGGCTCGGAATGTATGCGAGATCCATGGCACTCTCGACGCTACCGTGTCCCACCGGCCACACCGGCACCGGAGCGGGTCACGGTAGCGTCACGCGGCGGCCGCCGGTCAGGGCGAGGGCGGGTTGTTGGACTCGGCGGCGGTCGAGCTGGGCGCGGGGCTCTGGCCGTTGGAGCCGGGGGTGCCGAGCTCCTTGCCCTGGTTGGCCGCGTCCACCCACTTCACCAGGTTCTCCGGGCTGATCTGCTCGTCGCCCTTCTTCGGGTAGACCGCCTCGCCGTTCAGCAGCACCGTCGGGGTCGACTTGTAGCTGGACTTGTCGAAGTCCTGCTGCACCGCAGAGACCCAGCCGCCGAACTCGTTGTCGTTGACGCACGCCTGGAACTCCGGGGTGTCCAGCCCGGGGACCTGCTTGGCCAGGTCGATCAGGGTCTGCTTGCTGCCGAAGGAGTCCTCGGTCTCCTCCGGCTGGTTGCGGTAGAGCACGTCGTGGTAGTCGCGGAAGTGCCCGGCGTCCTGCGCGCAGCCCAGCGCGTTGGCGCCGTACTTGGAGCCGCTGCCGCCCAGCGAGCGGTCGATGAACGAGACGATGTGGTAGTTGACGACGATCTTGCCGGCGTCCTCCAGCTGGTCGACGGTCGGCGAGAAGGTCCGCTCGAAACTGCCGCAGGCCGGGCAGCGCGGGTCCTCGTAGACCGTCAGCGTGGACGGGGCGTTGGCGGCGCCGACCGGGATGACCAGGTTCTTGTCGCCGACGGTGCCGGCCGGGGCGGCGGTGGGGGTCTCCGGCTTGGAGCGCTGGTTCTGCACCACCACGCCGACCACCACGGCGGCGGCGATCACCACGGCCACCACGCCGCCGACCGCCAGCTTCTTGTTCCGCCGCGCCTTGGCCTCCTCGGCCGCCCGGGCCTCCTTCATCTTGTCCCGGGCGTTGCGCTTGCCTTCTCGGTTCTTCTCGCTCATGGGGTGCTCTTGCCAGTCCAGGGGTCGGATCGTCGGATCGGGTCGGTGCCGGGCGGCGGAACGGTGCGGGGACGGGGACGGGGGCGGCGGTGTCAGGCCGCCAGCCAGGCGTCCATCGAGAGCCTGGTGCGGGGGCGGTAGACCAGCCACGCCGACAGCAGCAGGAACCCGGAGTCGCGCAGGATCTCCTGCAGGTACTTGGTCTGCGACTCGTCCACCGCGCCGCCGCCACCGAAGCAGCCGCAGTCGATCGAGATGCCGCGCGTCCACGCGGAGGAGATGCCGGCGATGAACACCAGCAGCAGCACGGCCGAGACGACCGCGACGATCCTGGTCCCGAGGCCGAGCGCCAGCAGCAGCGCCAGCGCCAGCTCCAGGAACGGCAGGCCCCAGCCGACCGGCTTCACCAGCGACTCGGGCAGGATCTCGTAGGCCCGCACCGCCTGCGCCGCCTCCGCCGGGTCGGAGACCTTGGCCAGGCCCGCCCAGCCCCACACCACCGCCAGGCCCAGCCGCACCGCCAGCCCGAACCACTCGGCCGCCGTGCCGTCCACCGCCCGGCGCAGCCCGCCCACCCGGCCCCGGTCGGCCTGCTGACTGGCCATCAAGTTCCCCCTCGGACGCGTCCACCGTTTCCTGCCTGATGAACCGTAGGGGATGGCGGGTGGTTCCTCCACATTGGCGAGTTAAGCCGTTTGAGCGACCTTAAACGGTCATACGTCCGATTTTCCGGATCATCGTCCCGGCACGTCGCAGCCCGCCTCCAACTGCCGGCACAGCACCGCCCGCTCGGCCCCCCGGCGGGCCAACTCCCGCTCCACGTCCCCGCTTCCGGCCAGCGCGGCGGCCAGCGCCAGGCCGGCCGCCAGCGCCCGCAGCAGCACCGCCCGGTGAACCCGCGCCATCCGGATGCCCTTTCGCCGACGAACCACCGGAGGGTCCAACGCCGTCGACCCGCCGGGCAGCACCCGCGCCCGCCGGTTTTTCACCCTGCCGGAGTAGGCCCCGCCCCGGTCGGCCTTGCCGGTCTTGCCGGTCTTGCCGGTCTTGCCGGTCTTGCCGGTCGCGCAACGCGAAGGGCCGTCCGGGGAGCGGAAGTTGCTCCCCGGACGGCCCTCAGGTCCTGCCTGGCTGCCTGGCGTCCTACGCGCGGCGGACGCCCTCGGCCAGCTCGCCCGCGAGCGCGCGGACCGCGGCCACGCCGTCCTCGGTCCGACCGGCGTCCAGCAGGCGCTGGACGAACGCCGAGCCGACGATCACGCCGTCCGCGAAGGCGGCGACCTCGGCGGCCTGGTCGGCGTTGGAGACGCCCAGGCCGACGCAGACCGGCAGCGCGGTGGTGGCGCGGGTGCGGGCCGCCAGGTCCTCGGCCAGGTTGCCGACGGCCGCCCGGGTGCCGGTGACGCCCATCACCGCGGCCGCGTACACGAAGCCGGAGCCGGCCGCGGTGACCTCGGCCAGCCGGTGGTCCCGGGAGGACGGGGCGACCACGAACACGGTGTCCAGACCGTGCTCGGCGGCGGCCTTGCGCCACTCCTCGGACTCCTCCACCGGCAGGTCCGGCAGGATGCAGCCCGCTCCCCCGGCCGCGGCCAGGTCGGCGGCGAACCGGGCCGTGCCGTAGCGGTCCACCGGGTTCCAGTACGTCATCACCAGGACCGGCACGGCCGGGTGGGCCGCCGCGACCTCGGCGACGGTGCGCAGCACGTCCTTGATCTTCACCCCGCCGCGCAGCGCGATGTCGTCGGCGGTCTGGATCACCGCGCCGTCCAGCACCGGGTCCGAGTGCGGCAGGCCGACCTCGACGGCGTCGCAGCCGCCCTCGATCAGCGCGTTGATCGCGGCGATGCCGCCGTCCACGGTCGGGAAGCCGGCCGGCAGGTAGCCGATCAGGGCCGCCCGGCCCTCGGCCTTCGCGGCGGCCAGGGCGGCGGTGAGCTTGGTGTCGGCCATGGTCAGTTGGTCCCTTCGGCGTCGTAGAGGCCGAAGTACTCGGCGGCGGTGTGCATGTCCTTGTCGCCGCGGCCGGAGAGCGAGACCAGGACGGTCGCCTCCGGGCCGAGCTCGCGGCCGAGTTCGAGCGCGCCGGCCAGGGCGTGCGCGGACTCGATGGCCGGGATGATGCCCTCGGTGCGGGACAGCAGCCGCAGCGCCTCCATCGCGGCGCGGTCGGTCACCGGGCGGTACTCGGCCCGTCCGGTGTCCTTCAGCCAGGCGTGCTCCGGGCCGACGCCCGGGTAGTCCAGGCCGGCCGAGATCGAGTGCGACTCGATGGTCTGGCCGTCCTCGTCCTGCAGCACGTAGGTGCGCGAACCGTGCAGCACGCCCGGGTCGCCCTTGGTCAGGGTGGCGGCGTGCTTGGGGGTCTCGGCGCCCTCGCCGGCCGCCTCGCAGCCGATCAGGCGGACGCCCGCGTCCGGGATGAACTCGTGGAAGATGCCCATCGCGTTGGAGCCGCCGCCGACGCAGGCCACCACCGCGTCCGGCAGCCTCCCGGTGCGGTCCAGCACCTGCTGCCGGGCCTCGACGCCGATGACGCGGTGGAAGTCGCGCACCATCATCGGGAACGGGTGCGGACCGGCCACCGTGCCGAACAGGTAGTGGGTGGAGTCGACGTTGGCGACCCAGTCGCGGAACGCCTCGTTGATGGCGTCCTTCAGGGTGCGGCTGCCGGAGGTCACCGGGATCACCTCGGCGCCCAGCATCCGCATCCGGGCCACGTTCAGCGCCTGCCGCCGGGTGTCGACCTCGCCCATGTAGATGGTGCAGTCGAAGCCGAACAGCGCGCAGGCGGTGGCGGTGGCCACGCCGTGCTGGCCGGCGCCGGTCTCGGCGATGATCCGGGTCTTGCCCATCCGGCGGGTCAGCAGCGCCTGGCCCAGCACGTTGTTGATCTTGTGCGAGCCGGTGTGGTTGAGGTCCTCGCGCTTGAGCAGGACCCGCGCCCCGCCGGCCTCCGCGGAGAACCGGTGGACGTCGGTCAGCGGGCTCGGCCGGCCGGTGTAGTCCTTGAGCAGGGCGTCCAGCTCGGCGGCGAACGCCGGGTCGTTCTTGGCCTTCTCGTACTCCTCGGCGACCTGCTCCACGGCGGCGACCAGCGCCTCCGGGATGAAGCGGCCGCCGTAGGCGCCGAAGTAGCCGCGGGCGTCGGGGATGTGCGCGGTGGGCACCTGGGTGCCCGGAAGGTGGTGCTCGGACATGATCCGTCCTCGGATGAAGGATTGACGGCGTGGACGTGGAACGCGCGGCGGGTGGTCAGCCGCGGGGGCCGCGCCATCGGCGTCCGGGGACCTGTCCGGGCTCGCAGCCGATCACGTAGCGCACCCGCCGCCCCAGCGCCCGGCGTGCGGGCGCGCGGCAGCCGCGCGGGCGGCAGCCGGGGGCGAGACGGGAGGCGATCGACACGGCGGAGGCTCAGCCCCGCCCGTTGTTGCGCAGCGCCGGGTGCGCCCCGGCGGCGACCAGGTCGGCGACCGCGGCCTTCGGGTCCCGGCCGGTGACCAGGGACTCGCCGACCAGCACCGCGTCGGCGCCCTGGTTGGCGTAGGTGATCAGGTCGTGCGGCCCGCGCACCCCGGACTCGGCGACCTTCACGATGTGCGCCGGGATGGCGTCCACCACGTTGCCGAAGGTGTTCCGGTCGACCTCCAGGGTCTTCAGGTTGCGGGCGTTGACGCCGATGATCCGGGCGCCGGCGTCCACCGCGCGGGCGATCTCCTCCTCGTCGTGCACCTCGACCAGCGGAGTCAGGCCGATCGACTCGGCCCGCTCGATCAGCGAGACCAGGGCCGGCTGATCCAGCGCGGCGACGATCAGCAGCGCCAGGTCCGCGCCGTGCGCGCGGGCCTCCCACAGCTGGTAGGCGGTGACGATGAAGTCCTTGCGCAGGATCGGAGTGGGCACGGCCGCGCGCACCGCGTCCAGGTCGGCCAGCGAACCGCCGAAGCGGCGCTGCTCGGTGAGCACGCTGATCGCGGCGGCACCGCCGGCCGCGTAGTCGGCCGCCAGCGCGGCCGGGTCGGCGATCGCCGCCAACGCGCCCTTGGACGGGCTGGAGCGCTTGACCTCGCAGATCACCCGGACACCGTCGCCGCGCAGCGCGGCCACGCCGTCCTTCGCCTCGGGCGCCTTGGCGGCGAGCTCCTTGAGCTCGTCCAGGGAGACCCGGGCCTGTCGCTCGGCGAGGTCCTGCCGGACCCCGTCGATGATCTCGTCGAGCACAGTCACGCGTGCGCCCCCATCGGGTTTCGGTGGTGAGGCCGGGAACGGCGAACGCGGCCCCGGCAGTTCGATGGTATCGGGCGGCGGGGGCGCACTCCGCATCAACCCGGCGCGCGTCTCGCCCAGCGGACCCCCGGTGGACCGCCCGCGCCCCCCGCTCACACCCCGGGCGGAGCCAACCCCGCGCCGACCGGCAGGTTCCGCACCACCGCGAACAGCAGCACCACCAGGAGCAGCGCCCCCACCCGCCGGGCCGTCGGCCGCGGCCGCCGGACCGGCCGGCCGCGCACCGCCCCCACCACCCAGCCCAGCCACAGCACCGCCAGCACCAGCGCCAGCGCCACCACCAGCAGGTTGTCGTGCGCCGCCGTCGGCACGTCCCCCCTGGCCAGCGCGTGCACGCAGCGCAGCCCGCCGCACCCCGGACACCACCAGCCCGTCGCCCGCAGCAGCGGGCACGCCGGGTAGTGCCCGGGCTCGTTCGGATCCACCAGGGCGACGAAGGCCGTCGGCAGCGCCACCGCGGTCAGCGCGGCCAGCGGGCGCAGCAGCCGGCGCACCGCCGACCCCCCGCCGACGGGGGACGGGACGGCCGGTTGCGGGGCGGCGGGAGCGTTCACGGGGACGATTGTGCCCCCGCCCGGCCGCGCGCCGCCCGCACCGAAACGCCGGGCCGCTCCCCCGGGCCGCCCGCACCCGCAAACGCCGGACGGCGGGCCCCAGGCCCGCCGTCCGGTCCGTCGCTCTCCGCCGGGTCAGCCCGCGGCGACCGCGCTGCGCTCCTCGGTGGGGGCCGGGGCGAAGTTCTTGCTGGGCTGCTTGCCCATGCCCGCCATCGACATGGCCTTGCCGACCACGCCACCGATCAGAACCACGGCGAGGCCCGCGATGACCAGCACGACGTTCGGAATGATCATCGCGACGCCGGACACGCAGAAGCCGACGAAAGCAATGACCACGCCGGTCCACGCGGCGGGGGTGTGGCCGTGCGCTGCTGCAGCCATCTTGTTGGTGCTCCTTGTTTCTCCGGGGCCCGGTCGGGCGGTCCTGGGCGGCGCTCGACGGGTTGACCCCTCCATTGTGCCGGGCCGAACACGGCGGCCCCAAGCCGGGTCGACCGTGGTGCCGAGCACACTCAGCCCGTCGGGTCCTCGCCCCGGTCCAGCGCCTTCCACAGGTCGGACGGGCTGTCCGCCCGCACCGGGGCCCTGCGGGTCGGCGCCTCGTACCGCGAGCCCATGGCGGGCCAACCGCTGCCGAAACGCGCCGTCACCGCGCCCGCCGCCACCAGCAGCACCCCGCCCACCAGCGCCACCCACGGCCAGGCCGTCCTGGTGATCTCCTCGGCCCGGCCGCTGCTCAGCGCGAGCTGCCCGGCCGCGACGGAGTGCAGGCCCGCGGTGTCGGTGTACCCGATCACCGCTCCCGCGACCGCACCCG
Organism: Kitasatospora phosalacinea; assembly: GCF_000716545.1. GTDB lineage: Bacteria > Actinomycetota > Actinomycetes > Streptomycetales > Streptomycetaceae > Kitasatospora > Kitasatospora phosalacinea. Next base: position 133,631 of record NZ_JNWZ01000006.1, read on the forward strand.
CCCCCGCCAGCACCGTCAACGCCCCCACCAGCACCCGCGCCCGGCCGCGCACCGCGAACACCGCGACCGCCGCCGCCATCGCCACCAGCGCCATCCCGGTCGGCAGCGCGGTCAGCCTGCTCCCGCTCGCGCTCACCGCGACCCGGCTGCCCCCCATCCCGAGCGCCACCCCCTCCGCCCAGGTCCGCCCCACCGCGGTCAGCACCAGGGCGGCCCCGACCGCGGTCAACAGCAGCATCAGCCCCAACGTGCCACGGGATGTCGAAGCAGGGGACCCACCGGAAGGCGAAGCAGACGTCTCACTCACCCCCCCAGTGTCCCCGACCTCACCCCACCCCCGACCCCCGCCCCACCGCCCGGCACGGCCGGGCCCGAGCGGCGGGCACGCGCGACAGCCGGAACAGCACCGGCTCCGACCGGAAGACCACGCCCCCACCGCCCGGCACGGCCGGCGCAGCCGGGGGTCGGAGGCAGAGCGAGGCACAGACGGACCGAACCCCATCGGGGCCGGAGCCGGACCCGCGCAGCGAGCCACATCCGCGCCCCTCCGCCCGGCGCAGCCGGGGGTCGGAAACCAAGCGGGGCACAGCCGGGCCAAGCCCCTCCGGGGCCGGGGTCGGGGCCGGAGCCGGACCCGCGCAGCGATCCATCAACCCACAGCCCCCGCCCGGCGCAGCCGGCGGTCCGCCCCGCCCGTTCCTCCGGCGGAGCCGGGTCCGGCCCGGTGGTAGGCGCACGGGTGGGTGGACGGGCAGGGCGCGGCGGGTGCCTCAGCGGAGGGTGTTCGCGGTGGCGACCGCCCTGAGCACCGCCGCCGCCTTGTTGCGGCACTCGGTGTCCTCCGCGTGCGGGTCGGAGTCGGCGACCACGCCCGCGCCCGCCTGGACGTACGCCGTCCCGCCGCGGATCACCGCGGTGCGGATGGCGATCGCCGTGTCGGAGTCGCCGGCGAAGTCCAGGTAGCCGACGCAGCCGCCGTACAGGCCGCGGCGGGTGGGTTCGAGTTCCTCGATGATCTGCATGGCGCGCGGCTTGGGCGCGCCGGAGAGGGTGCCGGCCGGGAAGCAGGCGGTGAGGACATCGAACGCGCTGCGGCCCTCGGCGACCTGGCCGGTGACGGTGGAGACGATGTGCATGACGTGGCTGTAGCGCTCGACGGTCATGAACTCCACCACCTCGACCGAGCCGGGCGCGCAGACCCGGCCGAGGTCGTTGCGGCCGAGGTCGACCAGCATCAGGTGCTCGGCCCGCTCCTTGGGGTCGGCGAGCAGTTCGGCGGCGAGTTCGGCGTCCTCGTGCGGGGTGGCGCCGCGGTGCCGGGTGCCGGCGATGGGGTGCAGCATGGCTTCGCCGCCGGCGACCTTGACCAGTGCTTCGGGGCTGGAGCCGACCACGTCGAAGCCGCCCTCCGCGCCGCCGTCCGGGCCGGGGAAGCGGAACAGGTACATGTACGGGCTGGGGTTGGTGGTGCGCAGGACGCGGTAGACGTCGAGCGCGGAGGCCTGGCAGGGCGCCTCGAAGCGCTGCGAGGGGACGACCTGGAAGGCTTCGCCGGCCCGGATCCGCTCCTTCACCACCTCGACGGCCTTGCGGTAGGGCTCGCCGCCGAACGGCGAGTGCGCGTCGACCGCGGTCGGGGTGTACGTGGCCAGGCCGGGGTCGACGGGGCGGCGCAGGTCGGCCTCCATCGCGTCGAGGCGGGCGACGGCGTCCGCGTGCGCCTCGTCGACGCCGGTGGCCAGGTCGTTGTGGTTGACCGCGTTGGCGATCAGCAGCACGGTGCCGTCGACGTGGTCGAGGACGGCCAGGTCGGTGGTGAGCAGCAGGGTCAGCTCGGGCAGCCCCAGGTCGTCCGGGGTGAGGTTCGGAAGCTTCTCCAGGCGGCGCACCACGTCGTAGCCGAGGTAGCCGACCAGGCCGCCGGTGAGCGGCGGGAGGCCGTCGTCCGGGTGCCGGGGGGTGTGCAGGGCGGCGAGGGTGGCGCGCAGCACCTCCAGCGGGTCGCCGGCGGTGGGGATGCCGACGGGGGGCTCGCCGAGCCAGCGGGCGCCGCCGTCCGGGCCGACGGTGAGGACCGCGCCGGAGCGCACCCCGACGAACGAGTACCTGGCCCAGCTGCGGCCCTGCTCGGCGGACTCCAGCAGGAAAGTGCCGGGCCGCTCGGCGGCGAGGCTGCGGTACACGCCGATCGGGGTGAGGCCGTCCGCCAGGAGCCTGCGGGTGACCGGGATGACCCGGGTGTCGGCGGCGAGCGTGCGGAAAGCCTCAAGTTCCATGGGACACCGATCGGATGGGAGGGAGATCTGGTCGGGGAAAGGCTACTCGGCGAGCGGCAGCACGTCGGCGTCGAAGCAGGTCCGGTCGCCGGTGTGGCAGGCCGCGCCGACCTGGTCGACCTTGACCAGCAGGGTGTCCCCGTCGCAGTCCAGGGCGACCTGCTTGACGTGCTGGACGTGGCCCGAGGTGTCGCCCTTCACCCAGTACTCGGCGCGGCTGCGGCTCCAGTACGTGCAGCGGCCGGTGGTCAGCGTGCGGTGCAGCGCCTCGTCGTCCATCCAGCCGAGCATCAGCACCTCGCCGGTGTCGTACTGCTGGGCGACGGCGGGCAGCAGGCCGTCCGGGGTGCGCTTGAGACGGGCGGCGATCGCCGGATCCAGTGCGGTGCTGCCGGGGGCGGCGGGAGTGGTCGACATGGCCCCATTCTCGCAGGCCCGAACAGGGCGCCCGACCGTCTCGCCGCCCCTCTCGGAATCACTTCCCCACCGGTGGGTTGATCCCCGCCGAAAACCGAACCGCATTGGTAAACGGGGGGATTCGTCTAATGAGCGCCTATCGGCCACAACCGCTTCCGGCGGTCGCTCACGGGAATTACCGGCCCCAGCGAACCGCAGGCCAGTACCTGTATCCGGGCGAGCCGACGATCGGCACGTGGGCGGTGGAACTCGACCGCCTGCTGCCGCTCCGGCGGGACCGCGACACCGTTCGCGCCGCCGGTTTGCTCCGCCGGTTTCGCTCCGCTCGTCCGGGCGACGAACTTCCGCAAATCGCTGCGGCGCGGCCTCCGGCCGTACTTCCCGCCGCGGTGGGTCGTCGAGGTCTTCGGACCGGGCCGCTACGGGCGTCGCCCCCACGGCCTCTCGCTGACCCGGCGCGCCTACCGGGCGGTCCGCCGCCGCCGGGCACCGGGCCACCCCGCTGATCGAACTGCCCGTCGGCAGCCGGTGGCTGCGCCCGGACACCCCGAACGACGTCTGGGCCCGGCGGCCCGGCCGGGTGCTCAGCCGAACGCCGTCCGGATCCGCGAGCGGTCCACCCGGTAGGGGTCCGGCTCCTGTTCCAGCCCGATGTCGTTCAGGAACTCCTGCTTGATCGCGTCCTGGTTGGTGTCGCTCTTCCAGGCGTCCCGGGCGGCCCCGAGCGCCGTCTTCCCGGCCGCCTTGAGGTCGCCCTTGACGGTGCCGTCGCCGCGCTCGATCCCGCCGCGCTCGTCCTCGTCGATGCCCAACCCCTCCTTGAGCCGGTCCTCCCCCCAGGAGGTGGCCTTCTGGGTGACCTTCTCGTCGAGCTTCTGGGCGATCCGGGCGGCCCTGCTCTCGCCCTCCTCCAGCTTGCGGAGGTTGTCGAAGGTCGTCTCGACCGTCTTCATCTTCTCCATCACGTTGCGGACGTCGTTGAGGTTCCGGGTCGCCTTCACCGCCCGCCCCATCTCCTGCAGCGCCTTCAGCAACTCCTCCAGCGCCTTCGCCAGCTTGGTCGACACCCGGCCCACCCGAGCGACGAAGACGCCGATCTCCGCCTCGTCGAGCAGCGCGCCGACCAGCGCGGCCGCGCCGAAGGTGACGACCGAGAGCACCGCCTCCGCGGCCAGCGACACGATCAGCGACTCGATCGCCTCGGTGATGATGTCGATCACCATGCCCTCGGCCATCGCGCACTCCTGCGCCGCCGAGTTGATGATCTGCGCGGTCTGCATCATCTCCTCGGCGGTCTGGTCGAGCGCGTTCGCGACCTCGCCCATGTGACCGCCGAACGCGTCGCTCGCCGACCCCAACCAGCTCTCCGCCACCGGCGCCACGCCCGAGCGCAGCTCCGCCGCCACCGACCGCACCGCGGCCGCCTGGGCCTGCCACTCCATCGTGGCGTTGTTCAGCTCGTCCAGCTTGCCGGTGACCTTCTCCAGCGCGTCCAGCAGCCCGGACGCCTCCAGCGCCTGCACCACCAGGTCGTCGAGCGCCCCGCTCAGGCCGCCCCGGGACTGGTGCCGCGCCTCCTCCAACTGCTGCATCTTCTGCTCGACCTGCGCGTGGGCCCACGCGTACGCCTCGCTGCGGCCCTTCGGCAGCGCGGCCCCCGGTGCCCCGACCAACCCCGGCTGCACGTAGGCGGGCTGGGTGCTCCAGCCCGCCGCCGCCGACCCCGGCTGGGTGGGGGCCCGGTCGTCGAGGCCGTTCAACTGGTCCGCCGGGGCCGGCCGCACGCCCTCCCCGTCGCTCTGGAACGCCCCCGCCAGCAGCGGGGTCGGCTCCTCGGCGGGCCCGAACACCTGCTCCGCGGCCCAGTCGCCGACCTTGCCGCCGAAGTTCCCGGCCGCGTCGGTGGCGGCGTTCCGGGCCGCCTCCCGCGCGCCGCCCAGCATCCCGCCGAACCAGCTCGTCCGGTCCGCGCCCTCCGGCTCCGCCGACGCGTCGCCCCCGTCCTCAGCGGGGTGCCGGGCGGCCGGGTGCGGGGTCTGCTGCGGAGCCGCCGGCCGGGTCGAACCGGTGCGGATCTCCTCCGGGCGGCCCACCGTCGGCGCTGGCGCCGCCCCGCCGCGGTCGGGACGCGGCGCCTGCTCCGGCTGCCTCGGCCGGGCGAGGGCTTCGCGCGGGTCGGTCACGGTCGGCCGCTGCTGCTGCCTGCCCGACGAGCCGCCGCCGCTCCTCGTGGTGCCGCCGCTCCTCGTGGTGCCGCTCATCGGTTGCCGCCCCCCATGGTGCCGACCACGTAGTCCTCGTGGTCGGTGTAGTTCCGCGACACCCCCGCCAGCCCCTGCGAACTGCCGTCCACCGCACTGCCGATCAGCCCGACGTTCTCGCGGCTGGCCACGGCGTGCTCCTGGTACGCGGACGCCAGGTTCTGGGCGTTCGGCAGGTGGCCGAACGCGTCCGACGAGATGGTGATCGCGGCAGTGGCCTCCGCGATCCGGCCCAACTGCTCAGCCTGCTCGGCCAGCAGCGACGAGTACCGGTCGAGCGCACTGGGCTCGACCTGAAACCCGCTGTCCCCCATGGCAGTTACCTCTCTGCGACATCCCTCTGACAGGCGGGTCATCCTACTGATCAGCATGCAAAGGATGAGCAAACCAATGTCCGAAAAGGACTGACGTGGCAGCTGTTGTGCCCTCAGAATGGCGGTGGATCCCGGGGGGGTTGGCATGAGTGGACGACAGAAGGCGTTCCTGGCGGGCCTGGTGGCCGCGCTCGTCGTCGTGGCGGCGGCGGTGCTGCTGCTGTGGCCCGACCCGGAGCAGCCGGCCGCGGCGCCGCCCCCGCCGAGCCCCTCCCCCAGCCCGACCCCGAGCCCCAGCCCGTCGAAGACGTACCCGTACCCGTTCTACCCGCCGGGCACGTGCCTGCTGATGCCGTGGATGAGCGAGGTGAAGGACAGCACCGTCGTTCCGTGCGACCAGCCGCACGACGCCGAGACCACCGCCACCGTCGTGATGCCCGACGGCCTGACCGACGACCGTTCGATCAACAAGGCCCTGTTGGACCTCTGCACCCCTTCGCTGCTGGGCGTGCAGAAACAGCGGGGCGGCCTGGACCTGTACAACAACAGCCCGATCGTTCCTCTGACGAAGTACTACCAGCAGGGTTACCGGGATGCCAGCTGCACCGTGACGGTCAGCAACCAGCAGCCGGAACGCAAGCTGACCGCCCCGCTGCACTGACCCCGTACGCTGGGCGCATGGTGAGTCTTGCGCAGGGTGAACGGGCCCGGTTGAGTCGGTTGTTGGCGGCGGCGGGGCCGGAGGGTGCGACGTTGTGCGAGGGGTGGGTGACGCGGGACTTGGTGGCGCACCTGGTGGTGCGGGAGGGGCGGCCGGACGCGGCGGCGGGGATCCGGGTGGGGGCGCTGGCGGGGTGGACGGAGCGGGTGCAGGGGAAGGTGGCGGAGCGGGGGTACGAGGGATTGGTGAAGTCGTTCCGGTCGGGGCCGCCGGCGTGGTCGCCGTTCAACCTGCCGGGGGTGGACGGGGCGGCGAACCTGGTGGAGTTCTTCGTGCACGCGGAGGACGTCCGGCGGGCGGTGCCGTTCGAACCGGAGCCGGTGGGGGCGGAGTTGGCGGAGGCGCTGTGGCGGCGGGTGCCGGCGGTGGCGCGGTTCGGTGACGCGAAGGCGCCGGTCTCGTTGCGGCTGGTGCACCCGGACGGCCGGGAGGTCTCGGTGCGCCGGCGGGGGACGCCGGTGGTGACCGTGCGCGGGGAGCCGGGCGAGTTGGTGCTGTTCCTGTACGGGCGGGGCGCGCGGACGTCGGTGGCGGCGGAGGGCGTGCCGGAGGCGGTGGAGACGCTGGCGCACGTGCTGCCGCTGCCGGCCGCGGGGGCCTGACGGCGCGGCCGGTCCGTTCCCGCTCCGCCGGTGTGCCAGCCTGGCCCCAGGCCCCTCCCCGCACCCTCAGGAGCACACCGTGGTGAGCAGCGACTTCCGGCCGGGTTCGCCGAACTGGATCGGTCTGGGCAGCCCGGACCTCGCCGAGTCCGGGCTGTTCTACGGCTCGGTGTTCGGCTGGACGCTGGACCGGCCGGGCCCGAACGGCTACGCCTTCTTCCGCAGCGGGGGCCGGACGGTGGCGGGCACCGGCCCGCTGACGGAGGTGGAGGCGCTGCCCGCCTGGACGGTGTACTTCGCCGCGGCGGACGCGGCCGGTGCCGCGGCGGCGGTGGGGCGTTCCGGCGGCACGGTCCGCGTCCCGCCCACCGAGGTGCCGGGGCAGGGCCGGTTCGCGCAGCTGACCGATCCGGTGGGCGGCCGGTTCGCGGTGTGGCAGGGCGGCGGGACGGCCGGGCTGGAGGCGGTGGGCGGGCCGGGCGAGCTGTGCTGGGCGGAGCTGCGCACCTCGGACGTGCCGAGGACGCTGCGGTTCTACCGGGGCCTGTTCGACTGGCGGACCGGGGAGTCGGACGTGCCGGGAGCGGAGTACACGGTGCTGCGCCCGGCGGACGGCGGGGAGGAGTTCGGCGGCGTCGCGGGGGTGCACCCGCGGGTGGACGCGGGCTGGCTGGTGCACTTCGCGGTGGCGGACGCGCTGCTGACCACCGACGAGGTGCGCCGTCTCGGCGGGAGCGTCGTGGTGCCGCCGGAGCGGGTGCCGGGGGTGGGCCGGACCGCGGTGCTGGCGGACCCGTTCGGCGCCCAGTTCGCGCTGCTGGAGCCGGAACCCCGCCGGTAGCGGCGGGGTCCCGGCGGGACTCAGCGGACGGGGTGCCCGGTGGCCCGGAGTTCGTCCTTGACCTGGCCGATGGTCAGGTCGCCGAAGTGGAAGACGCTGGCGGCGAGGACGGCGTCGGCGCCGGCGTCGACCGCGGGGGCGAAGTCGGCGAGCTTGCCGGCGCCGCCGGAGGCGATGACCGGGATGGAGACGGCCTCGCGGGCGGCCCGGATCATCTCCAGGTCGTAGCCGTCCTTGGTGCCGTCGGCGTCCATCGAGTTGAGCAGGATCTCGCCGGCGCCGAGTTCGGCGGCGCGCACCGCCCACTCGACGGCGTCGAGGCCGGTGCCGCGGCGGCCGCCGTGGGTGGTGACCTCGAAGCCGGAGGCGGTCTCGGTGCCCTCGGGGCAGCGGCGGGCGTCGACCGAGAGGACGAGGACCTGGCGGCCGAACCGCCGGGCGATCTCGCGGATCAGTTCGGGGCGGGCGATGGCGGCGGTGTTGACGCCGACCTTGTCGGCGCCGGCCCGCAGCAGCTTGTCGACGTCCTCGGTGGCGCGGACGCCGCCGCCGACGGTGAGCGGGATGAAGACCTGCTCGGCGGTGCGGCGGACCACGTCGTAGGTGGTCTCCCGGGAGCCGGAGGAGGCGGTGATGTCGAGGAAGGTCAACTCGTCGGCGCCCTGGGCGTCGTAGAGCTTGGCGAGTTCGACCGGGTCGCCGGCGTCGCGCAGGTTCTGGAAGTTGACGCCCTTGACGACGCGTCCGGCGTCCACGTCCAGGCAGGGGATGACGCGTACTGCGAGTGTCACTGCGGGGTGCCTTCCAAAGTGCGGGCCAGGCCGGGCCGGTGGGCCTCGACCTCGACCTCGACCATCATCCGGGAGTCGGTCAGGCCCTGGACGACCACCATGGTGGTGGCCGGGCGGACCTCGTCGAAGAGTTCCTTGTGCGCGCGGCCGACCTCGTCGCGGTCCCGGACGTGGGTGAGGTACATCCGGGTGCGGACCACGTCGGCGGCGGTGAGTCCGTAGTGGTCGAGCGCGCCGAGGGCCGTCCGGAAGGCGGCCAGCGCCTGCTCGTACGGATCGCCCTCGGCGGCGGCGTCGCTGTCGTCGAGGGCGGTGCAGCCCGAGACCAGGACGAAGTCCCCGGCCACCACCGCCCGGGAGAATCCGTACTGGTCCTCGTAGGGGGACCGGTCGGACGGGCGGGCGGCGGTGGTCGGGGTCTCGTCGGTCATCGGGACACAGCCTCCAAGGCTTCCTCAAGGGTGAACTTCTGCTCGTAGAGCGCCTTCCCCACGATCGAGCCCTCGACGCCCTCCGGCACCAGGGTGGCGATGGCGCGCAGGTCGTCGAGGGACGACACGCCGCCGGAGGCGACGACGGGCCTGTCGGTGGCGGCGCAGACGTCGCGCAGCAGCTGGAGGTTGGGGCCGGTCAGGGTGCCGTCGCGGTTGACGTCGGTGACCACGTAGCGGGCGCAGCCCTCGGCGTCGAGGCGGGCCAGCACGTCGTAGAGCTGGCCGCCGTCGCGGGTCCAGCCGCGGCCGCGCAGGGTGGTGCCGACCACGTCGAGGCCGACGGCGATCTTGTCGCCGTGCTCGGCGATGACCTTGGCGACCCACTCGGGGCTCTCCAGGGCGGCGGTGCCGAGGTTGACCCGGGTGCAGCCGGTGGCGAGGGCGGCGGCGAGCGACTCGTCGTCGCGGATGCCGCCGGACAGCTCGACCTTGATGTCGAGGCGGCCGGTGACCTCGCGGAGCAGCTCGCGGTTGCTGCCGGTGCCGAAGGCGGCGTCGAGGTCGACCAGGTGCAGCCACTCGGCGCCGGCGTTCTGCCAGGCGAGGGCGGCGGCGAGCGGCTCGCCGAAGGAGGTCTCGGTGCCGGAGGCGCCCTTGACCAGGCGGACCGCCTGGCCGTCGCGGACGTCGACGGCGGGCAGCAGTTCGAGGCGGTTGGTCATGGTGTGGAGGACTCTCAGTCGTCGGAGGGGCGTCAGAGGGTGTCGACCCAGTTGGTCAGCAGGGCTGCGCCGGCGTCGCCGGACTTCTCGGGGTGGAACTGGGTGGCCCACAGCGGGCCGTTCTCCACGGCGGCGACGAAGGGCTGCCCGTGGGTGGCCCAGGTGACCTTGGGGGCGCGGATCTTCTCGGAGTGGGTCTCCAGCACCCAGTGCCGCACGCCGTAGGAGTGCACGAAGTAGAACCGGGTGTCGGCGTCCATCCCGGCGAACATCCGGGTGTCCTCGGGGGCGTCGACGGTGTTCCAGCCCATGTGCGGGACGATCGGCGCGTCCAGCGGCTCGACCGTGCCGGGCCACTCGTCGCAGCCGGCGGTCTCGACGCCGTGCTCGACGCCCTTCTCGAAGAGGATCTGCATGCCGACGCAGATGCCGAGCACCGGGCGGCCGCCGGCCAGCCGGCGGCCGATGACCTGCTCGCCGCGCACCGCCTTCAGGCCGCGCATGCACGCCTCGAAGGCGCCGACGCCGGGCACCAGCAGCCCGTCGGCGTCCAGCGCCCGCTGGAAGTCCGAGGTGACGGTGACGGTGGCGCCGGTGCGCTCGACCGCGCGCTGGGCGGAGCGCAGGTTGCCGGAGCCGTAGTCCAGCACCACGACGTTCTTGGACATCGGTGGGTCTCCTAGAGGCGCATGATGCCGGCGGCCAGGCACATGGCCGAGGCGAAGCCGAGGACGAGGATGACGCCCTTGGGCAGCTTCTGCTTCCAGAACGACCAGACGCCGCCCGCGAAGAAGAGCCCGAGGATGATGAACAGGGTGGCCATCAGAGCGCGCCCTTGGTGGAGGGGAGGATCCCCTCGGCGCGCGGGTCGCGCTCGGAGGCGTAGCGCAGCGCCCGGGCGAGCGCCTTGAACTGGCACTCGACGATGTGGTGGGCGTTGCGGCCGTACGGCACGTGCACGTGCAGGGCGACCTGGGCCTGCGCCACGAAGGACTCCAGGATGTGCCGGGTCATCGTGGTGTCGTACGAGCCGATCATCGGCGCCATGTTCTCGGGCTCGGTGTGCACCAGGTACGGCCGGCCGGAGAGGTCGACGGTGACCTGGGCGAGCGACTCGTCCAGCGGGACGGTGCAGTTGCCGAACCGGTAGATGCCGACCTTGTCGCCGAGCGCCTGCCGGAAGGCGGCGCCGAGCGCGAGGGCGGTGTCCTCGATGGTGTGGTGGGTGTCGATGTGCAGGTCGCCCTCGGTCTTGACGGTGAGGTCGAAGAGGCCGTGGCGGCCGAGCTGGTCGAGCATGTGGTCGTAGAACCCGACGCCCGTGGAGACGTCCGTCCTGCCGGTTCCGTCGAGGTCGATCTCGACCAGGACGGAGGTCTCCTTGGTGGTGCGTTCGACGCGGCCGATGCGGGACATGCGGGTCACAGCTCCTTGCTCACGGTTGAGACGGCGCTCAGGAAGGCGTCGTTCTCGGCGGGGGTGCCGGCGGTGACGCGCAGCCAGCCGGGGACGCCGTTGTCGCGGATCAGCACGCCCTGGTCGAGGATCGCCCGCCACACCGCGTGGGTGTCGGCGAAGCGGCCGAACTGGATGAAGTTGGCGTCGGACTCGGTGACCTCGAAGCCCAGCTCGCGCAGCCCGAGCACCACCCGGTCGCGCTCGGCCTTGAGCCGGTCGACGTAGCCGAGCAGGGTGTCGGTGTGCTCCAGGCAGGCCAGCGCGGTGGCCTGGGTGACGGCCGACAGGTGGTAGGGCAGCCGGACCAGCTGCACCGCGTCCACCACGGCGGGGTCGGCGGCGAGGTAGCCCAGCCGCAGGCCGGCCGCGCCGAACGCCTTGGACATGGTGCGGCTGATCACCAGGTTGGGGCGGCCGGCCAGCAGCGGCAGCAGCGAGGCGCGGTGCGAGAACTCGACGTACGCCTCGTCGACGACGATCATGCTGGGCCCGGCGGCCTGCGCGGCCTCGTACAGGGCGAGCACGGTGTCGGCCTCGACGGCGGTGCCGGTCGGGTTGTTCGGCGAGCAGACGAACACCACGTCCGGGCGAAGCTCGGCGATGGCGGTGCGGGCCGCGTCCAGGTCGATGGTGAAGTCGGCGTTGCGGGGGCCGGAGACCCAGCCGGTGCCGGTGCCGCGGGCGATCAGGGCGTGCATCGAGTACGAGGGCTCGAAGCCGATCGCGGTGCGGCCGGGCCCGCCGAAGGTCTGCAGCAGCTGCTGGAGCACCTCGTTGGAGCCGTTGGCGGCCCACACCTGCTCGGTGCCGACGGCGAAGCCGGTGGTGTCGCCGAGGTACTTCGCCAGGCCGGTGCGCAGCTCGACCGCGTCCCGGTCCGGGTAGCGGTTGAGGTGGCGGGCGGCCTCGGCGACCCGCTCGGCGATCCGGGCCACCAGCGGCTCGGGCAGCGGGTACGGGTTCTCGTTGGTGTTGAGCTGGACGGGAACGTCCAACTGCGGTGCGCCGTACGGGGACTGGCCACGCAGCTCGTCCCGGATGGGGAGGTCGTCGATCTTCGTCACGCGCCGGGAACCGTCCAGTCGAATCGAGCCTTGATGGCGTCGCCGTGGCCGGGCAGGTCCTCGGCCGCGGACAGGTTGACCACGTGCGCGGCGACGCCGGCCAGCGCCTCGCGGTCGTACTCGACGACCTGGACGCCGCGCAGGAAGGTCTGCACGGACAGGCCGGAGGAGTGGCAGGCGCAGCCGCCGGTGGGCAGCACGTGGTTGGAGCCGGCCGCGTAGTCGCCCAGCGAGACCGGGGTGTAGCGGCCGAGGAAGATCGCGCCCGCGTTGCGGACCCGCTCGGAGACGGCGTGCGGCTCGGCGGTCTGGATCTCCAGGTGCTCGGCGGCGTAGGCGTTGACCACGGCGAGGCCCTGCTCCAGGTCGTCGACCAGGATGATGCCGGACTGCGGGCCGCCGAGCGCCTCGGCCACCCGCTCGCCGTGCTTGGTGCGGGCGACCTGCGCCTTCAGCTCGGCCTCCACCGCGTCGGCCAGCAGGGGCGAGGCGGTGACCAGCACCGAACCGGAGGTCGGGCCGTGCTCGGCCTGGCTGATCAGGTCGGCGGCGACCTCCGCGGCGTCGGCGGTGTCGTCGGCGAGCACCATGATCTCGGTCGGGCCGGCCTCCGAGTCGATGCCGATCCGGCCCGCGAACAGGCGCTTGGCGGCGGCGACGTAGATGTTGCCGGGGCCGGTGACCAGGTTGACCGGGGCGCACTCCTCGGTGCCGAGGGCGAACATCGCCACCGCCTGGGCGCCGCCGACCGCGTAGACCTCGTCCACGCCGAGCAGCGCGCAGGCGGCCAGGATGGTCGGGTGGACGCGGCCGCCGAAGGCCTTCTGCGGCGGCGAGGTGACGGCGATGCCGGCCACCCCGGCCTCCTGGGCGGGCACCACGTTCATCACCACGGAGGACGGGTAGACCGCGAGGCCGCCGGGCACGTACAGGCCGACCCGGTCGACCGGCACCCAGCGCTGGGTGACGGTGCCGCCGGGCACCACCCGGGTGGTGTGGCCGACCCGGCGCTGGTCGGAGTGGACGGCGCGGGCGCGGCGGATCGACTCCTCCAGCGCGGCGCGGACCTCCGGGTCCAGTCGCTCCAGCGCCTCGGCGATCTGCTCGGCCGGGACGCGGGTGGACTCCAGCCGGACGCCGTCGAAGCGCTCGGTGATCTCGATCAGCGCCGCGACACCGCGATGGCGCACGTCCTCCGCGATCGGCCGGACCTTCTCCAGGGCGGCTTCGACGTCGAACTCGGCACGGGGCAGCACGTCGCGCGGGTCCGTGGAGGAGCCGCGGAGGTCGATTCGAGAGATCACAGGCCCAAGTGTAAGGAGTGGCGAAAAGCGACAGCCCGGCATTTCAGTCCGTGATACGAAGGGTGAGACGAAACCAAGATCATCGGGGGATGCGGTGGAGCAGGCACCGGAGGACTGGACCGACACCGAGCGCGGCCTGTGGGACGCCTTCCGGCACGGCGAGGTGTACGACCTGCGGGCCGGGAGCGGCCCCGTCGACCTCCTGCTGCCCGCCCCCGCCGGGCAGGCCGTCCGCCCCGGGGACGAGGGGCACGGCCCGGACGACCCGTTCGCCGCCGGGGCGTGGGGTCCGGAGCGCACCGTCCGCGCCGAGGTGATCGCCCGGCTGCTGCTGCACGGCCCGGAGGCCGCCCCCGGCAAGGTCGCCGCGCTCAAGCTCACCGGCGCCCGGATCACCGGCGAGTTCACCCTGGCGGGTGGCCGGATCGGCTGCTACGTCGAGTTCCAGCTCTGTCGCTTCGAACGCAAGCTGCTGCTCTCCGAGGCCACCGCCGGCACCCTGCGGATCGTCTCCTGCGCCCTGCCCCGGCTGGAGGCGTCCCGGCTGGCCACCGAGGGCGACGTGCACCTGGCCCGCTGCGGCATACCCCGTGGCGTCCGCCTCACCGACGCCCGGATCGGCACCGACCTGCTGCTCAACCAGTCCGCGATCGGCCCCGACGCGTACGGGCGGGCGGTCTCCGCGGACGGGATCGCGATCAACCAGGACTGCGAGGCCGAACGCCTCGACGTGCTGGGCGAGACGAGCCTGCGCTCGGCCCGGATCGGTGGTCGGCTGGCGCTCCGCGGTGGCACTCTGCGGGCTGTCGCCGGCAATCCCTACGCGCTCAACGCCGCCAAGGTCACCATCGGTCACACCCTCTACCTGTCCGCCTCCGAGGACAGCACCTGGGCCGGATCGCGCACCGTCTACGGCGCCGGGTACGGCGAGCCCACCGGCATCGCGCGGGGCACGTCCAGTCAGACCCCGTTCCGCTCCTGGGGCCGCATCCGGCTCTCCGACGGCCGCTTCGAGAACGCCTGCCTGATCACCGGTGCCGAGATCCACCTCGGCGAGGGGGAGGAGCTCGCGCTCAGCCGGATCCAGACCCCCGAGCTCCGCTTCACCTGCGACACCCCGCCCACCGGCCCGGTCAGCCTCAGCCGGGCCCGGATCGGCAACCTGGTCGACTCCCCCGCCGCCTGGCCCACCGAGCACCACGTCTCGCTCACCGGCTTCAGCTACGAGTCGCTCCGCCCCACCGTCCCCTTCCCGCTGGAGCGCCGGATCGCCTGGGTCGACTCCGGCCGGGAGTTCCGCCCCGAGGCGTACGAGCAGCTCGCCGCCGCCCTGCGCCGCGACGGCGCCGACGAGGACGCCCGCACCGTCCTGTACGCCAAGCAGCGCCGCCGCCGGCGCACCCTGCCGCTGCCCGGCCGACTCTGGGGCCGCCTCCAGGACGCCGCCGTCGGCTACGGCTACCGGCCCGGCCGGGCCGCCGCCTGGCTGGTCCTCGCCTGGGTGCTCGGCACCGCGTACTTCGCCGCGCACCGGCCCGCCCCGATCAAGGCCGACGAGCACGTGGTGTGGAACCCCGCCCTGTACGCGGCCGGGAAGGTCCTCCCGCTGATCGACCTCGGCCAGAACGGCTGGGACCCGGGCCCCACCGGCCAGTGGGTCGCCACCGCCCTCGTGCTGACCGGCTGGGTGCTCGCCACCACCGCCGTCGCGGGCGTCACCAGGCTGCTCCAGCGCGGCTGACGCCCCCGACGGCGAACAACTACGGCGCGGCGGCGGCCCACCGGCAACTACGCTGTCCGCCGTGACTGATCGGCTCCCGCTCTTCCCGCTCAACACGGTCCTGTACCCGGGCCTGGTGATGCCCCTGCACGTCTTCGAGGAGCGCTACCGCCACCTGGTCGCCGACCTGCAGAAGCTGCCCGAGGACGAGCCGCGCCGCTTCGGCGTGGTCGCCGTCAAGGACGGCCGGGAGACCGCGCCCGTCCGCGAACTCGACGGCCCGGCAGGCCCGTTGGAGGGCATCGGCGCCCCCGGCGACGACCCGCTGGAGGCGTTCTACCCGGTCGGCTGCGTCGCCGACGTCGCCTCCGTCCGGGAGCAGCCGGAGGGCCGCTACGAACTGCTCGTCACCGGCACCACCCGGTTCCGGCTGCGCGCCCTGGACGCCACCGGCCCCTACCTGGTCGGCGAGGTCTCCGTGCTGCCCGAGGAACCCGGCGAGGGCTCCGGCGCGCTCGCCGCGGGCGTCGAGCGCGCCTTCCGCACCTACCAGAAGCGCCTGGCCGGGGCCCGCGAGGCCACGATCAGCGGCGAACCCGAGCTCCCCGACGACCCGCAGGTGCTCTCCTACCTGGTCGCCGCCGCCACCTCGCTGCCCACCAAGGTCAAGCAGGAACTCCTCGCCTGCTCCGACACCGCCCAGCGGCTCACCCGCGAACTCGCCCTGCTCCGCCACGAGAGCGCCGTCCTCGCGAAACTGCCCTCGCTGCCCGCCGTCGATCTCACCCGCCAGGCGTTCAGCCCCAACTGAGAACCCCGACCGAGAACCCCGGCTGAGAACCCCGACCAAGAACCCCCAGCTGAGAGCCCCACCGAGGAGCACGGAGGACCACTCCCTTGGCCAAGAAGAAGACCGCCGGCGGCACCCCCGCCACCGTCGCGCTCGACGCCGCCGGCGTCCCGTTCACCCTGCACGAGTACGCCCACGACCCGGCCGCCGCCTCCTACGGCGCCGAGGCCGCCGAGGCCATGGGCGTCTCCCCCGGCCGGGTCCTCAAGACGCTGCTGGCCGAGGCCGACGGCGCGCTCGCCGTCGCCGTCGTCCCGGTCTCCGGCCAGCTCGACCTGAAGGCGCTGGCCGCCGCGCTCGGCACCAAGCGCGCCGCGATGGCCGACCCGGCCGCCGCCGAACGCTCCACCGGCTACGTGGTCGGCGGCATCTCCCCGCTCGGCCAGCGCCGGAAGCTGCGCACCGTCGTCGACTCCGGCGCCCTCGACCACCCCACCGTCTTCGTCTCGGCCGGCAAGCGCGGCGCCGAGGTCGAACTCGCCCCGGCCGACCTGGTCCGCCTCACCGCCGCGCTCACGGCCCCCATCGCCAGGGACTGACCCGTCCCGGGGCCCGCGGCGCCCTACCCGGCCGGGGGCTCCTGGTCCGGCTTCCGGAGGCCCACCTGTTCCTGGCCCTGCTCCTGGCCCTGCTCCGGCCCGGCCTGCTCCGGCCTCTGCAACGACGGCCCCTGCACCGGCGCCTGCACCGGCCCCTGCGTCGGCCCCTGCATCTGCGCCGGCCCCGGGGTGGCCCAGTACGGGGGCCGGTCGGGCTCGCGCTTGCCGAAGGTCGCGGAGAGGAACAGCAGCAGGATCATGGCCGTCATCGGCCAGACCATCAGCGCCCCCTTCGCGGTGAGTTCGAGCGGCCCGTCGAAGGTCCCGCCGTTGCCGACGGCGAGCGCGTGGGCCCGCAGGTCGGTGGTGGCGCCCAGGTGGGTGCCGAGCTGCCAGGCGATGACCGAGCCGAGCAGGCCGCCCGCGGCGAGGCCGACGGCGACGGCGATGCCGCCGCTGCGGGCCCTGGTCCACAGGAAGGCGCCCAGCGAGGTGAGCAGCCCGAAGCCGAGGCCGAGCAGCGAGAAGACGCCGACCGCGCCGATCAGCTCCTCGCCCTCCGGGTCCCGGTACAGGATGTGGTTGTCCTGGACGGCGTAGCCGACCCGCGGCGCGAGCCAGAGCCAGAGCAGCCCGAGGACCACGCCGAGGACCGCCCCGGCACCGGTGATGACCGCCCCGATCCGGAGCTCGGGGCCGAGCGGCGGCCGCTGCGCGGGGGCGGGCGGCTGCGGCGGGAAGACCGGGGCGTAGGGGTCCGGCCCGGGCGTGCTGCCCGCGGGTGTGTTCGGTACGGTCACGGGCCCATCGTTTCATGGACGGCCACGGAGCTGTCGATCTCCCGTCGGCAACGGATCCGGCCCCCGCCCCGACGGGCCCCGGGTCACCTCGCCGCGCGCCGGTAGGCCCAGGTGGCGAGGGTGAGCGAGACCAGGCCGACGGCGGCGCAGACGCCGAGGTCGATCAGGACGCGGGCCCAGTCGGGGTGCGGGGCGAAGGTGAGCGCGAAGGCGTCGACGCCGTAGCTGGAGGGGAGCAGGTCGCGCAGCCACTGGACCGGCTCGGGGAGCCGGGAGGCGGGCAGCACGCCCAGCAGCAGGGCGGCGGACATGCCGAGCTGGCCGGCCAGGGTGGCGAGTTCCTGCCGGGGGGCGAGCAGCCCGAGGGCCGCGCCGAGCCCGGCCAGGGCGGCGCCGGAGAGCGGGATGACGGCGAGCAGGATCCACAGCCGGGCGACCGGCAGTTCGAACATCCAGCTGCCGGTGCCCGCGGTGACGAAGACGCCCGGCACGGTGAAGGAGGCGTACGCGGCGGCGGTGCCGAGCACCACGGAGGCGGGCGGCACGGGCAGGGTCGCGTAGTGGTCGAGGCCGCCGGTGGCGCGCAGCTTGCCGAAGTACTGGGCGAGCAGGTTGAGCGCGACGAAGGCGACCACCAGGACGGCGGAGCCGGCCACCACGGCGTGCGCGGAGGGGTTGTCGCCGGGGTCGACGACGCCCCGCATCATCACCAGGATGCCGACGGACTGGAAGGTGGCGACGAACAGCAGCGGGATCCGGGAGACCTTGGCACGGGCCAGCTGGGCGCGGTAGACGGCGGCCAGGGCGGGCAGCAGCCGGGCGGCGGGGGCGAGCGGCGCGGGCGCGGTGGCGACGGCGGGGGCGTCGAGCAGGGTCATCGGGCGAGTCCTCCGGTCCGGCCGCCGAGGCGGAGGTAGGCGTCCTCCAGGGTGGGGGTGGCCAGGGTGAAGTCGTCGAGCGCGGCGAAGGCGGGGCCGGTGGTGACGGCGGCGACCAGTTCGCGGGCCTCGTCGGGGGTGGTGCGCAGGGTCCAGCGGCGGCCGGTGCGTTCGGCGCGGTCGGCGAGCGCGGCGACGGCGGGGACGCCCAGCGGGGCGTCGGTGCGCCAGACCAGGTCGAGCCGGACGTGGCCGTCGACCAGGGCCTTGAGGCCGCCCGGCGTGTCGCAGGCGATGACCTTGCCGGCGTCGATCACCGCGACCCGGTCGAGGACGGTCTCGGCCTCGATGACGTTGTGGGTGACCAGCAGCACGGTGGTGCCGTGTTCGGCGCGGCGGCGGTCGACGGCGCTCCAGACGGCACGGCGGGCGACCGGGTCCATGCCGGTGGTGGGCTCGTCCAGGACCAGCAGCGGGCGTTCGCCGATCAGGACGGCGGCGAAGCAGGCGAGGCGGCGCTGTCCGCCGGAGAGTTTGGCCAGCGGGCGGTGGGCGAGCGGTTCGAGGCCGAGTTCGGTGATCACCTCGGCGGTCCGGGCGCGGGCGGCGGCCCGGGACAGGCCGCGCAGCCGTCCGGTGGTCTCGGCGGCCAGGGCGACGGTGAGCTCGTCGAGGGCGGTGGACTCCTGGCCGAGGTAGCCGAGCAGCCGGGCGGCCCGTTCGGGGTGCCGGACGACGTCGTGGCCGAGCAGTTCGACGGAGCCGGCGTCGGGGCGGAGCAGGCCGGTGAGCTGGCGTACCAGGGTGGACTTGCCGGCGCCGTTGGGCCCGAGCAGGCCGAAGACCTCGCCGCGGTGGACGACGAGGTCGATGCCGTCGTTGGCCCTGACCTCGGTGCCGCCCGTCCGGTAGGTCTTGACCAGGCCGCTGACCGTGCAGCAGCTCTGCGGTGCCTTGCTCACGACGGAAGACTCTACGCGCCGTAAGGGGCGTTCCGGACACGCGGGGTGCGGGAGTCGGCCGGGGCGTCAGCTGTCCTCCGCCGCCTCCCGGGGCTGCCGGGTGTCGGGGACGCGGGCCGCGAGCTCCTTCCAGAAGCCCTCCCGGATCGCGTACCTGTCCTGTTCGTCGATCTGGTCCTCCTTGTGCGCGAGCAGCCCGAACCGGGCGGCGTAGCGGAGGAGTTCGCCGTCCAGGCGGTGCGGGATGCGCGGGTGGTCGGTCCACAGCAGCCCGGGGCGCTCGGCGGCGGGGAGGCGGTCGAGCCAGCGGCGGGCGAAGACCTGGCCGACCTCCTGCGGGTCGCCGCCGACGCTGGTGATGTCCTCCTCGCGGTCGGCCCAGCGCTGGGCGGAGGTGGTGATCCGGTCCAGGGTGGGCAGGGCGTCGGCGGCGGTGGCGGTGTCGGCCCGGTCGACCCAGCCGCGGTCGGAGGACCAGCGCAGCACCGGGCCGGCGGTGGCGGCGGGGACGGCGGGGGGCGGGCCGGGGACGGCCCGGCCGGCCAGGTCCTTGGGGGTGGGGATGACCCGCAGCGGGGCGCTGCGGGCGGGGGCCGCGGCGGCGGCGACCGCGGCAGCGGCGGCGGCGGGCGCGGGCACCAGCGGGACGGGACGGGGCCGGGGCGCGGTGGCGGGCAGTACGGCGGCGGGCAGCACCGCGACGGGCGGCAGGGCGACGGGCGGCAGCGACCGCGGGGCGGGTTCGGCGGCAGGCTCGGCGTGGGCCTCCTTGGGGCGGGCCCAGCGTTCGATCCACCGCCGGTCGAGCACCCGGCGCTCGTCGGCCTCGCCGACCAGTTCCTCGGACTGGTTGAAGTCGCCGTCCGCGGCCTCCAGCGCCCACAGGTGCACCGCCACTCCGTGCTCCTTGGCGGAGGCGACGCCGGGCAGCAGGTCTCCGTCGCCGGTGACCAGCACCACGTCGGCGCAGGCGTGGTTGCGGGCGAGTTCGCTGAGTTCGGCGTGCATCGCCGCGTCCACGCCCTTCTGCACCCAGCGGCCCTCGGCCCTGGTGAGCGCGCCCAGCCGGACGGTGACCCGGGGCAGCACCCGCAGCCTGCGGTGCTCGGGGGCGGGGCGGCGGTCGACGGCCGCGTCGAACCAGTAGATCCGCAGCAGCGGCAGGCCGGTCTCGGCCTCGGCGCGTTCGCGCAGCGCGCCGATCAGCACCTGGTGGTCGACGGTGATCCGGGAGCGGCCGGGATCCCCGGCGAGCAGACTGGCGGCCGCGCCCAGCAGGTAGCCCGCATCGACCAGGACGACGCAGCGGTCCATCTCCGGCACCTCCTCCTCGGCCCGGCCCCGGCGGTGGGGCGCCGCCCGACGGCCCGGCGACCGTTGGGCACACCTTTACCCTCCGTTCGCCCGCCGAACCGCGCCGCGTTCCGGGCGTCCGACCCTGGATACTGGGTCACCGTGCGGAGGAGTGCGGTGGCGTTGTGCACGGTGGCGGCGGTCGGGGCGGCCGCCGTCGTGCTGGTGCCCGCGACCGCGCCGGAGTCCTCCAGCGGGGACACCGCGCTGCTCTCGGTCTCGGTCGACGGCGGGCGGACGGTCGAACTGGGCCCGGCCGAGACGCGCACGGTGACGGTCGAGGTGACCGCCCGCGACGACTCGGGGATCCGCTCGGTCGACCCGGTCGGCCTGTGGGGGCCCAACTACGCCGCCCTGAAGGTCGGCCGGATGGTCTGCGCGCCGTTCGGCCCGGACGGGACGACGTCCCGCTGCACCGGCGAGGCGACCGTCGCGGCCACCGCCCGGGCGCTCTTCGACGACCAGGCCGGGAGCTGGTTCGTCGACCTGCGGATCCGCGCCAACGACGGCGACCGCTACCTGTCGAAGAACGCCGCCGGCTTCTCGCTCAAGCGCACCGCCCGGCTCGACCTGGCCTCCGCGGCCCCGGCCCGCGCGGCCGTCGGCGGGGCGGTCGCCGTCCGGGCCCGGCTGCTGCGCGCCGACTGGGACGACAACACCGAGATCCCGCAGCAGGGCGCCGTCGCCTACCTGCAGTTCCGCCCGGCCGGGGGCGACACCTGGACCACCCTCGCCGCCGCCACCGCGGACGCCCGAGGCACGCTGGCGCTGAACGTGCCGGCCCGGCTGTCGGGGACGTACCAGTGGTACGCGCCGGGCGACAAGTGGACGACGTCCGCGCTGTCGGAGCAGCTGCCGCTGGAGGTCGACGGGTCGGGCGCGCACCCGGGGCAGTGAGCCCCCGCACGCGGCACGGCGGGGCGCTCGGGTCCTGGCCGGCGGCCTGCAGCGGGGTCGGGATGTCGGTCAGCACCACGCCGGGGGCTCCGGTCAGCAGCTCGACGGCGCGCTCGGGGGCGAGCGGGCGGGCGAAGCGGGCGTTGACCTGCAGCGAGTGGCCGGTGAAGACCGGGACGCGCACGCAGGTGCCGGCGACCTTGAGCTCAGGGATGCCGAGGATCTTGCGGCTCTCGTGGCGGAGCTTCTGCTCCTCGTCGGTCTCGTTGCTGCCGTCGTCGACGATCGACCCGGCGAGCGGGACGACGTTGAACGCGATCGGGCGCTGGTAGACGCCGGGCGCCGGGTACTCGACGGCCGCGCCGTCGTGGACGAGCGCGGTGGCCCCGTCGACGACCTTGCGGGCCTGCTCGTGCAGCTCGGAGACGCCGGCCAGGCCGGAGCCGGAGACCGCCTGGTAGGTGGAGACCACCAGGGCGACCAGCTCGGACTCCTCGTGCAGCGGGCGCAGCACGGGCATCGCGGCCATGGTGGTGCAGTTCGGGTTGGCGATGATGCCCTTGGGGCGCTCGGCGATCGCGTCGGGGTTGACCTCGGCGACGACCAGCGGGACCTCGGGGTCGCGGCGCCAGGCGGAGGAGTTGTCGATGACGACGGCTCCGGCGGCGGCGACCTTGGGGGCGAGCGCCTTGGAGGTGGCGCCGCCCGCCGAGAAGATCACGATGTCCAGGCCGCTGTAGTCGGCCGTGGCGGCGTCCTCGACGGTGACCTCGGTGTCCTTCCAGGGCAGGGTGCGCCCCGCCGAGCGGGCCGAGGCGAACAGCCGCAGCTGCTCGACCGGGAAGTCCCGCTCCGCCAGGATCTCGCGGACCACGCCGCCGACCTGACCGGTGGCGCCTACGATGCCGATCCTCATCCGTCTCTCCTCCTGCTACCGGTTGGGCCGCTTGTCCCGGCCCATCATGCCTTGTCAGAACGGGTTTCGGCGGGGGCGTCCCAAAGCGTGAACGCTTGCCGTCCGGGGCGGCAATCCCTCCTGCGCGGGCCCTCCCCCGCCGGAAATCCTGCGCGCGTTCCGGTCCTTCTCAGGCGTGCGCGAGCAGCGGCAGCCGCACCGCGGGGGTGGGGATGCGCCCGGCGCGGTGCAGCAGCGCCTTGAGCGCGGTCGGGTTGGGACCGGCGAAGGCGGTGCGGGAGAGCCCGGCGAGTTCGGCGCCGAGCTTGCGGGCGAGCGCCGCGTCGCCGTCCTGCCAGGCCCGGTGCAGGGCGACGAAGCGGGCGGTCTCCAGGTGCGCGGAGGCCAGGATGCCGCCGTCGGCGCCGAGCGCGAGCAGCGGAGAGAGGAACAGGTCGTCACCGGCCAGGACGCCGCGCGGTCCGGCGGCCATCAGCGCGACCGTCTCCTCGTCGATGCCGCCGACCGCGTACTTGATCCCGGCCACTTCGGGCAGCGCGAGCAGTTCCAGCAGGGCGGCGGCGCCCAGCGGCTGCCCGGTGCGGTACGGGATGTGGTAGATCACCAGCGGCAGCGGGCTGTGCTCGGCGAGGGCCCGGAAGTGGGCGAGGACGCCGGCCTCGCCGGGGCGGACGAAGGCGGGGACGGCGACCAGCGCGGCGTCGGCCCGGCCGTCCAGCGCGGCGACCGCCTCGGCGGTGCGGGCGGTGCCGCCGTGCCCGGCGCCGACGGTGAGCACCGCGCCGTACGCGTCGGCGGCCCGGCGGCAGACCTCGATCACCGCGTCCTGTTCGGCGGCGGTCAGCGAGCCGGGTTCGCCGGTGGTGCCGAGGGCGACCAGGCCGGCCGCACCGGCCTCCAGGCTGTCGCGGGCGAGCCGCTCCAGGGCGTCGAGGGCGAGCGCGCCGTCGGCGGTGAAGGGGGTGACCAGCGGGACGTGGATGCCGTGGAGTTCCATGCGGGAAGCCTGCCGGGCGGTGACCGTGCAGGTCCAGTTCACATTTCCGATGGCTCTCGTAAGCTGGGCCGATGCTCGATGTGCGAAGGCTGCGGTTGCTGCGCGAACTGGCCCACCTGGGGACGATCGCGGCGGTCGCGGAGGCGTTGTCGTTCAGCCCCTCGGCGGTGTCCCAGCAGCTGTCGGTGCTGGAGCGGGAGGCGGGGGTGCCGCTGCTGGAGCGGACCGGGCGGCGGGTGGCGCTGACCCCGGCGGGGCGGAACCTGGTGCGGCACACCGAGGCGGTGCTGGAGCTGCTGGAGCGGGCGGACGCCGAGCTGGCGCACGCCCGGACGGGGCCGGCCGGGCCGCTGCGGATCGGCGCCTACCCGTCCGCGGTGCGCGCCCTGGTGCCCGTGGCGCTGGCCGAACTGGCCTCCCGGCACCCGGAGTTGGAGCCGATGGTGAGCGAGGTGGATCCGGCGGCGGTGGCCGGGGCGCTGCGCGCGGGCGAGCTGGACGTGGCGCTGGTGCACGAGTACGACCTGGTGCCGGGCGAGCCCGAGGAGGGGATCGCGCTGACCGGGCCGGTGTTCGCCGAGCCGCTGTACCTGGCGGCCCGCTCCGGGGGCACGCCGGCCGGGCACCGGGACAGCCCGTGGATCACCTCCCCGGTCGGCACGCTCTGCCACGCGATGGTCCAACGGGTGTGCCAGTCCGCCGGGTTCAGCCCGCGGGTGCGCCACCGGGTGGACGACTTCGCCGCGCAGCTGGCCCTGGTCGCGGCGGGCCAGGGGGTGGCGCTGGTCCCGCACCTGGGCATCGACCCCTGCCCGCCGGGCGTCGCGCTGACCCGGCTGCCGCTGTACCGGCGCACCCGCACCGCGTTCCGCTCGGGCGGCGCGGCCCACCCGGCGGTGGCGGCCTTCACGGCGGCCCTGCACGCGGCCGTCCCGGCCGGACTGCGCTCCGCCTGACGGCCGCCGACCCGGCGCTCCGGAGCGGCCGCTAGCCTTCCGCCATGCATCAGTTGAACGAGCAGCAGGAGCAGCCGGGCCGGTTCGGCCCGGACGCCACGGTGGAGGTCCGGGCCGAGGGCGTGGGCCCGGTGCGCACCGAGTACGCGCCGGACCACGACGGCGATCCGGACCCGGGCGAGATCGTCTGGACGTGGGTGCCGTACGAGGAGAACGACGGCCGGGGCAAGGACCGGCCGGTGCTGGTGGTGGCCCGGGAGCCGGGCGGGTCGCTGCTGACGGTGATGCTGTCCAGCAAGGGCCACGCCGACGACCGGGACTGGGTGCCGCTGGGCGCCGGCCCGTGGGACCGCAGCGGCCGGGACTCCTGGGTGGCGCTGGACCGGGTGTTCCGGGTGCGCGACGGCGGGATGCGCCGGGAGGCCTGCGCCCTGGACCGGGCCCGCTTCCAGCTGGTGGTGGACTCGCTGCGGCGCCGCTACCGCTGGAGTTGAGCCGGGCGCCGGGTAACGATTGTCCGATCACCGTTCCCGAATTCACCCGGGACCGGTACAACGACTCCAGGATTTCCGACAGTTGAGCTGGAGTCGCCCGCATGAGCAGCAGCACCCCTCCCGGCTACGACCCCTACGCCCCCCATCCGCAGGGCGGGACCCCCGCCTGGCTCGGCCCGACCCCGTCGCCCGGCGCGCAGCCCGCGCCGGGCACCCGGGCGCTGGCCGCGCCGCTGGACCGCTTCCTGGCCCGCCTGATCGACGGGGCGGTCCTCCTGGTGCCGCTCGTGGTGATCAGCCTGATCACGCAGGCGGGCTTCCTGTACTACGTGCTCGCCGCGGTGGTCCTCGTCGCCTACGACGGCGGCATGCTGCTGACCCAGCAGGGCCAGACCATCGGCAAGAAGGCCATGCGGCTGCGCGTGGTCAGCGCCGCCCACGGCGGCCGGCCGACCGACAACGAGCTGTGGACCAGGGCGGGCGTCTACGGCGGCCCGTTCCTGGTCCCGTACGTCGGCGGCCTGTTCATGCTGGTCAACGTCCTGTCCCAGCTGTGGGACAAGCCGCTCCAGCAGTGCTTCCACGACAAGGCCGCCAAGACCGTGGTGGTCAAGGAGGCCTGACCCGGCGGCCCGGAACGGGCGGCGCGGCCCCGGCGGAGCACACGCTCCGCCGGGGCCGTTCCGTCAGCTGGCCAGGCAGCTCGGTCCGAGCAGCTGCTTGAGGTCGCCGAACAGCGCCGGGTCGGACTTCACCCGGTGCCGGTCCAGGCGCAGCACCACCGTCCTGGCCCGGCCGCGCAGGTGGACGTGGACCTCGGTGCTGCCCCGGTGGCTGCCCAGCACCTCGCCGAGCCGGGCGACGATCGGCGGGGTGAGCTTGTTCTCCGGCACGGTGATCACGATCGGCAGCTGCGCCCCGACGTTGCTCAGGTCGGGCACCGACAGCTCCATGCCCATCAGCCGCGGCACGTCCTCCCGCTTGTCGAGCTTGCCGCGGACGAACACCACGGCGTCCTCGACCAGTTGGGAGGAGACCAGCTGGTAGCTGGCGGGGAAGAACATGCAGTCGATCGAACCGGCCAGGTCCTCGACGGTGGCGATCGCCCAGGCGTTGCCCTGCTTGGTCATCTTGCGCTGGAGGCCGGAGATGATGCCGCCGATGGTGACGATCGCGCCGTCGGGGCGCTCAGCGAGGTCGGCGACCGCGCAGTCCGCCTTGTCGGCCAGGACGTGCTCGATGCCGTGCAGCGGGTGCGAGGAGACGTACAGGCCGAGCATCTCGCGCTCCTGGGTGAGCAGGAAGGACTTCTCCCACTCCTCCTCGGAGAACACCACGTCCAGCCCGAAGGACGGCTCGTCCGAGACCGAGTCGCCGCCGAACAGGTCGAACTGCCCCTCGGCCTCCTTGCGCTTGATCCCGACCACGTTGTCGATCATCGGCTCGAACTGGGCGGTCAGGCCCTTGCGGGTGTGCCCGAGCGAGTCGAAGGAGCCGGCCTTGATCAGCGATTCGACGGTGCGCTTGTTGCAGACCACCGACTCGACCTTCTCCAGGAAGTCCGGGAAGGAGGTGAACTTCCCCTTGGCCTTGCGGGTGCGGATCATCGACTCCACCACCGGCCCGCCGACGTTGCGGATCGCGGTCAGGCCGAACCGGACGGTGTCGCTGCCGTGCGGGGTGAAGTCGGCGTCCGACTCGTTGACGTCCGGCGGGAGCACCTGGATGCCCATCTTGCGGCACTCGTTGAGGTAGACCGCGGACTTGTCCTTGTCGTCCTTGACCGAGGTGAGCAGCGCCGACATGTACTCGGCCGGGTAGTTGGCCTTGAGGTACGCCGTCCAGTACGAGACCAGCCCGTAGCCGGCGGTGTGCGCCTTGTTGAAGGCGTAGCCGGAGAACGGGACGAGGACGTCCCACACCGCCTGGATCGCCGCGTCCGAGTAGCCGCGCTCCCGGCAGCCCTTCTGGAACGGGACGAACTCGGCCTCCAGGATCTCCTTCTTCTTCTTGCCCATCGCGCGGCGCAGCAGGTCGGCCTGGCCGAGCGAGTAGCCGGCCAGGATCTGCGCGGCCTTCTGCACCTGCTCCTGGTAGACGATCAGGCCGTAGGTCGGCTCCAGGATCTCCCGCAGCGGCTCCTCCAGCTCCGGGTGGATCGGGGTGATCTCCTGCTGGCCGTTCTTGCGCAGCGCGTAGTTGGTGTGCGAGTTGACGCCCATCGGGCCGGGCCGGTACAGCGCCAGGACGGCGGAGATGTCCTCGAAGTTGTCGGGCTTCATCAGGCGCAGCAGCGAGCGCATCGGGCCGCCGTCGAGCTGGAAGACGCCGAGCGTGTCGCCGCGGGCGAGCAGTTCGTAGGCGGGCTTGTCGTCGAGCGGCAGTTCCAGCAGCTCGATCTTGATGCCCTTGTTCTTCTCGATCGCCTTGACGGCGTCGTCCATGATCGTCAGGTTGCGCAGTCCGAGGAAGTCCATCTTGAGGAGGCCGAGGCCTTCGCAGGTGGGGTAGTCGAACTGGGTGATGGTGACGCCGTCGGTGTGCCTGGTCCACACCGGGATGTGGTCGGTCAGCGGCTCGGCGGACATGATCACGCCGGCCGCGTGCACGCCGGGCTGGCGGATCAGGCCCTCGATGCCGCGCGCGGTGTCGATCACCTTGCGGACGTCGGGGTCGTTCTCGTACAGGCCGCGGATCTCGCCCGCCTCGCCGTAGCGGGGGTGCGAGGGGTCGGTGATGCCGGACAGCGGGATGCCCTTGCCCATCACGTCCGGCGGCATCGCCTTGGTGATCCGGTCGCCCATCGCGTACGGGTAGCCCAGGACCCGGGAGGAGTCCTTGATGGCGGCCTTCGCCTTGATGGTGCCGTACGTGACGATCATGGCGACCTTGTCGGAGCCCCACTTCTCGGTCACGTAGCGGATCACGTCGCCGCGCCGGCGCTCGTCGAAGTCGATGTCGACGTCGGGCATGGAGATGCGCTCGGGGTTGAGGAAGCGCTCGAAGATCAGGCCGTGCGGGATCGGGTCGAGGTCGGTGATGCCCATCGCGTAGGCGACCAGCGAGCCGGCCGCCGAGCCGCGGCCGGGGCCGACCGCGATGCCCTGGCTCTTGGCCCACATGATGAAGTCGGCGACCACGAGGAAGTACGCCGGGAACCCCATCTGGATGATGGTGTCCATCTCGTACTCGGCGAGCTTCTTGTGCTCCTCGTCGTAGCCGTTCGGGAAGCGCCAGTCCATGCCCTCCCAGACCTTGGACTTGAAGAAGTCCGCCTCGGACTCGAAGCCCTCCGGGATCGGGAAGCGCGGCATCAGGTTCTTGAACGTGAACATGCCCTCGGTGTCGACCCGCTGGGCGACCAGCAGCTGGCTGTTGCGGCAGCCCTCCTGCCAGGCGTCGGAGGAGTCGAGGGCGTACATCTCGGCGGCCGACTTGATGTAGTAGCCGGTGCCGTCGAACCGGAAGCGGTCCGGGTCGGAGAGGTTCTTGCCGGTCTGCACGCACAGCAGCAGGTCGTGGGCGCCCGCGTCGGCCTCGGTGGTGTAGTGCGAGTCGTTGGTGACCACCGGCGGGATGTTCAGCTTCCTGCTGATCTCCAGCAGCCCGTCGCGGACCCGCTTCTCGATGTCCAGGCCGTGGTCCATCAGCTCCAGGAAGTAGTTCTCCTTGCCGAAGATGTCCTGGTACTCGCCGGCCGAGCGGACCGCCTCGTCGAACTGGCCCAGCCGCAGCCGGGTCTGCACCTCGCCGGAGGGGCAGCCGGTGGTGGCCATCAGGCCGGCCGCGTGCTCGGAGATGATCTCCTTGTCCATCCGGGGCCACTTCACCAGCCAGCCCTCCGCGTAGGAGCGCGAGGTCAGCTTGAAGAGGTTGTGCAGGCCCTCCTTGTTCCGGGCCCAGATGGTCTTGTGGGTGTACGCGCCGGACGCCGAGACGTCGTCCTTCTTCTGGTGCGGCTGGCCCCACAGGACGCGCTTGGTGTTGGTCCGGGAGTCCGGGGCGACGTACGCCTCGATGCCGATCACCGGGGTGATGCCGGCCGCGGTGGCCTGCTTGTGGAACTCGGCGGCGCCGTACATGTTGCCGTGGTCGGTCATCGCGACGTGGGTCTGCCCGAGCCGCTCGACCTCCTTGAAGAGCTGCTTCAACCGGGCGGCGCCGTCCAGCATCGAGTACTCGGTGTGGACGTGCAGGTGCGCGTACGGCTGGTCGCTCAAGGCGGGGCCTCCGGGGTCCTGGGAGAGGGCTGAAACACGTGAGGCCCGAGCCACCACCAGGGCTCGGACCACGGCTTCCGGGTTCGCGCCACCGAGTCTAGTCCCCTCCCGACCCCCCGGGAGCACCCCGACGCGGACCCTTCACGCGCCCCCCGCCGTCCTGACCGGCTGTTAGGTTGGGCCGCTCCCGCCCGCACCCCAGGAGGCCAGGCGATGACCGCCGTCCGCACGCTGTCCGACCGCGAGCTGACCCTCTCCTACTTCGGCCGTCAGCTGCTGGACCGCGCCGAGCGGCCGACCGCCGCCGCCGCGGTGGCCCGGCTGACCGCCCTGCAGGCCCAGTACTCGCCCTCCCCGCACCTGGCGCTGTGGGCCCGGCTGCCCGGCTTCGAGCACCGGGAGCTGGAGGCCGCGCTGCTGGACGGCACCGTGGTCAAGTCGACGCTGATGCGCGGCACCCTGCACCTGGTCTCCGGGGCCGACTACGGGCACCTGGCCGCGGCCTGGCGCCGCCGCTGGCTGGCCGACCTGCGCGCCCGGCACCGGGACGCCGGCCTGGACGAGGCGGCCCTGGAGGCCTCGCTGCGGGCCTTCACCGCCGTCCCGCGCAGCGCCGAGGAGCTGCGCGAGCACACCGCCGAGGCGTCCGGCGGCCGGGTCGGCGCCGCGGACCTGCTGCACTACCCGCGGGCGCTGCTCCCGCTGGTGCACGTCGCCCCGTCCGGGCACTGGCGGGCGCACGGCAAGCCGAGGATGGTGCTCTGGGACGGCGAGCTGCCGCCCGAACCGGTCGCCACCGCCCGCCTGGTGCGCCGCTACCTGGCGGCCTACGGTCCGGCCTCGCGCGCCGACGTCGCGCACTTCACCGGCCTGCGGCTGCGCCAGGTCGACCCGGCGCTGGCCGAACTGGGCGGCCTGGTCCGCTACCTGGCCGAGGACGGCCGCGAGCTGCTCGACCTGCCCGACGCCCCGCCGCCGCCCGCCGGGCCGGAGCGCGAGCTGCCGGTGCGCTTCCTGCCGAAGTGGGACGCCGCGCTGCTCTCGCACGCCGACCGCACCCGGATGCTGCCCGCCGCGATCCACCGGCGGGTCTACCGGGCGGTCAACGGGACGCTGCTGGCCTCCTACCTGGTGGACGGGCGGGTGGCGGGCGTGTGGGAGCACGAGTGCCGGCGCGGCGCCGCCGTGCTCACCCTCACCCCGCTGCTGCCGCACGGCGCCCGCGCCGAGCTGGAGCGGGAGGGCGAGCGGCTGCTGGCCTTCCTGGAGCCGGGCGCCGACGGCCGCAGCGTGGTCTTCGCGTCCTGAGCGGCGCCCGGCCCCGCCGGCCGGCCGCCCGTCAGCCCTGTCCGTCCAGCTCCGCCAGGAACGCCAGCGCGGCCGCCCAGGTCCGCTCGGCGGCCTCGGCGTCGTGGTCGGGCAGCCCGGCGTCGGTGTACAGGTGTCCGGCGCCCCGGTAGCGGTGCACCTCGACGTCGGCACCGGCCCGGGTCATCAGCAGGTACCAGGTGTTCAGCCAGTCCTCGGACTCGAACGCGTCCGGCTCGGCGACGTGCAGTTGCACCGGGATCTCCGTCGCGGCGTCCTCCCGCAGGTCGGAGGTGCCGTGCAGGAGCAGCAGGGCGCGGGCCCGCTCGTCGGCCAGCGCCAGGTTCTGCGCCAGCGACCCGCCGAGCGAGAACCCGGCGTACACCAGCCCGTCCGCCGCCGGCAGCAGCGGGGCGACGGCGCCGACGGCCCGGCGCAGCAGTTCGTCGTTGCCGACCCGGTCGCGGTACGCCGTCCCCTCCTCCGGCTCGTCGAAGACCCGGCCCTCGTACAGGTCGGGGGTGTGCACGGTGTGCCCGGCGGCGCGCAGCCGGTCGGCGGCCTCGGTGACGGCGGGGCGCAGGCCGTACGCGGAGTGGAACAGGACGATCTCGGCCACGGGTCGGGCTCCTCGGTGCTGCGGGTGCGGTCCTCCCATGATCGCCCATCCCGGGGCGCGCGACGGCCCGGCCCACCGGGGGTGGGCCGGGCCGTCCGGTGCGGGGGCCGGTCAGTACGAGGTGCTGACGGAGACGCCGCCGAAGGACTGCTGCCCGTAGAGGCTGACGTAGTTGTAACCCGCGGGCGGGTTGCTGACGGTGAGGGTCCCGGCGTTGCCGCTTCCGGTGGACTTGGCGGTGTACGAGCCGGTGGTGGCCCAGCCGGTGCCGTTGTAGTAGAGGTCGGCGTCGCCGGTGCCGCCGCCGGCGGTGACGGTCAGGCTGGTGGTGCCGGCCGGGACGTACAGGTAGAAGTAGGCGTAGTTGCCGGCGGTGGCGGAGACGTTCGAGCGGCCGCAGCCCCGGCCGAGCTGCCGGGTGTCGGTGCCGGTGCACTCGGGGGCGGTCGGGGTGGCCGGGGCGCCGCAGTCGCCACCGTCGCAGGCGGTCAGCCAGGCGTCGAAGTCGGCGTCGTAGCGGGTGCCGATGGTGGTCTTGAGGATCGTCCGGGCCCCGTCCCAGTCACCGGCGCGGTACTCGGCCAGCACCGCGTCCAGGTCGGCGCGGTGCGACTGGAGCATGTAGCGGACCGCCAGGTAGCCCCAGTCGTAGATCCGGGTCTGGTCGGCGTTGTCGTAGGTGGTGTCGAACAGGGTGGACAGCGCGTAGGTGTGCTGCCCGGCCCGGGCGAGCGCGTCGGTGTACTCGACGTTGCGGTACGAGTAGGAGACGTACTCGGCGAAGCCCTCGACCCACCAGACGGTCGGGGTGGTCATCCCGGCCTCGAAGTCGCCGGCCATGTCGAAGCGGCCGTCGAGGTAGTGGGTGTACTCGTGGTTGAGGTTCCAGATCTGGAAGTCCGGGCGGACCCACTCGGCCTCGTAGGCGATGAACCGGGGCTGGTTGCCCGCCGCGGCCGGGTCGCCCTCCAGGTACATGCCGCCGTTGTCGGTGGAGATCCCGAAGATGGTGCCGGCGTAGGTCTGGTAGTCGCCGCTGGAGTGGAAGACCACCACGTCGATGGTGGTGTTGTTGTCGTCCGCGACCGCGCCGCCGTCCCGGACCACGTTGTGGAAGTAGGCGTCCTGGCCCTTGAGGCTGGTGCAGGCGGTGGTCAGCTGGTCGGCCGTCAGGGCCTGGGCGAGGATCCTGATGCTGGGGCTGCAGGTGCGGTCGACCGTCAGCACGGCGGCCTTGAGCCGGTCGGCCAGGTCGCAGGTGCCGTAGTACGAGCAGTTGGCCTGGTCGTAGCTGTCGGTCATCTCGGCCAGGCCCACCCACAGCGCGGCGGTGCGCCCGGTGATCGAGCTCTGGTCCAGCAGGCTCTTCACCAGCGGCCGGACCTTCGCCAGCAGCGCCGGGTACTGGAGGAAGCGGCCCAGTTCGCGGCCGGCGTTGGAGACCAGGAAGCCGTGGTCGCCGCCGAGCAGCGCGGCGTTGCGGGAGGCGAAGGACCGCAGGGTGTCCAGCACGCTCGGGTCGGCCTGCACGGCGGGCGGGAAGTCGCTGTTCTGGTGGCCGCGCCACAGCACCGTGTAGCCGTTGTTGACGGCGTTGACCATGTACCAGGACGCGTCGTAGCCGCTGTCGTAGCCGTCCAGCAGGCGCTTGACGACGTTCAGGTAGCGGGCGTTCTCGGCGGCGCTGTCGATCAGGACGACCGCCTCGCCCAGCGTCTCGCCGTTCGCGTCGGTGACGTCCCGCGAGTGCGCGCTGCCGAAGAAGGCGTCCAGGCCGCCCTCGATCGCGCTCTTCAGCTTGCTGCCGTACGCCCCCACCACGTCCGGGTTGTACCACTGCACGTAGTAGCCGGCCCGCAGGTACAGCACGATCTGGTGGGCGGAGGTGGAGTCGTCGCCCGGGTAGGCGGCTGACAGGTCGCGCAGCGCGTCGGCGACGGTGGTCATCTGCGTCTCGTCGAACGCCGCCTTCGCGTCGTTGCCCTTGAGCAGGAACAGCGAGTTGACGCAGTCCACGGTGGACGCCTTGATCTGCGCGACCAGGGCGGCGCCGGTGCGGCCGGTGAAGTCCGAGGCGTTGCAGGCCGCCGCGGCCGCGCGGGCTCCGGCCCGCGCGCCGCCGGGTTCGTCCGGCTCGCCGGTGGCCGCCAGCGGCGGCCGCTCGCTGGCGTCCGAGCGCACGTCGCGGTCGGAGTCCTTGCGGCGCTCGGCCGCCTCGGTGCTGCGCGGCGCCGACTTCGACGCCTTCGCGGGGTGGTCGGACGCGGCCGGTCGCTGTCCGGCCGGGGCGGCCGCTCCGGCGCTCGGCGCCAGCGCGCCGAGGAAGCCGAGGGTCAGGCAGAGGGAGAGCAGCAGGCTCGGCGTTCGTCCTGCGGGGGCGCATGCCTTCCGGAAGGTTCGCACGTGGGGGCCTCCGGGCCGTGGGGAGCCGCGGTCGGGGGCCGCGGCGGAGGGTCGGAGGCCGTCGGGGCGTCCCGACGGCCAGGTGACATGTACAATTGCACATGTCACCTGGCACCGGAAGTCCTCGCGGGCAAGTCGACTGCCCGGCATAACGCGCTACTCCGCCAGCCGCTCCGCCAGCTCCGCCAGGTCCGCGACGAACCACAGCTGCAGGCCGCGGTTGCTCTCCCGGACGAAGTCGCGCAGCGCGTCCGACGCCGCCACCTGCTCCGCAACGTCCCCCACCACCGCCAGGCCCATCCGGTACTGCGCGAACTTCTGCACCACCGCCCCCGCGACGCCGCTGCGCAGCCGGAAGAACTCCACCCCCAGCCGCTCCACCGGCACCGCCACCCAGGACGCGCCCCGGTAGTGCGCGTCGCCCAGCAGGTCCAGCGCCTGCCGCTCCCCCGCCACCGCCTCGCCCCCGGCCTCGGCCACCATCACCTGCGCCCCGCCCAGCTCCCGGATCGCCGTCACCGCATGCCTCCCGCCAACTCGTCGACCAACGCCAGTACTTCGGACACCCGCCGGGGCGGGCCCATCACCACGAACCGCAGCGCGCTCCGCTCCTCCTCCCGCACCGCCTGCACCCACAGCGGCCGCGGCCCCCCGGACCACGCCGACGCCGCCGCCAGCACCCCCGTCACCAGCCGGTCCGCGTCCCGCGCGCCCACCCCGTCCACCTGCACCACCGCCGAGACCTCCACCCGGGCCGGCCCCGTCGGCACCCCGCCCCCGGTGAACGCCTCCACCTCCGCCCGGGCGATCCGGTACTGCTTGCCGATCCGCACCGCCTTGAGCTTCCCGTCCCGCACGTACCCCCGCACCGTCTTCACGTGCAGCCCGAGCAGCTCCGCCACGTCCTCGACGGAGTAGAAATCGTTCATTCCCTATCCTTCCCTATCTTCCCCCAAGGTACAGCGTGATAGGGAATTCCCCACCCCAACACGCCGTGCCCCGCAGCCCTCCGCCCTGCCGCCACCGCCCGGGGCTCCCCCGGGGAACTCCTCGGGAAAAACCCTTTGCGCCGCGTCCGCCCCCGAACCTAGAGTGGTCCCCGTCCCGCCGCGCCCTGCGCGTTCGCGGGCCCGACGAGAGGAGGTGCAGACCGATGGTTGCCGCCGTGACGCGGCGCGCCCTCGTGTGCGCGCCATACGCCTCCCCCCGTCTTCGCCCCACCGGCTGACAGCGCGTCACTCCGCGCCCCGGTGGGCCACTCCTCAGGAGCCACCGCAGTGCGCGAGCGCTTTGCCGACAGCGATTCCTTCTCCCGCATCCGCCCCAAGGGCGCTTCCCGTCGCGGCCGCCGGGCCGACCGCTTCGACGACTCCCAGCCCGAGTACGACTACTTCGCCTCCGCCGAGTCCGCCGCCGACACCGACGGCGACGCCGACACCGGCGCCGAGGAGCGGTTCACCGCCCCCGTGACCGACGGCCCCGCCGTGGGCGACCGCTGGTCGACGTGGGACCAGTCCACCCCGACCGAGAAGGGCCCCGAGCCGCGCCCCGACTGGGTCGTCACCGAACTCGCGGCCGTGGACACCGAACTGGGCATCGTGAAGACCGGCAAGGAGGCGGACGTCTTCCTGCTGGAGCGCGCCGTCCCCGGCACCGGCCGCCGCACCCTGATGGCCGCCAAGCGGTACCGGGACGCCCAGCACCGGATGTTCCACCGCGACTCGGGATACCTGGAGGGCCGCCAGCACAAGGAGTCCCGGGTCACCCGGGCGATGGCCAAGCGCACCGCCTTCGGCAAGGAGGCGATCGCGGGCCAGTGGGCGGCCGCCGAGTTCGCCGCGCTGTGCCGGCTCTGGTCGGCGGGCGTCGCCGTGCCGTACCCGGTGCAGATCACCGGCACCGAGATCCTGATGGAGTTCGTCGGCGACGAGGACGGCACGGCCGCGCCCCGGCTGGCCCAACTGCGCGCCGAGGAGGCCGACATCGAAGACCTGTGGGCGCAGCTGGGCCGCAGCCTCGCGCTGCTGGCCTACGACGGCTACGCGCACGGAGACCTCTCGGCCTACAACATCCTGGTGCACCGCGGCCGCCTGGTGGTCATCGACGTGCCGCAGATCGTCGACGTGGTGGCCAACCCGCGCGGCCTCTCCTTCCTGGAGCGGGACGTGCGCAACGTCGGCGCCTGGTTCGTCTCCCGCGGCCTCCCGCCCGCGAGCGTCGAGGCCCTGGTCGACTCCCTGGCCACCGACGCCCGCCTGCGCCGCTGACCGGGCCCCGGCCGGCACGGCCCTCGCCCCCGGGCACCGTTCCCGGGGGCGAGGCACGGCCGGCTGACCGAGCGTCAAGATCCACCGCCCGCACGGCGGTTGCACCGATCAACGGGTGTAGAGTCGCCGCGGCCGGGCGGGGCGCGGGGCGGTACCGGCTTCCCCCCGCGCGGTCGAGCAGTCAGAATGACCGCTGACAAGTCGTACACCATGCTCGGGGGATGCGGGACATGTGGGGTCGGGGGACCGTGCTCGGGGGCCGCTACGCCCTCTCCGAGCGGCTCGGCAGCGGCGCGATGGGCGAGGTCTGGCGGGCCGAGGACCAGGTGCTGGGCCGTCAGGTCGCGGTGAAGATCGTGCTTCCGGCGCTGATGGAGGACGAGGTCTTCGCCGCCCGGTTCCGCCGCGAGGCGACGGTGCTGGCCGCGATGAACCACCGCGGCGTGGTGCACATCCACGACTACGGCGAGGACGACGGCGAGCCGGGCGCCAGGACCGCGTACATCGTGATGGAACTGCTGTCCGGCAAGCCGCTCGACCGGGCCCGCGAGCGCAAGGCGTTCCCGCCCGACCGGGCGCTGGACGTCGCCGCCCAGGTGCTGGACGCGCTGCACGCCGCGCACCGGCAGGGCATCGTGCACCGGGACATCAAGCCCTCCAACCTGATGATCGACGCGGACGGGCGGATCACCGTCACCGACTTCGGCATCGCCCGCACCCTGGCCGACACCCGGATCACCACCGCCCACGCGGTGATCGGCACCGCCCTGTACATGGCCCCGGAACGCGCCGAGGGCAAGGACGCCTCGGCGGTGTCCGACCTCTACTCGGTCGGCGTGGTGCTGTACGAACTGCTGGCCGGCGCGGTGCCGTTCACCGGCGGGACACCGCTCGAAGTGGTGCTCAAGCACGTCCGCGAGCCGGTGCCCGAGCTCCCGGAGAGCGTGCCCGCTCCGGTGCGGGCGGTGGTCGCCAAGGCGCTCGCCAAGCAGCCCGAGGACCGCTACCCGGACGCGGCGGCGATGGCCGTCGCCGCCCGGCAGGCGATGTCCACCCCGACCGGCCTCGGCGCGGTGCTCGCCCCGCCCGAACCCGTCGAGGGCCCGCCGGTCGTCCCGGCCCCGGAACCGACCGCGACCCCGGTGGCGGCTCCGGCCGCCGAGCCCGCTCCGGCCGCCGCTCCGGCCGCGACCGCCGCCCCCGCCGCCGAGAAGCGCTCCGGGCGCCGCCGGCTGGCCACCCTGATCCTGCCCGTGGTGCTGGTCACCGGCGGCGGGATGACCGCCCAGCACTTCGACCTGCTGCCCTGGCAGCAGGACCGGGACGCGCACACCGCCGCCGACCGGACCCAGAACCCCGGCAGCGTCCCCGCCGCGGCCACCGGCACCTCCGCGCCCCCGTCCCCGTCCCCCAGCGCCTCCGGCACCGAGCAGCTCTCCCCCGCCCCGCCGCCGTCCTCCGCCCCCGCCACCGATCCGGCCGACAACCCCGTCCCTCCGGGCACCGACCCGAACCAGGGCGGCAACCCCGGCGGCGGCAACGGGGGCACCGGCGGAGGCGGAGGCGGCGGGACCAACCCGGGCACCTCCAACGGCAGCGGCGGCGGCAGCGCGGGCGGCGGCACCTCGACCACCTCGGGCAGCGGCACCGGCACCGGCACCGGCAACAACGGAGGCGGAGGCGGCGGCAGCACCCCCAACCCGCCCAAGCAGACCACCACCGCCCCCACCACCCCGTCCGGCCCCGCCTCGGGCTGCGGCGGCACCGGCTGGGGCCGGCTGGTCAACACCGGCAGCGGCCGGACCATCGGCCTCGGCTCCGACGCCGTCAGCGCGGGCGTCCCCGTGGTCTCCGGCGGCTACACCTCCTACGGCTGGATCAAGTCCGCCTCCAACGGCGCGACCACCTTCACCGCCTGCAAGGCCGGCAGCGGCATCAACCTGGGCGCCCAGTACGCGACCAGCCCCAGCATCGCCGAACTCGCCGGCTCCGGTTCCTTCGGCGACATGATCAGCTGGTACCCCGCCGACGCCGGTTCCGGCAACTTCCAGCTGAAGTTCGGCTACGGCCCGCAGGGCTGCCTGACCGACAACGGGAGCGGCAAGACGCTCACCGTCGCCACCTGCAAACCGGGCGACGGCTCCCAGCTCTTCCGCTTCTCCTGACCGACCGCCCCGACCGCCTGACCCGACCGCCCCGTCCGCCCGCCGATTCCCCGGACGATTCCCGCTCTCCCCGGGGCAGTTGCCACCCATCCGAGGCAGAATGCGGGCATGGCCGAACAGTACTTCTCCGCTTTCGCGGTGGACGCCGCCACCCTGCTGCGCCTGCCCGGCTCGGGCGAGCGCGCGCTTCCCGGCGTGGCCCCCTCCGCCGCGCTCGCCGAGTTGCTCTCCGGCCGGCTGCGCCCCGACGCGGACTCCCGCTACACCGCCCTGCTCCCCGCCCTCGCCGGTGCCCTCGGCACCCCCCTGGGCGCGGTCTCCGTCCCCGGCCGCCACTGGGACGAACTGACGGAGGTCTTCACCGCCCTGGAACTCCCCGCCCTCACCGCCCTCTGGTCCCGCCCCTGGCCGTTCCCGGCCGACGCCGCCTATGACTGGCCCTGGCCGTGCCCGACCCTGGCCGCCCGCACCGACACCGCCGACCTGCTGGTCGAACTCGCCGCCCTGGCCTCGGAGTCCATCCACGAGCAGGACGTCGAGGAGCTGGACGACGACGACCTGGAGGAGGCGTTCTGGTTCCTCACCGAGCACCTGCCCGTCTGGACGTCCCGGGCCCACGCCCTCGACCTCGACCTGCTCCTGGTCCGCGACGGCGCCCGGTGACGCGGCACTGCTGACGTGACACGGGTGACGCGGCACCGCCCCCGCCCCGCCCCCTCAGGACACCACGTCCTTCCCCGCGAACCCGCGGAACGCCAGCGCCAGCAGCACCACCGCGTACGACAGCGACAGCACCACGCCCTGCACCATCCCGCCCCACTCCAGCCGGGGTTGGAGCGCGTCCGCCCAGGCGTACTGCCAGTGCGCGGGCAGCCATTCGCGCAGCGAGCCGAGCGCGGTGACGGCGTCCAGCACGCCCGTGACGATGGAGGCGAAGACCGCGCCGCCGACCGCGCCGAGCGGGGCGTCGGTGGCCGTGGAGAGCCAGAACGCCAGCGCGCCGATCACGATCTCGGCGAGGAACACGTACAGCACGGCGATCGCCAGCCGGGGCAGCGCCTCGGTCGCGGTCAGGCTCGCCCCGGTGGGGAGCTTCAGGTCCCCCCAGCCGTACGCGGCGGTGCCGACCACCAGCCCCACCGCGGGCAGCAGGACCACCGCCGCGGCCGAGAACGCCATCGCCACGGTGAACTTGCGCACCAGCAGCCGGGCCCTGGGCACCGGCGCCGCCAGCAGGTAGCGCAGCGAGGACCAGCTCGCCTCGGAGGCCACCGCGTCGCCGGAGAACAGCGCGACCGGGATGACCAGCAGGAAGCCGGTGCCCACGAACAGCATGGTGGTGGCGAAGTTGACCCCGGAGGAGGTGGCCAGCTCGATGAACGTGGTGCGGTTCTCCCGCCCGGGCGTGCCGCCGAGCTGGAACGCCGCCAGCAGGACGAGGGGCAGCACGGCCAGCACCCCGCCGACCACCAGGGTGCGGCGGCGGCGCAGCTGGCGCATCGCCTCGACCCGCAGCGGCAGCGTCCGGCCGGCCCGGTAGCCGGGCGCGGCGGTGTCACCCGCGGCGCCGAGCACGGCCCCGCCCGCACCCGTCGTTCCGCTCGTCCCGTTCGTCCCGCTCATGCCGCTCCTCGGATCAGGG
Source organism: Kitasatospora phosalacinea (assembly GCF_000716545.1). GTDB lineage: Bacteria > Actinomycetota > Actinomycetes > Streptomycetales > Streptomycetaceae > Kitasatospora > Kitasatospora phosalacinea. The sequence goes on from NZ_JNWZ01000006.1 coordinate 172,822, forward strand.
ACAGGAAGGCGTCCTCCAGTCGGCGCTGCGGCCCGATGCCGGTCACCGGCACGCCCAGGCGCACCAGTTCGGCGGTCAGCCGGCTCGCGGGCAGGCCGTCCAGCCGCACCAGCAGCCCGGCGTCCGCGGCCTCCGCCGAGGCGATGCCGGCCAGTTCCGCCAGCTTCCCGGCCACCGCTTCGAGCGACGCGCCCTCGAAGCCGTCCTCGACCGAGACCAGCAGCTGTTCGCCCGCGCCGGTGATCTCCGCGGTCGGCCCGGCGACCACCAGTTGCCCGCGTTCCATCACCACCAGGTGGGTGCAGGACTGCTCGACCTCGGCGAGCAGGTGGCTGGAGACGATGACGGTGCGCCCGGCGGCGGCGTACCGGACCATCACCTCCCGCATCTCGCGGATCTGCGGCGGGTCGAGCCCGTTGGTGGGTTCGTCCAGGATCAGCAGGTCGGGCAGGCCCAGCATGGCCTGGGCGATGGCCAGGCGCTGCCGCATGCCCTGCGAGTAGGTGCGCACCGCGCGTTCCAGGGCCTCGCCGAGACCGGCGATCTCCAGTGCCTCGGCGAAGCGGGCGTCCTCGACGGGCCGCCCGGTGGCCGCCCAGTACGACTCCAGGTTGGCCCGGCCGGTCAGGTGCGGCAGGAAGCCCGGGCCCTCGACGAACGCGCCGACCCGGGAGAGCACCGGCGCGCCCGGCCGGATCGCCTGGCCGAACACCCGAACCTCGCCCGCGTCGGGGCGGATCAGGCCCATCAGCATCCGCAGCGTGGTGGTCTTGCCCGCGCCGTTGGGGCCGAGCAGGCCGAGCACCTGCCCGCGCTCCACGCGCAGCGACAACTCCCGTACCGCGTACCGGTCGACGGAGCCCTTGTACTTCTTCGACAGGCCGGTGATCACCAGCGGCACGTCGGCGAGCTCCGGCTCCGGCGCCGGGGCGGTGTCCCGGCGCCGACGGGCGAACACCAGCAGCGCGGCGACGGCCAGCGCGACCAGCGGCAGCATCCACGTCCGGTCCGGCACCGGCGCGGACTCGGTGCGCAGCCCGGGCACCGTCGGCACGCTCAGCGCCCCGGCCTCCGAGACGGTGTACGTGGCGGGCCGGGCGGGCGAGGCGTACGCCAGGTCGGTGGCGGCCAGCACCAGGCGCAGCCGGTGCCCGGCCGGGAACCGGTGCTCCACGGCGGGCAGCGTGATCCGCACCGTCCGCCCGCCGGGCGCGTCCGCGCCGGTCACCCGCAGCGGTGCGACGAGTTGCTGCGGGAGCGTCTGCTTGCCGTCGGGGGCGACGTCGTACAGCTTGGCGAACAGCACCGCCTCGGGGGCGTCCGCCGCGATCCGCACCGAGACCGACGGGGCGCCGGTCAGGTCCAGGGCGGTGTCCAGCGGGGCCGAGTCGAAGGAGGCGTACTGGCCGGGGAAGTCGATGGACAGGCCCGCGCCGACCGAGGACAGCTGGGCCAGCGCGCCGATGCCGGGCAGGGTGGAGATGTTGGGCGGCGCCCCGCCGGGCGGGTTGGCGATCCGCTGTTCGCGGCCGGTCAGTTCGACCTCGCGCCGGTCCGTGCCGTCCAGTCCGGGGTAGGCGTCGGCGTCGGCTCCGCGCAGCACCGCCTGGAAGCCGGTGGAGTCGACGCCGCCGGTGCGGGTGACCCGGAACGCGGGGCCGGTGTCCGTGCCGTCGCCCTTGAGGTAGTGGTCGAACCAGGCGGTGATCCGGGCGTCGGCGCGGGTGCTGGTCTCCTGGCCGCCGTCGTGTCCGGCGCCGAACCAGTCCACCGCGACGGGCGCGCCGTTCGCGGCCACCGCCTTGGCGATCCGGTCGCCCTGGTCGAGCGGGAACAGCGAGTCCTGCTGGCCCTGGACCACCAGCGTCGGCACCTTGATCCGGTCCGCCACCGAGGCGGGGCTGGAGTGCTCCAGCAGCTTCACGGCGTCGGCGTCCGGCCGCCCGGCCGCCGCGACCCGGTCGTACATCTCGCACAGCTCGGCCCGGAACCGCCCGCAGCCCACCGGCCCCGCCTCCGGGGCCCCGGTGTCCGGCGCCCCGGAAGGAGCCCCGCCGGGAGCCCCGGTGGGAGCCCCGCCGGGAGGCGCCGAGCCCTCCCCGAAGGCCGAGGACGAGCCGGTGGTGAAGAAGATCCCGGCCCACAGCTTCTTGAACACCCCGTCGGCGGCCGAACCGCCCTGCGCGGCCTGCGGGAAGAGCGCGTCCGCCAGGTCGAACCAGGTGATCTGCGGGGCGATCGCGTCGATCCGGCTGTCGTACCCGGCCGCCAGCAGCGACACCGCCCCGCCGTACGAGGCGCCGGTGACGCCCACCTTCGGGTCGCCGGGGCCGTCCAGCCGCACCTCGGGGCGCTGCGCCAGCCAGTCCACCAGCCGCGACACGTCGGCGACTTCGCGCTCGGGCTGGTTCAGCCCGATCTGCCCGGTGGACTTCCCGAAGCCGCGCGCCGACCAGGTCAGCACCGCGTACCCTTCGCGGGCCAACTCCTCGGCGCGCGGGCGCAGTTCGTCCTTCGACCCGCCGAAGCCGTGCGCCAGCAGCACCGCCGGGCGCGGCCCGGAGCCGCCGGCGGTGAAGAACGAGGTGTCGATCCGGACGGCCCCGGCGCCGCCCGCGCTCTCGGGCATCTCCAGGAAGCGGTCCTCCCGGTGCACCCGCTCCGGCTGCCCCGCCAGCGCGACCGCCCCGCCGCCGACCAGCAGCACGGCCGCCACTCCGCCGGCCAGCACCGTCCTGCGCCTGGTCCACCACCCGCGCCACGCCCCACCGAAGCCCATGCCGAAGATCCTAACCGGGCGGCAGGTAGGGAATCCGTCAGTCCCGGGGCGCCTCCCGCCCGGCGTCCCGCGCCACCGGCCCGGGCTCCCGAACCGCCGCAATCCCCCGCGATAGGGTGCGAATCCCCCACCCCCTGGCCGACCACCCGAGGTGACCCGTGTTCTGGCCGCTCGCCAGCCTGCTCACCGCCGTCTTCGCCGCCCTGTTCGCCGGCTGGCTGGCCGACCAGATCCTTCAACGCCTGGCGGCCCGCAACCCCGACGCCCCGGTCTGGGCCGAGCTGCGCCGCTGCCGCGTCCCGCTCCAACTGGCTTTGCTGTCGGCCCTGTTGCTCGCCTCCCGACCGGTACACCGGATCCTCCGCACCGACGACGCCGCGATCCGCCACGGCGTCCTGCTGGTGCTGATCGGCTCGCTCGGCTGGCTGACCGTCCGGGTGCTGGCCGCCGCCCTGGAGGCGGTCTTCAGCCGCTACGAGACGATCACCGAGGACGCCTCCCGGGTCCAGCGCGTCCGCACCCAGCTCGGCCTGGTCCGCCGGGGCGGCTCCGCCGTCGTCTGGGTCGTCACCGTCGGCGCGCTGCTGCTCACCTTCGACGCGATGCGCACCGTCGGCGCCGGCCTGCTCGCCTCCGCCGGCATCCTCGGCATCATCGCGGGCATCGCCGCCCAGTCCGCCCTGGGCAACTTCTTCGCCGGCCTGCAGATCGCCTTCAGCGACACCGTCCGGATCGGCGACACCGTCGTCGTGGACGGCCAGCAGGGCACCGTCGAGGAGATCACCCTCTCCTACCTGGTGCTGCGCCTGTGGGACCACCGCCGCCTGGTCGTCCCGGTCTCCTACTTCGTCTCCCGGCCGTACGAGAACTGGACCCGCCGCGACCCGGGCCTGCTCGCCTGGGTGCTGCTGCACCTCGACCACCGCACCCCCGTCGACGCCCTGCGCGTCGAACTGGAGCGCTACCTCGCCGGCACCGACCTCTGGGACGGCCGGGAGTGGTCGCTGGCCGTCAGCGACACCACCCCCTCCACCATCGTCGTGCGCGCCATGATGACCGCCCGCGACCCGGACACCGCCGCCGCCCTCAGGCTCGCCGCCCGCGAGCACCTGCTGGCGCACCTGCGCGACCACCACCCGCAGTCCCTGCCGCGCGTGCGCACCGGGTGACCGCGTCCGGAACGCCCCGGACGCGGCCCCGCCCCCTCGCGCCCTACAGCACCCGCGTCATGGTCCGGTGCGGGATCCCGGCGTCCTCGTACACCGGCCCCTCGGCCACGTACCCCAGCCGCTCGTAGAACCCGAGCGCCTGCACCTGGGCGTGCAGCTCCACCTCGCGGGCACCCCGCTCCCGCCCCAACTCCTCGACCGCGCGCACCAGTTGCGCGCCCAGCCCGGTCCCGCGGGCGGCGGCGACCACGGCGAGCCGGCCGAGCAGCACCCGCCCCTCGGTGCCGCCGGTCATCGCCAGCGCCTCGGCCCCGTGGATCATCCGGACGGTGCCGAGCGCGGCCCCGTCCGGGTCGACGGCCAGCAGGTGCGTGGAGGTCGCGTCGTACGCGTCGTACTCCAGCTCCCGCGGCACCTCCTGCTCGACCACGAACACCTCGTGCCGGACACCGCGCGCCAGCGCCATGTCCGCGTCCCCGTCGACCACCCGGATCGACACGCCCGTCGACGCACCGCCCATCTCAGCTCTCCCTCGCGATGACGTCCAGCGCGTGCTGGAGGTCCTCGGGGTAGGTGGAGGCGAACTCGACCCAGCGCCCGTCCTCCGGGTGCTCGAAGCCCAGCGAGACGGCGTGCAGCCACTGCCGGGTCAGGCCCAGCCGCTTGGCCAGCGTCGGGTCCGCGCCGTAGGTGAGGTCGCCGACGCAGGGGTGCCGCAGCGCGGACATGTGCACCCGGATCTGGTGGGTGCGGCCGGTCTCCAGCTTGATGTCCAGCAGGGACGCGGCCCGGTACGCCTCGATCAGGTCGTAGTGCGTGACGGAGGGCTTGCCGTCGCGGGTGACGGCCCACTTCCAGTCGCTGCTGGGGTGCCGGCCGATCGGCGCGTCCACGGTGCCGGACAGCGGGTCGGGGTGGCCCTGGACCAGCGCGTTGTACTTCTTCTCGGTGACCCGGTCGTGGAACTGCCGCTTCAGGTCGGTGTAGGCCCGCTCGGACTTGGCGACCACCATGATCCCGGAGGTGCCGACGTCCAGGCGGTGCACGACGCCCTGGCGCTCGGCGGCGCCGGAGGTGGAGATCCGGTAGCCGGCCGCGGCCAGGCCGCCGATCACGGTGGGGCCGGTCCAGCCGGGGCTGGGGTGCGCGGCCACGCCGACCGGCTTGTCGATGACGACGACGTGGTCGTCGTCGTGGATGATCCGCATGCCCTCGACGGCCTCGGCGACGACCTGCACGGGCGCGGCGGGGGCCGGGATCTCGACCTCCAGCCAGGACCCAGCGGTGACCCGGTCCGACTTCCCGGCGACCGCGCCGTCCAGGGTGACCTTGCCCTCGGCGGCGAGTTCGGCGGCCTTGGTGCGGGAGAACCCGAACATCCGGGCCAGGGCGGCGTCCAGCCGCTCGCCCTCCAGGCCGTCGGGTACGGGGAGGCTACGGGTCTGCGCTGCGATACTCACCCACCCGAGTATGCCCGACCCGCACCGGCCCCCCGCCCCACCGGGGCC